>JBEGOM010000020.1:0-36679 GCA_041181985.1 Pseudomonadota bacterium | reverse complement strand
CCATAGGTGTCATTGGCAGCGTTGAAGCCGTGGTTGCCTTTGCCGGCCAACACAGCGTTCACCACCACAGAAGGCTCGCCACCAGCGTTGTAAACGATCTCGCGCAAAGGCGCTTCGATGGCTTTCAACACCAGTTTGATACCGGCTTCTTGGTCAGCGTTGTCGCCTTTGATGGCACCAGCAGCTTGGCGTGCGCGCAACAAAGCGACGCCACCACCGGCCACGATGCCTTCTTCCACAGCAGCGCGTGTGGCGTGCAATGCGTCTTCCACACGGGCTTTCTTTTCTTTCATTTCGACTTCGGTGGCTGCGCCCACTTTGATCACGGCAACACCGCCAGCCAACTTGGCCACGCGCTCTTGCAGTTTTTCGCGGTCGTAGTCAGAAGTGGCTTCTTCGATTTGCACGCGGATTTGCTTCACGCGGGCTTCGATGTCAGCAGCAGCGCCTGCACCGTCGATGATGATGGTGTTTTCTTTGCCCACTTCGATGCGCTTGGCTTGGCCGAGGTCGGTCAAGGTCACTTTTTCGAGTGTCAAGCCCACTTCTTCGGCAATCACTTTGCCGCCGGTCAAGATGGCGATGTCTTCCAACATGGCTTTGCGACGGTCGCCGAAACCAGGGGCCTTCACAGCCACCACTTTCAAGATGCCACGGATGGTGTTGACCACCAAAGTTGCCAAGGCTTCGCCTTCGACTTCTTCAGCAATGATCAACAAAGGACGGCCTGCTTTGGCAACGGCTTCGAGTGTGGGCAACAAGTCGCGGATGTTGCTGATTTTCTTGTCGAACAACAACACGAAGGGGTTGTCGAGCAAAGCAGCTTGTTTTTCGGGGTTGTTGATGAAGTAGGGTGACAAGTAGCCACGGTCAAACTGCATGCCTTCGACGATGTCGAGCTCGTTGTCGAGTGACTTGCCGTCTTCCACAGTGATCACGCCTTCTTTGCCCACTTTGTCCATGGCCTTGGCGATGATGTCACCAATGCTGCTGTCGCTGTTGGCAGAGATCGAACCGACTTGGGCGATTTCTTTGCTGGTGGTGGTGGGCTTAGAAGCCTTTTTCAATTGCTCGATCAAAGCGGTCACAGCTTTGTCGATGCCGCGCTTCAAGTCCATGGGGTTCATGCCTGCGGCGACATACTTCATGCCTTCGCGCACGATGGCTTGTGCCAACACGGTAGCAGTCGTTGTACCGTCACCGGCGTTGTCAGAGGTTTTGGAAGCGACTTCCTTGACCATCTGAGCGCCCATGTTTTGCAACTTGTCTTTGAGTTCGATTTCTTTGGCCACGGACACACCGTCCTTGGTCACGGTGGGGGCGCCGAAAGAGCGCTCGAGCACCACATTGCGACCCTTGGGGCCCAAAGTCACTTTGACCGCGTTGGCCAAAATGTTCACGCCTTCAACCATGCGTGCGCGGGCTTCGCCGCCGAAAATTACGTCTTTTGCTGCCATTTTGATAGCTCCTTAATTCAATTAGTTATTCGACGACCGCGAACAGGTCTTCTTCTTTCATGACCAACAGCTCTTCGCCGTCAACTTTGACGGTTTGGCCGCTGTACTTGCCGAACAACACGCGGTCGCCGACTTTCACATTCATGGCAGCGACATCACCTTTGTCGTTTTTCTTGCCTGGGCCCACGGCCAACACTTCACCTTGATCGGGCTTTTCAGCAGCGGAATCAGGGATCACGATGCCAGAGGCGGTTTTTGTTTCGCTTTCGATACGTTTCACGATCACGCGATCGCCGAGAGGACGAAGTTTCATTGCATCTCCAAATAGGAACTAAAGGTTTGAAAACATGGCCTTTTTGTAAAAACAAAGGCCGGTTCATGCTGGCGGAGGTCTAAACGCGTTGTTAGCACTCTCATCCATTGAGTGCTAATTTTAGGGTCAATCGGGGGGATTTCAAGGGTTGGGTGGAGAAAAACCTTTTCTCTCTATAGGTCTAGGCGCTGAATGAGATGCATTGCTGACCTTGAAGACTTGCATAATTTGTCATAACATACAAACATTGAGTGGCAAAAGGAGTAACCATGGGCATTCACACTTTCTCAAGCCGTGATTTCACCCGGGATGTTTCGGCCGCGAAACGCGCAGCAGAGGACGGGCCGGTGTTCATCACCGACCGAGGCCGCCCGGCATTCGCTTTGCTCAAGATCGATGATTACAACCGCATGGCTGGCAAACAGGCGCCCTCATTGCTCGAGGTGATGGACGGCATTCCAGGGGGCGATGGGATCGACTTCCATCCACCGCGACTCAAGCTTGGCATCGAAGGCGCATCTTTCGATTAAGGTGCGCCATGTTTGTGTTGGATACCAATGTCATTTCCGAGTTGCGTCGCGGCAAGCCCAATGCGTCCGTTGCGGTGCGTCGCTGGGCCGCAGACCAACCGAGTCACACGCTTTTCTTGTCTGCCATCACGGCGCTTGAGCTGGAGCTGGGCATTCAAATGTTGGAGCGACGAGTGCCGTCGCAAGGTGCTGCGCTGAGGGTTTGGTTGACGGGGGTTTGCGCGGCCTTTGAGGGACGAATTCTGCCGTTCACGCAAAACACGGCGCCGGTGTGTGCGGCCTTGCATGTGCCTGATCCGCGTTCAGCGCGTGACGCCATGATTGCGGCCATGGCGCTTGAGCACAAGTTCACGGTAGTGACACGCAATGTGGCTGATTTTGAGAAAACAGGGGTGGCTTTGTTGAACCCGTGGTTGGCTTGAGGGGATGTGATTCACTCTAAGCAATGCGCTATCACTTCACAAAGCGCTATTGCTTGAGTAATCAACTTCACTTCAAGGCAAATCCAAATTTTCAGCCGGTGCGCTCGCATCCCTTGGACCCACTTGTCCCAACCTCGCTTTGAGCGACTGCGGCTGCCCGGTAATCATGGCGGCGTAGTTGGTGGTGTTGGACAACACTTTTTTCACATAGTCACGGGTTTCATTGAAGGGCACGTTCTCGGCCCAAATCGCGCCTTCTAAAACAGGGCCTGTGCCACTGTCAGGGGCACGCCAGCGGCGTGAGCGGCTGGGCCCTGCGTTGTAAGCAGCTGCGGCCAATGGCATGGAGCCTTCGAAGCTGTCGAGCACCAATTTCAAATAGCCTGTGCCAATAGCGATGTTGGTGTCGCGGTCATTGATTTGGTTGGGTGTGAAGTTGGTCAAACCCATTTTGCGTGCGGTCCATTTGGCGGTGGCGGGCATGACTTGCATCAGGCCAGATGCGCCCACATGCGAGCGTGCATCCATGATGAAGCGGCTTTCTTGACGGATCAAGCCGTACACATACGCTGGGTCGAGGTCGATGGCGCGTGCGCGGGCAATGACAGCGTCTTTGAAGGGCATGGGAAAGCGTTGTTCAAAGTCGAGGGCAAGCTTGGTGCGGTCGCTGGTGTTGATGCAACGGTCCCACACTTGTTGTTCACACGCGAGTTGTGCAGCGGCCAACAATTCGCGATCACTCATGCTTCCCATTTGTCCTTGCGCATTGACCAAACTGGTGGCGTAGTTCCATTCGCGCACACCTTCTGAACGCAACCCCATGTTGATGGCGTACAGCGCGCGTTGCAAAGCAGGGTTGCGTCGGGCAACTTCCATTTCTTCAGCGGTGGGAGCGGGTGGGCGAGCAGGTGCGGTGATTTTGCGACCCAACTCTTCGAGTGCGAGTTGTTCGTAAAAACCTTTCACGCCAGCAATGCTCTCCAGCAAAGCGTTGGCTTCTTGTTGAACTTGTGGCGTGGTTTTCTTACGCGCCAACAAAGCGCGTGCGTACCAATACACCCAAGTGGGGTCTTTGCGAATTTCGGCGCTCATGGCTTGAATGCTGCTCTCTACGACTGGCCATTTGGGTGTGTTGCCAGCGCGCAAGGCAGCGCGTGTTTTCCAACCCAGCATGTCGTCATTGAGGTCTTTGTCGTGCGCCACTTGCGCGAAGTGATCGAGTGCGTCGCCGTCCAACCGCATGGCAGATTGGCGACCAATCACGCCCCACACCCAATGGCGTTCTTCACTGGTGAGGTGGGGTTGCCATTTGGTGCGCATCAATTTGGCTGCGGTGTCTGGCTCAGAAGTGGCAATGCGCACCAAGGCCATGACGACCAACTCTTGTCGCACTTTTTGTGGTGCGGCAATGTGTTTGCTTAAAAATTTGCTGGCGTTGTTGTACACATCTTGCACCACATTCGCTGCATCAGGCGCGACGATTTGCACTGCGTTGCGGGCGGTGCGGGGGCGGTTGTGCTCGATCATCAAACGCGCTTTGCGCCAAATGTCGAGTGCATTGAACAATTTGTGGTCGTACAAACGGTCAGCGGCCAAGGTGCAACCGTCGTCGGCTTCGCGCATGGCCATCCAGTTTTTGCGCACCTCGTCGGCCACGGCGACGCCTACTTTTTGCGGGCCTTTTTCGAGCAGTTCAACGGTGAGGATGTAGCAGCGCAACTCGCGGTCATCGCGCATGCGGTAGTGGGGGTGTTCGCTCTGTAAGTTGCTCCAGTCGCGCCGTTGGCCAAGCAAGAGCAACCAGTCGTTGCGCAGACGGTCTTCTTGGTAAGTGCCTTCGAAGCGGCTTAAAAAGGCGCGAACTTCTGAGTGGCTGGCTTCGTCGAGCCGTGCTTTCATTTCCCAATACGCTGCCCAAGGCTCGAGCAGATGGCCTTTGGCTTGGAGCAACAACGCGCTCAGGCGTTTGCGGTCGCCGCGTTTGAAGGCTTGGGCCATGTCGGAAATGACATCGTCTTGCTTGCTGTCAGCATTGGACGGCGCGGCCACGGCGGGGGTGAGGGATAACACCAGCGTGGTCAAAACGCTGGCAAACAATGACACAATGATTCGAAACTGCATTGCTAGATTATCCGTGGACAAAAAAACCTTGCGCCAGCAGCTCATTGAAGAGCGTTTGAATTTGCCCGACCGGCTGGAGCGGGCCGATATGTTGCAGCGCGTGATGCGCATTTGGTTGTTCGGTCGCAGCGACACCGTCATTGGTGCTTACTGGCCCATCAAAGGCGAGTTTGACCCTTTGCCCGCTTTGCACCGCTGGAAAGAAGATGGCGAGTTGTTGGACCAACCACAGCTGCGTCGCATTGGTTTGCCGGTGGTCGACAAGGCGCACAAAACGCTCACTTTTCATGCGTGGTACCCCGGTTGCCCGATGGAAGAAGATGCGTATGGCATTCCAAAGCCCAAAGACACCGAGGTGATTTTTCCGACGCTGTTGTTTGTGCCTTGCGTGGGCTATGGCCCCGGCGGTTTTCGCTTGGGCTATGGCGGCGGTTTTTATGACCGCACATTGGCCACCTTGCAACCCAAGCCGTTCACCGTGGGCTTAGGCTTCACGCATGGGTTTTTGCCCGACCTCATGCCCGAGGCGCACGATATGCCGCTTGACGCTTTGTTGAACGACAACGGCGTGGTGTGGCCCCTGAGTTAACCCGATGGCACGCCCCAAATCAGCCACGCATGATTTCAAGCGCGATGAAATTTTGGACATCGCCGCGCAATGCTTTGCCGATGCCAGCTACCCCGCTACCAGCATGAACACGATTGCCGCGGCGGGGGGCACATCAAAAGCGCGGCTCTACCACTATTACGACAGCAAAGAAGCCATTTTGTTTGACTTGCTCGATCGCTACACCCAACGCTTGCTGGCGCTGATTGGTGAATCGCAAGCGGTGGCCGAGCGCCGCAACTTAGACGACCGTGCCGCGTTGCACGAATTGATTCGTCGCTTTTTGCAAGAGTACGAAAGCTCGGCCACCCGTCATGTGGCCTTGCTCAGCGATACGCAGTTTTTAGGCGAAGAACAACGCACCTTGATCGTCACCCGCCAACGCGATGTGGTGGCCGCCTTCACCCGATTTTTGAAACGCGCTTACCCTGCGCGCATGAACGCCACCAACCAAACCGCGGTCACCATGATGTTGTTTGGCATGATCAACTGGACCTTCACCTGGCTGCGCCCCGATGGGCCCATCAGTTACACCGCGTTTGCTGACGAAGTGATTGCCATGTTGGAGCGGGGGCTGAATTGATGGGCAATGAATTGGGTTCATTTAATTGGGATCTGACCCCAATTAAAGAATCGGGGTCAGATCCCAATTAAATATTCAACAATGCGTAATGCGTTTCGTTTAGTTAAAATCAGCGCAACGACCCAAAACGGTTTCACATACATACAAGGAGACATCGTTATATGTCTAACGCACCGACCAAAGCATTTGCGAGCCAAGCGGACTTGGCTGACAAAAAAATCACCTTCGAGCAGTTGAGCAAACATTGCTGGGCGTACACAGCAGAGGGCGACCCCAACTCGGGTGTGATCATTGGTGACAAATACATCATGGTGAGTGACGCCACTGCCACGCCCGACATGGCGCGTGATTTGATTGCCAAAATTCGCACCGTCAGCGACAAGCCCATCAAATATGTGTTGTTGACCCACTACCACGCGGTGCGTGTGTTGGGTGCGAGTGCGTATGCCGCAGAGGGTGCGACCGAAATCATTGCCAGCCGTGGCACGTATGAATTGATTGTTGAGCGTGGTGCGCAAGACATGCAAAGCGAAATTGAGCGCTTTCCGCGTTTGTTCCGTGGCGTGGAAGGCATTCCGGGTTTGACATGGCCCACCATGGTGATTGGTGACGGCAAACCCGGCAGACAAGGTTCATTGACGGTCGATTTGGGTGGCGTGAAAGTCGAAATATGGCACCCCGGCCCAGGCCACACACGCGGTGACACCATCGCCTGGGTGGAAGAAGAAAAAGTGCTGTTCAGTGGCGACTTGGTGGAGTACGAAGCCGGTGTGTACACCGGTGACGCGCAACTTGAAGAATGGCCCGCCACGCTAGAGGCTTTGCGTGCGTTGAAAGCGGAGGCCATCGTGCCTGGTCGTGGCGAAGCCATGAAGGGCCAAGCCGATGTGAACAAAGCGCTCGACTACACCAAGCGTTGGGTCGAAACTTTATTCCGCTGCGGCAAAGAAGCAGCTGCACAAGGGCTGGATTTGAAAGCCTCGATGGCGCACACACGCAAGAGCATGGACCCGATTTTTGGCCATGTGTTTATTTACGAACATTGCTTGCCGTTCGATGTGAGCCGTGCGTACGACGAAGCCAAGGGCATCAAAAACCCACGCATTTGGACGGCTGAGCGCGACAAAGAAATGTGGGCGGCTTTGCAAGCCTGATCACTTTCAATGTGACTTGAGACAGAGGCCTGCTGAAGCGATTCAGCAGGCTTTTATTTTTTCTGAGCGATCAACGTTCGTAAATCGTTTTCGTAGCCTTTCAGCGTTTCTACAAAACGCTGACGCTGTGCAGGTGTGGTGCTGTTGTGCAACTTGGCAAAGCCTTCGCAGTTTTCTTGTGTCAAGGTTTGGCTGTAGGCAAGGTAACGCTCGTTGGGTGACTGAAATGCGCGGTCTACCCAAGCGCGCAACTGGCTTTGCGTGTTGGCATTAGCCGTGCCCATTTGGGCCATGCGCTGCATGGTTTGCAAGCTGTCGGCTTGGCGGCGTTCGCGTTCGGCATAACTCATGCGTGCATCGAAAGACGAGCCGGACAACCACTGCTGCAACACCTCGCGTTGCGGTGCATCGAGACGACCATAAAAATCTTCCAAACGGTTCAGGGCTTGTTTGACGCGGTAGCGCATGCGTTTTTCGTCGCTGCCTTCTAACCAATCTTCACGCCACTCTTTGTTGGTTTTGTCATAGCGTTTGCGAATGCTTTTGAGTTGATCGGCGTTGAGTTGCGTCACCAGTTGTGTGCTTGCCGGTTCAACATGACGCAGCAGCGTGATGAAGCTGGTTTTCATCTTCTCAGTCATGACGCACACTTGCTGGGGCGTGATGTCATTGGGGGCCAGGTTGCGGATGTCTTGTAACAACACCATGTATTCGGGCAGTTGTTGTTGGCGGTGCCACTTTTGCAAATCGTTCAGTGTGTTGCGCACAAAAGGTTTTTGCTCGTCTTGCAAATCGGCGTAGCCGTCGACCCACCAATAGAGCAAATCATCGCTTTGGTTGTAGACCAATTTGAGGGTGCTGCAGCCCGCCAGCAAGAGCAGGGCGACGCCTGTCAAACCCAGGCACACATGGCGGATAATTCTGCGGAATAAAAGGATGAATGACATGACAGCGTTGGATGTGGTGATCATGGCTGCCGGCAAAGGCACCCGAATGAAGAGCAGTATGCCTAAAGTTTTGCACCGTTTGGCGGGTAAGGCTTTGGTGCAGCATGTGATTGACACCGCGCGCGAATTGCAAGCGCGCCACACCATCGTCATCACTGGGCATGGTGCCGAGCAAGTCGAAGCGGCATTGACTTCGGCCGATGCCAAAAACACCTTGCGTTTTGCACGTCAAATGCCACAACTCGGCACCGGTCATGCGGTGCAACAAGCGGTGCCTTTGTTACCAGACGATGGTGTGGTGGTGGTGCTCTCAGGCGATGTGCCGCTGACGCAGGCCGATACGCTGCAAGCTTTGATACAGCAGTGCGATGGCAAACAACTGGCGTTGTTGACGATTGAATTTGACGACCCGACTGGCTATGGGCGAATTGTGCGCAGCCCCAGCGGACAAGTGCATGCGATTGTGGAACACAAAGACGCCAACGAATCGCAACGCGCCATTCGCGAGGTGTACAGCGGCATCATGGCCGTGCCTGCCAAGTTGCTCAAACCTTGGTTGGCGCGTTTGGACAACAACAACGCACAGCAAGAGTTTTATTTGACCGATGTGGTGCGTTTTGCAGAGAGTGATGGTGTGCCCGTGGTGGCCCACAAAATTGCGGATGCTGCGCAAGTGGCGGGTGTGAACAGCCCCACACAACTCGCCGAGTTAGAGCGTGCGTATCAGTTGCGACAAGCCCATGCTTTGATGGCTGAAGGCGTGCGCATCATCGACCCAGCGCGTTTTGATGTGCGTGGTGTGTTGACCTGCGCGCAAGATGTCGAGATCGATGTGAACTGCGTGTTTCAAGGCCAAGTGCAACTTGGCCAAGGCGTGAAGATCGGTGCGAATTGCGTGATTGCCAATTGCGAGATTCAAGCAGGTGCTGTCATTCACCCCTTCACCCACATCGACGGCGAAAAACTCGGTGTGACGGTGGGTGAAGGCGCGTTGATCGGACCCTTCGCGCGCTTGCGCCCCGGCGCACAACTCGCTGCCGAAGTGCACATTGGCAACTTTGTGGAAGTGAAAAATTCGACCATGGCCAAAGGCTCAAAAGCCAATCACTTGGCCTATTTGGGCGATGCCACCGTGGGCGAGCGCGTGAACTACGGCGCGGGCAGCATCACGGCCAACTACGACGGGGCGAACAAGCATCGCACGGTCATCGAGGCCGATGTTCATATTGGTAGCAACTCGGTGTTGGTGGCGCCTGTCACCATTGGCGCGGGGGGCACCGTGGGCGGTGGCTCGACGGTGACCAAGAGCACAGAGCCGAACGCGTTGACCGTGGTGCGGGCCAAGCAAATCAGCATCGCCAATTACAAGAGGCCGGTGAAACAGTCTAAATAGGCCAAATAGGCCTTGATCGATCAAATTGGACGAATCGTTCGATTCGTGCTAAATTGCGGTCATGCAAACATTCACCGCCAACGAGGCCAAAACACAATTTGGACAGTTCATCGACATGGCGCAACGCGAGCCGGTGCGGGTGGTTCGGCGCGACCGCGTGGTGGGGGTGATGGTGTCTGCCCAAGACTACGAAGCGATGCGCGAGTTTTACGCCAACCGCTTGCAACACACCCTGCGTGAAACTGCTGTTGAGGCAGAACGCGCAGGCATGACGCCAGAACTTTTAGAAGCCCTGCTGCGTGACGAATCGTGAGTGGGTGATTGACACCAATGTGTTGATCAGTGCAGCCTTGTCTTCGCAAGGTGTGCCAGCCACACTGGTTCGTTTTGCGCTGTCACAGCGGGTGTTGGTTTTTTCGCCGCCCACCTTTGAAGAGTTGAGAGAGCGGTTATATCGCCCCAAGTTTGATCCTTATCTGACGCTTGAAAGAAGGCAGCGCATATTGCACGATGTCAATGCCAGCGCGCGCTGGGTGGATATTGGCGAACCTGCGGTGTACTGCCGCGATCGTGATGATGACAAATTTTTTGAAACTGCTTTGGTGGCAAAAGCGTCGGTGTTGATCACCGGGGACAAAGATTTGTTAGACGCACCTCAGCGAGAAGACTTGCAAGTGATCACGCCATTGCAAGCGGTCACTTTGTTTGGTGTTTGAGGCTGTGTCGGCTTAAGGTTGAGTGGGTACAGGCCAAGTGCTGCTGAACTTCGCACGCTTCACGCTGAAAAACGCTTTCACATTTCGCACGTTGGCATCTTGCGTCAGCAGGCGTTGTGTGAGGCTGAGGTAATGCGGCATGTCAGCGGCTTGAATGACGAGCACAAAGTCGGGGCCGGGGGACACACGCCAGCATTGCTGCACGGCGTCTTCTGCGCAGGCGTGTTGCTCAAATGCGTCTAAGTGCTCAGCGCCTTGTGCGTCTAGGGTGACCTCCACCAGTGCCGTCAAACTGTGGCCCAGAGCGGCGCCCAATTTGTCGGCGTTGAGCACGGCAACTTGCCGTTCGATCCAGCCTTCGTCAGTCAGACGCTTGACGCGGCGCAGGCAGGTGGGCGGCGAGATGTTGAGCTGCTCGGCCAGCGCCACATTGCTGATGTTGGCGTTGTGCTGCAGGGTGTTGAGCAAACGCAGATCGGTTTCGTCTAGAAATTCTTGGTTCATATCGGTATTAATTTGAAATTAAATTTCAAAAGTATGGATGTATGGAATTTTCGTTCAAAAATAGAAATAAATAAACAAGAAATTTCTCGTCTGCAAGCCTAATATGTTGCCACCCCCAATTTGGAGAGCTTCTTATGTGTGGCATCGTCGGCGCAGTATCTACCCGCAACATCGTTCCTATTCTGGTGCAAGGCCTGCAACGTCTGGAGTACCGAGGCTATGACTCGTGCGGCGTGGCGGTGCATTCGGCCAGCTTAGGTAACAAACAAGGCGGTTTGCAACGTGCCCGCAGCACGGCACGGGTGTCTGAGTTGATGGCGCAGGTCGAGACGGACCACATCGAAGGCGGCACAGGCATTGCCCACACCCGTTGGGCCACGCACGGTGCCCCTGCGGTACACAACGCACATCCTCACTTCAGCCATGGCACAGGCAAAGGTGCTGGTGTGGAAGGTTCACAAGCCAAAGCAGGGCGTGTGGCGTTGGTGCACAACGGCATCATTGAAAACCACGACGAATTGCGCGCGGCTTTGCAAGCCAAAGGCTATGAGTTTTTAAGCCAAACCGACACCGAGGTGATCGCGCATTTGGTGGACAGTTTGTACAACGGCGATTTGTTTGAAGCGGTGAAAGCAGCGGTAAAACAACTGCACGGTGCATTTGCGATTGCGGTGTTCCACAAAGACGAACCGCACCGCGTGATTGGTGCGCGTGAAGGCTCACCTTTGATTTTGGGTGTGGGCAAAGAACACAGCGAAACTTTCTTGGCGAGTGACGCGATGGCACTCGCGGGCGTGACCGATCAAATTTTGTACTTGGAAGAAGGCGATGTGGTCGACATTCAAGTGGGTAAATATTGGGTGGTGGACCGTCAGCACAAAGCCGTCACGCGTGAGGTGAAAACCGTCAACGCACACAGCGGTGCAGCAGAGTTGGGGCCATATCGCCACTACATGCAAAAAGAAATTTTTGAACAACCGCGTGCGATTGCTGACACCTTAGAAGGGATTGAAGGCATCACCCCTGAGCTGTTTGGCAACGGTGCGTACAGTGTGTTCAAAGCGATTGACAATGTGTTGATCTTGGCGTGTGGCACCAGCTACTACAGCGGTTGCGTGGCGAAGTATTGGATAGAGGCGATTGCCAAAGTGCCTTGCCAAGTGGAGATTGCCAGCGAGTTTCGTTACCGCGAATCGGTGCCCAACCCAAATACCTTGATCGTGACCATCAGCCAGTCGGGTGAAACCGCTGACACTTTGGCTGCATTGCGTCACGCGCAAAGTTTGGGCATGACCCACACCTTGACGATTTGCAATGTGTCCACATCGGCCATGGTGCGCGAATGCAAGTTGGCGTATGTCACGCGCGCGGGGGCTGAAATTGGTGTGGCTTCTACCAAGGCTTTCACCACGCAATTGGCAGGTTTGTTTTTGTTGACCTTGGCGCTGGCGCAAACCAAAGGCCATTTGAGTGAGGCTGATGAGGTCAAACACATCAAAGAAATGCGTCACTTGCCTGCAGCATTGCAAGCCGTGCTGGCGCTCGAGCCGCAAATCATGGCGTGGTCGCAAGAATTTGCATCGAAAGAAAACGCCTTGTTCTTGGGGCGCGGCACGCATTACCCAATTGCATTAGAAGGGGCGTTGAAGCTCAAAGAAATCACCTACATCCATGCTGAAGCGTATGCCGCAGGCGAACTCAAGCACGGCCCCTTGGCTTTGGTGACCAGTGCGATGCCCGTGGTGACCGTTGCGCCTAATGATGTGTTGCTGGAAAAACTCAAAAGCAATATGCAAGAAGTGCGTGCACGCGGCGGTGTGTTGTATGTGCTGGCCGATGGCGACACCAAAATTCAAAGCAGCGAAGGCGTGAATGTGATTCGCATGCCTGAACACTATGGTGTGTTGTCGCCCATATTGCATGTGGTGCCATTGCAGTTGCTGTCGTATCACACGGCATGTGCGCGGGGGACGGATGTGGATAAGCCTCGGAATTTGGCTAAGTCGGTGACGGTTGAGTAGGCTAGTTTTTGAGACTTGTATGGCATAAAATGTCAAAAATTGCCATACAAGGAGTAGGCCGTGTCTCTCAATGTTTCGCTCCCCGTGGAGCTTGAAAAGCGCGTGCGTGAGCATGTTGCCAGTGGCATGTATGGTTCAGCGAGCGAGGTGATCCGTGAGGCGCTTCGTTTGTTTGAGGCTCATCAAGCGACGCAAACCAGCCAATTGCAGGCTCTGCGAGCTGACATTCAGCTGGGGTTGGCGGATGTCAAAGCAAAGCGCGTCAGTGCTTTGGATGTGGATGACATCAAGCGGCAAGGCCGCCAGCGGCTGAAGCAAGCCACAAAATAATGGCACATGTATTGTTCTCTGAGTCCGCTAAGACGGACTTGTTAGAGGCATGGCTGTTTATTGCTGAGGAAAGCATTGATGCTGCTGATGGCGTGATTGAGGCCATTCATCAAGAGGCGCAAACACTTTCCTTGCAACCTCTGATGGGGCGCTTGCGGTCCGAGCTTTCCGAAGGTGTGCGCAGCTGGCCAACATCGACGCGCTACATCTTGTTTTATGTGCCAGCTGAAGATGGTGTGACGGTGCTGCGAGTGTTGCATCACGCCAGGGATATTCCAAATGTGTCTATGAATTGAGAGCGATGTCGCTAGGTTTTCTAAATGGAGGTTCAATTCACAACATTCTGTTGCCTCTAAGACACTTCCATTTGCTGCCATAACGATTGAATGGGTACGCCGGGGCTCCCAATGTATTAAAGTGTTTGTCATGCAAACACAAACCTCTTTCATGCGCGAACTGCTGAACCGAACACCGGTCATGCCCATCTTGACCTTGCAAGACGCCGACAGCGCGCCTGATTTGGCGCGTGCATTGTTGGCCGGTGGTGTGTCGGTGTTTGAAGTGGTGTTGCGCACACCCGCGGCGGTGCAGGCTGTTAAAAATATTCGGCAAGCGGTGCCCGAAGCCACGGTGGGTATGGGTACGTTGATGACCCCGCAAGACATCGATACCGCCCTTGCAGCAGGTGCCATGTTTGGCGTTTCACCAGGCCTGACCGATGAGTTGGCGCAAGCGGTGCAAGCAAAGCAATTTCCATTTCTGCCCGGTGTGGCCACGGCCAGCGAAGTGATGGCTGCGCGGCGTTGGGGCTTTCGTGAACTCAAATATTTTCCAGCGCAAGGCAGTGCGGGCGTGAAATGGTTGGGTGATATGCGCGGTGTGTTTCCCGATGTGCAGTTTTGCCCCACCGGTGGTATTCGCCCGCCAGACATTCCTGCTTACCTTGGGCTGGCCAATTGCAACACGGTGGGGGGTTCATGGGTGGTGCCCACCGACAGTTTGCAAGCGAAAGATTGGTCGACCATCACACAACTTGCGAAACAAGCCTCTGGCATGCGAGCCAGTGCATGAGGCCAAAGCTGATTGCACTCGGTGCGATTTGCAGCACCACCATTTTCAAGGTAGACAACATACCTGCTGCCCCCGCCAAAGTGTTGGCGAACGACATGCGCCGCATTGTGGATGGCATGGCGGTTTCTGCAGCGTGTGCGTTTCAAAAACTGGGCGGGCAAGCCAGCGTGTGGGCGCGCGTGGGCGACGACCCAGAAGCGCACACCATGCGACACACATTGGCAGCTGAAGGGCTCGATGTTTCGGGATTGCACACCTTGCACAACACCCATTCGTCGCAAGCGAGTGTCATCATTGACCAACACGGGCAGCGCTTGGTGGTGCCGTTTCACGACCCCCATGTCAGCCAAGACAGCAGTTGGTTACCGATCGACCAACTCAAACAAGCTGGCATGTTGCATTGCGATGTGCGATGGGTTGAAGGCGCCAAGCATGCGCTGACAGCCGCGCGCGCACTGGGCATACCCACCATGGTGGATGGTGATGTTGCACCCGTGCACATCTTGCAGCAGTTGATGCCCCTGGCTGACTACGCTGTGTTTTCAGACGCAGGTTTGCTGGCTTACACAGGGCTGCAAGATGTGAAACAAGCGCTCTTGCAAGTGTCTGAGCAGCATCAAGGGCAGAGCCGCCATGTGGGTGCCAGTTGTGGCGCAGAGGGATATTGGTGGGTAGAAGACGGACAGCTGCAACATGTGCCAGCCCCTCAGGTGCAAGTGGTGGACACCTTGGCTGCGGGCGATGTGTTTCATGGCGCATTCGCGCTGGCTTTGTTAGAGGGCAAGCCAGTGAGACAAGCGGCGCAATTCGCTTGCGTGGCGGCTTCATTGAAATGCACAAAGTTTGGCGGACGCTTGGGTTGCCCCACACGCGCTGAGGTTGAGGCTTATCTGCAAGCCAATTGAATGCTTTGTGCATCGGGGTAATCCCGAGCGCTAGCTGTCACCTGCATTACCTACGATGCCAACTGACTCGCATTCAAATGCAAGTGCAGTTCATTCAACAAGTAGGAGACACCATGATGATTCGCCGTACCCTGATGAAGACACTCGTTGGCACGCTCGCAACGCTGGCCTTTTGCACCGTTGCACAGGCGCAAAGCTATCCTTCGCGCCCGATCACATTGATTGTGCCTTGGGGGGCGGGTGGCGGTACCGATGCCACGGCACGCATCGTGGGCACCTTGCTTGAGAAAGAACTGGGTCAACCTGTGAATGTGGTCAACCGCACCGGTGGCAACGGCGTGGTGGGCCATTCAGCAATAGCCACTGCTGCACCTGACGGCTACACCTTGGGCATGATCACGGTTGAAATTTCGATGATGCACTGGGCAGGTTTGACCCAACTCAGCCCCACAGATTACACCCCTCTCGCGCTGATGAACATCGACCCTGCGGGTGTGACGGTGCGTGCTGATGCACCTTACAAAAACCTCAACGATTTGGTCAACGCTGTCAAAGCCAACCCTGGCAAATTCAAAGCGTCTGGCACCGGCCAGGGCGGCATTTGGCATTTGGCCTTGGCGGGTATGTTGAAAGACCTGAAGATTGAAAACAGCGCCGTGCCTTGGGTACCTTCGAACGGTGCTGCACCTGCGATGAACGATTTGGCCGCAGGCGGCATTGAGATGGTCACATGCTCGCTGCCCGAAGCACGCGCACTGATTGACGCTGGCAAAGCACGCCCGCTTGCAGTGATGGCCTCGCAACCGTCTGCGCTTTACCCCAATGTGCCCACGCTCAAAACAGCCACGGGCAGCAACTGGACCATCGGTGCTTGGCGCGGCATTGCAGCGCCCAAAGGTTTGCCAGCTGACATTCAAGCCAAGCTCGGCACAGCCCTCAAGAAAATTTACGACAGCCAAGACTTCCAAGGCTTCATGCAGCAGCGTGGTTTTGGCACCATCTATGCCGATGCCAAAGGCTTTGAGCAATTCATGGCCAAGGGTGATGCCGACATGGGTAATGTCATGAAGTCACTCGGCTTGGCCAAGTAAGCGCGCATGAAATTCAACGACACGTTGAGCGGGGCCGCTCTGCTGGCCCTAGCGCTTGCCATTCTTTTCACCATTCAAAGTTACCCCACCATCCCCGGACAAAACATTGGCCCTGCGGCCTTTCCGGGGTTATTGGCGAGTTTGCTGGCGGTGTGTTCTGTGTTGCTCATCGTCAAAGGTTTGCGCAACAAAGAAGACACGGCATGGATCGAACTGGGTGACTGGATGCAGTCGCGCTTTCATGCGCGCAATTTTGTGATCACCATCGCTTGCTTGGTGTACTACATCGTGCTGTCTGACAAATTGGGTTTTCTGATTTGTGCCAGCACCATTTTGATGACGATGTTTTGGGCTTTAGAGGTCAAGAAAACATGGATCGTGCCCATCGCAGTGTTGGTCACATTGTTCATTCACACCGTCTTTTACAAAGGCCTACGCGTGCCACTGCCTTGGGGTGTTTTGATGCCCTTGCAATGGTAAGGAGCAATTGACATGACCCTTGCTGTTTTGAGCCAAGCCTTTTGGTTGGTGTTTGACCCGTATGTGTTGCTGGTCATTTTGTGTTCGGCGTTGTTTGGTTTGTTTGTGGGTTGCATTCCTGGTTTGACCGCCACCATGGCCACGGCTTTGTTGGTGCCCATCACCTTTTTCATGCCACCTGTGCCTGCTATTGCCGCCATCGTGACTGCCACTGCCATGGCGATTTTTTCGGGGGACATTCCAGGTGCGCTGTTGCGCATACCGGGCACACCGGCGTCTGCGGCCTACACCGATGAGGCGTATCAAATGACGCTCAAAGGTCAAGCTGAAATTGCTTTGGGTGCGGGCTTGGTGTTTTCTGCCATTGGCGGTTTGTTTGGCACCATCGTGATGGTGTTGTTCTCACCCGGCTTGGCTGAAATTGCGTTGAAGTTTTCGTCGTTTGAATATTTTTGGCTGGTGGTGTTGGGCTTGGCTGGTGCTGTTTTCATTGGCAACGCCAGTGTGTTGAAGGCCTGCATTTCGCTCTTGTTGGGTTTGTTGATTGCTTGCATTGGTTTGGAGAACCCTGCCGCGCATCCGCGCTTTACCTTTGGCATGAACGAGTTGATGAGCGGTGTGGAATTGATCCCGATGATGGTGGGCATGTTTGCGATTTCTGAATTGCTGCGCTACATCACCGACCTCAACCCGACCCCGATCATTGCCACTGAAAAAATTGGCAACATCTTCACCGGCATGTGGGACTTGCTCAAGAAATACCGCTGGCCTTTGGTGCGCGGCAGTGCGCTGGGCACGGTCATTGGCATTCAACCGGGTTCGGGCGCTGACATGGCGTCGTGGATGAGTTATGCCATGAGCAAGAAGTTTTCAGACGAACCCGAAAAATTTGGCACCGGCCATGTGGAAGGCATTGTTGAATCGGGTGCGGCCAACAATTCATCATTAGCAGGTGCGTGGATTCCAGCGATTGTGTTTGGCATACCGGGCGACTCCATCACCGCCATCGCGATTGGTGTGTTGTATTTGAAAAACATGAACCCCGGCCCGATGATTTTTGTGAACAACCCCGAAAACATTTACGCCATCTTCTTGGTGTTTTTGTTAGCCAACATCATCATGATCCCGCTGGGTTGGCTCACGGTTCGTGTGGCCACCAAAATTCTCAAAGTGGCGCGCAATATTTTGATGCCCACCATTTTGTTGTTTTGCATCGTGGGTTCATTTGCCATCAACAATTCCACTTGGGGTGTGGTGCTGATGCTCTTCTTTGGCGTGGCAGCTTTTGTGCTGGAAGAAAACGGCTTTCCCGTAGCACCAGCCATTTTGGGCGTTGTGCTGGGCACCATGATGGAAGAAAACTTTGTCACCTCGATGATCAAGTCAGACGGTGACCCCTTGGTGTTCTTCACCCGACCCATTGCCATGTGGTTGGCGGCCGCCACCTTTGTGATTTTGTTGTGGCCGGTGGGCGATTGGTTGGTGCGGAAAATGCGCCCGCGTGCTGTTTAACTGACAGGGCAAGGCGTGGCGTAGCGCTCCTCCTTGCCCTTTCTTGCCCTGCCGCAGAATAACCCGCAACCTCGCTTGGTCTTTGTTGACGGCTCCTTGGCTTATCGCAAGAATATTTCTTTAATGAATCGCCATTTCACTTATGAAACAACTGGCGATCAGCAGAGAAATGGATGTGCGACATGGCAGCCTCAGCAGCGGCGATTGAATTCATCGGGGTCGACAAGCGTTTTGGTCTCCCGGGCACGGCTTCTGAAGTGTTGGCTGCGCGCGATGTGAATTTCTCTGTGGCAGTGGGTGAGGTGGTCTCCATCATCGGGCCTTCGGGTTGCGGCAAAAGCACCTTGCTCAACATGGGTTCGGGTTTGGCCATGCCCAGCGCGGGCACTGTGAAAGTGGCCGGTGAGGTGGTGAACGGGCCCAACAAACATGTGGCCTTCATGTTGCAAAAAGATTTGCTGATGCCTTGGCGCACGATCGCGCAAAACATTGAATTTGGCCTTGAGCTCAGAGGCGTTGCCATTAGCGAACGCCAGAGTGTGTCAACCAAGTTGTTGGCACAGTGTCACTTGACGGGTTTTGGTGCACATTACCCGCACCAACTCTCTGGTGGCATGCGACAACGTGCAGCCATGGCGCGTACTTTGGCAGTTGATCCCTTGGTGCTGTTGATGGATGAGCCCTTCTCAGCCTTGGACGCGCAAACCAAAATGATCTTGCAACAAGACTTGGCACGCACCGTGTCTGAGCAAGGCAAAACCGTGTTGTTCATCACGCATGACTTGGCCGAAGCAGTGGCGTTGTCCGACCGCATTTTGGTGATGAGTGAACGCCCCGGCACGATTGTTGAGCAAATCACGGTGGACATTCCCGATCGCAAAAACCCGATGCAGCGACGCAAGTACCCAGAAGTGGGCGCTTATGTGGCGCGTTTGATGGATTTGCTCAAACTCGATGCCAACACCGAAGTGCATTGAAGCCTTTTTTATACCAACACAAGGAGACTCACCATGCGTCGTTTCACACTCTCTCAAGTTAGCCGTCGATTGGCAGTTGCAACTTTGGCTTGTGCTTCTTTGGCATTGCCAATGACTGTCAAAGCACAAGCACTGCAAGAGATCACTTATTTGCTACCTGCGCCTGGCACATTGCCCGCGTTTGGTCCTTGGATGATTGCCCAGGCCAAAGGCTATTACAAGGCTGAAGGTTTGGATGTGAAATTTGTCGCAGGCCGAGGTGGTGTGGATGTGGCCAAGCAAGTGGGCGCAGGCAATGCGGTCATTGGTGGTGCCATTGGTGACACGCCCATCATTGCGCGCGCCCAAGGCATTCCTGTGAAAGCCGTGGCGGTGTTGGGCGCTGGTTCACTCACGCAGTTGGTGACGCACAAAGATGAAAAGATCGAAAGCCCACGTGAGCTCAAAGGCAAAACCGTGACCGTGTTGGCTTACACCGACACCACCTACTACGCTTTGTTGGGCATGTTGAGCAAAGTGGGTCTGACCAAGAACGATGTGAACATCCAGGCCGCAGGCCCCGCAGGCGTGTGGCAACAATTTGCTTCGAAAAAAGCGGTCGGTATGGCAGGTGTGCCTGACTGGACAGTGAGCGCGATGGATGCCGGTGCGCAAGTGGACATCTTGCCAGCTGACATTTATTTCAAGAGCATGGCTCAAGCGATTTTGGCTGCAGATGACACCATTCAAAAAAATCCACAGCTGATTCAAAAACTGGTGCGTGCTACGTTGAAGGGCATGAAAGACATCATGGCTGACCCCAAAGCAGCCACCAAGGTGTATGTGGAACATGTGCCAGCGCACAAAGGCAAAGAAGCTTCGGTGCTGAAAACTTTCGAGTTGTACAACCAATATGTGTACAACGCACAAAAAACGCCGGGTCAAATGGACGAGGCCCGCTTGGCAGAGTTGCAAAAGTTTTATGTGACCAATGGTGTGGTGCCCAAAGAAGTGCCCGTCAAAGAGTTGTACACCAACCAATTTGTGACGGGAAAGTAATCTCACCATGAACGCCAACCGAGAACGCATCGTCACCACAGCCTGGAGCCTGGCGGTTCTGGTGTTGTTTTTGGCAGCATGGGAATGGGGCCCCGCATTGCTCGGTGTGCCCGATTTTGTGTTGCCAAATTTTTCAGCCGTGTGTGCTGAAGCGACGCGTATTTGGGAGGTGGAAAAGCTGCTTTGGCATGCGGGCATCACCGCTGCCGAAGTGGTGATTGGTTTTGTTCTGGGCTCTTTGCTGGGTGCTTTGATTGGCTATGCACTGGGCATATCACCGCGCGTCGAGGCGGTGTTGTCGCCTTATCTTTTAGCCTTGCAAATTGCACCCAAGGTGGCCTTCGCTCCGTTGTTTGTGATGTGGTTGGGCTACACCATGTACCCCAAAATTTTGGTGGCGGTGCTGATTGTGTTTTTCCCGGTGTTGATCAATGTGTTGTCCGCCATGCGCACCATGGACCACGACATGATCAATTTGGCGCGTTCGTTTTCAGCCACGCGACTGCAAGTGTTTCGCATGGTCGAGTACCCCACCACTTTGCCTGCCTTGTTTTCGGGTTTGCGTATTGCCAGCACCTTGGCGGTGATTGGTGTGGTGGTGGGTGAGTTGGTCGGTGGCAACATGGGCTTGGGTTTTTTGTTGGTCTTCTTTGAAGGCCAAGGTAACACGGCAGGTGTGTTTGTGGTGATTGGTGCGCTGACTGTGATTGGCATCATGGCGTATTACGCTGTGGTGTTGGCTGAGCGCCGTGTGTTGCATTACTTGCCCAGTGCAGAACGGCGCGTGGCTTGACATGACCCCCTCAGAAATCAATTTGAACAACCGACGTGTGTTGGTCACCGGCGGTGCACGTGGTTTGGGCGAAGCCTTTGCTCGCGCCTTGGTGCAAGCAGGTGCGCGTGTGGTGATCAGCGATGTGCTGCATGAACGCGGCCAAGCCTTGGCCGCTGAGTTGGGTGTTGCCGCGCACTATGTGCCGATGGACATGTGTGATCCGCAAGCTGTGCAAGCCGGTGTCGATGCCGCTGCGGCACACCTGGGTGGGTTAGACGGCTTGATCAACAACGCTGCCATCACCAATTCGGGTGGCAAAGACATGCAAGATTTGACGGTGGACACCTGGGACCAAGTGATGGCTGTGAATGTGCGTGGCCCTTGGTTGGCCACCGTGGCAGCGACGCCGCATTTGGCCGCGTCGGGCAGTGGACGCGTGGTCAACTTGGCTTCTGACACCGCGCTGTGGGGTGCACCGCGTTTGATGGCTTATGTGGCGAGCAAAGGTGCAGTCATGTCGATGACGCGATCGATGGCGCGCGAGTTGGGACCACAAGGCATCACGGTCAATGCGATTGCACCTGGCTTGACCTTGGTGGAGGCCACCGAATATGTGCCGCAAGCACGCCACGACTATTACCAACAAGGTCGCGCGATTGCGCGCGCACAAGTGCCGGACGATGTCACATCGACCGTGTTGTTTTTGCTCTCACATGGCAGCGGCTATGTGACAGGACAAGTGTTACCCGTCAACGGCGGGTTTGTGATGCATTGATTGAGGAGATACACCATGACGTCAACCCCCGCAGCAAATCAACCCGTGTTCAATGAACGCGGTTTGATGGATGCCAACATTCCCCCAGAAGCTGATATTCAACGCAGCTTGATGCAACCCGCAGACAAAAATTTTGCGGATTGGTTGGAGTCGCGCGTGGCGCGTTTTGCCACACGCCGTTATGACTGGGATGCACTGAAATTTCAAACCCAAGTGGACGAGCGCTACCGCCGTGCACAAATGCGCTACATGGGCACAGGTGCCACCGGTGTGTCGAGCGACAACAACACCGTGCCCTCAGCACACTTCACTTTTTCAACCATGGTGATCCCTGCGGGCGGTATTGGCCCCTCGCACATTCACTATGACGTGGAAGAAGTGTTTTTTGTGTTGCGCGGCAAAATGAAAATCGTGATTGAAAAAGACGGCCAACGTTGGGAATCGATCTTGCATGAGCGCGATTTGATTTCTGTGCCACCCGGCGTGTACCGCGAAGAAGTGAACATCACCGATGAAGACGCTTTGATGTGCGTGATGTTGGGCACACCCAAACCCATCACCCCCACTTATCCACCAGAGCATCCGCTCTCCAAAATCAAGCGCTGAGCACACCATGTCAACGCGCACTTTGCACGAACGCTTGTCGCACTTTGCATTGCAAAGTGTGAGCACGCCTTTGGGCCAAGTGCAATTCAGACAAGCAGGCTCGGTCAACGCTGCACGCACCTGTGTGTTGTTGCACGGCATTGGTTCGGGGTCTGCCAGTTGGCTGGCGCAACTCGAAGCAGCCGAGCATGACCCGCAAGCAACGCGCGTGTTGGCGTGGGAAGCGCCGGGGTATGGTGCATCGCAAGCTGTGCCCGCTGCACAACCTTTGGCGACAGACTATGCCCAGCGTGTGTGGGCATGGCTGGATGTTTTGCAAGTGACATCAGCCATCACTTTGGTGGGGCATTCATTGGGTGCCATCGTGGCGATCAGTGCCGCCGTGTTGCTTCCGAAGCGTGTGCAACAACTTGTGTTGTTGGCACCAGCGCAAGGCTATGGTGCGGCCAGTGAAGCCGTGCGTCAGCAAAAACGCGATGACCGTTTGCACAACCTCAACACCTTGGGCCCCGCAGGCATGGCGCAAAAACGTGCCAGTGCCATGTTGTCGCCCCAAGCATCAAACGAACACATCGCGTTTGTGCAATCGATCATGGCGCAAGTGCATGTGGCGGGCTACACGCAAGCCACACATTTGCTGGCGCAAAGTGATTTGCTGACCGACTTGCAACAATGGTCTGGACCCTTGGTGGTGGCCAGCGGGCAAGCCGACACCATCACACCTGCAAGTGGCTGCCAGACAGTGGCCCAAGCGCGGCAAGTGCCTTGGCATGATTTGGGCAATGCAGGTCATGCATGTGCCTTAGAAGCTGCTGACGCAGTGAATGCGTTGTTGCAACTGACGGCTACCCACGCGATGTCAACGCAGAAGGCCCACGCATGAACGAACCCGTTGACGACAAATATGTGGTGCCTGCTTTGCAACGCGGCTTAGAGTTGTTGGGTCAATTCACTCGCCAAACACCAACCTTGACCGGTGCAGAGTTGGCTCGCAATTTGGAACTGCCACGCGCCTCGGTGTTCAGACTGTTGCACACCCTTGAGCGCTCTGGTTTCGTAGAGCGTGTGGGTGACTCTGCCAGCTACAAACTCAGCATTGGTGTGTTGCGTTTGGGGTTTGAATATTTGTCGTCGATGGAATTGACCGAGCATGGCAGACCAGTGGTTGAACAATTGCGAGATGCCTCGGGCTATTCAGCGCATTTGGTGGTGCGCGATGGGCGTGATGTGGTGTTTGTGGTCAAAGCCCCTGGGCGCAGCGCGTTGTTTCACTCTATTCAAGTGGGTGCGCGTTTGCCAGCCCATGCCACGGTGCTGGGGCGTTTGTTGTTGTCTGATTTGACGATGCAAGAACTCACGCAGCTCTATCCCGAAAAAACATTGCACGCCTACACCGACAAAACCCCCGCCTCGTTGAAGCAACTCAAAGCCTTGATGGAAGCCGATCGCGCCGCTGGCTATGGTTTGAGCCAAGGGGGGTTCGAGACCGGCATTTCAACCATTGCCGCCCCTGTGTTCAATGACGAACAACGTGTGGTGGCTGCGGTGAGCATAACGGTGCCTGCGCAACAGGTGGCCAATGAACAAGCCGATCCATTGATTCAGTTGGTGCGCGATGCGGCCATGCAACTGACACAACGCATCAGTCATCTTTGAAGAAAAACAAATGGTTATGACCCCACAAAACAACGCAGAACAAGTGACCGTTGGCGAGCTTGCTGCCAGATTTTTAGAGCAATGCGGTGTGAAGGCCGCTTTTGGTGTGATCTCCATTCACAACATGCCCATCTTGGATGCCTTCCATCGCCGACAGCGCATTCGGTTTGTCTCAGCACGCGGAGAAGCAGGTGCTTGCAACATGGCAGACGCCTATGCGCGTGTGACCGGTGGCTTGGGTGTGTGTGCCACCAGCACTGGCACAGGTGCGGGCAACGCAGCAGGCGCATTGATCGAGGCCATGACTGCAGGCACACCTTTGTTGCATTTGACAGGGCAAATTGAGTCAGATTATTTGGACCGCGATTTGGGCTACATCCACGAAGCACCAGCGCAGTTGGCCATGTTGTCTGCAGTGGGCAAAGCCGCGTTTCGCATTCGCAACCCCGAAACCGCGTTGGCCACTTTGCGCGAAGCAGCACGTGTGGCATTCACGCCGCCGTGTGGTCCGGTGAGCATTGAAATTCCCATCGACATACAAGCCAAGTTGTTGCCCTTGCCCGCTGACTTGCAGCCCTTGCCTGTGCACCCTGTGTTGGCGGCACCTGCAGAAGTCAAAGCGCTGGCGCAACATTTGAAACAGGCCAAACGCCCCTTGCTGTGGTTAGGTGGTGGTGCACGCGCAGCAGGCCCAGCGGTAGAACGCTTTGTAAAAATGGGTTGGGGTGTGGTGACGTCGGTGCAAGGCCGCGGTGTGTTGTCAGAGGCGCACCCAGCGAATTTGGGCTCTTACAACTTGCAAAAACCAGCCGAGGCTTTGTACCAAACTTGCGACGCCATGTTGGTGGTGGGCTCGCGTTTGCGCAGCAACGAAACCTTGCGCTACAAACTGAAGTTGCCACAACATGTGTATCGCATCGACGCCAATGCCTTGGCGCACAACCGTGGCTACAACAGCGATTATTTTGTGCAAGGCGATGCCTTGACCACGCTGCATGCCTTGGCCGATTTGTTAGAAGGACACATGCAGGTTGACCCTGCCTTGATCAACGATGTGCAGCAAGCGCACGCACAGGCCGTGGCCTTGGTCGATGGCACCTTAGGCCCTTATGTCCAATTGAAACAAGCCTTGGCTGAGCAAGTGGGTGCAGCGTTGTGGTGGGTGCGTGACATCACCCTGTCTAACAGCATGTGGGGCAATCGTGCACCCATGCTCGACCATCCGCGTGCCGGTGTGCATGCTTTGGGGGGTGGCATTGGTCAGGGTTTGGCGATGGCGATTGGCACAGCCATTGCCGACCATGAACACCAACTCAAACGCAAAACCGTGGCGCTGGTAGGCGATGGTGGTTTTATGCTCAATGTGGGTGAGTTGGCGTGTGCGGTGCAGGAGCGAGCCAATCTGGTGGTGCTCTTGATGAATGACAGCCGCTATGGCGTGATCAAAAATATCCAAGACGATTTGTATGGCAGCCGCCATTGCTATGTCGAATTGCACAACCCTGACTTCGCGCAGTTTTGCAGCAGTTTGAATGTGCCACATTACAAACTCACTGACCCTGAGCAATCTGCTGCCGTGTTACAACAAGCCTTTGCACAAACTGGGCCGGTGGTGGTGGAGGTGGACATGAACGCATGGGGTCCCTTCGCTGCCAAATTTGCCGGTCCTATTTTGAAAAAGGATTGAGCCCATGGCGTCTTCTGTTGTGAATGTCACTCTCATTGGTTGGGGTGCGATTGCGCGTTCTATCTTTGAGCGCATGGCTCAGTTCTCCGGCATTCGCATCACGCACATCGTGGTGCGCGACAGCAAGCTGGCTGACACGCAAGCGCAATTGGGCAACGCTGCCCTCGCCGTGGCAGCTGTGCCAACAGATACACAACTGGTGTTGGAGTGCGCAGGTCACAGCGCACTCACGCAACATGTGTTGCCTGCACTGCAACGCGGTGTCACCTGTGGTGTGTTATCGGTCGGTGCGTTGTCAGAAGTGGGCTTGCCTGAGCGCTTAGAAGATGCTGCAAAGCAGGGCGGTGCACAAGTGCATTTGTTGGCCGGTGCGATCGGTGGCATCGATGCCATTGCCGCAGCACGCACGGCGGGTTTGACGCAAGTCACCTACACCGGTCGCAAGCCTCCGTTGGGTTGGCGTGGTTCGCCTGCTGAAGATGTTGTGAATTTGGAAACGCTCAAAGAGCCTGCGGTGATTTTGGATTCTTCAGCGCGCGAAGCGGCACGTTTGTATCCGAAAAACGCGAATGTGGCCGCCACCATTTCGTTGGCGGGTTTGGGTTTAGATGCCACACGTGTGCGTTTGATTGCCGACCCAAGTGTGACGGAGAACATCCACGAAGTGCATGTGCAAGGCAGCTTTGGTGAGATGCAACTCACCATGCGTGGCAAGCCTTTGCCTGACAACCCCAAAACATCGGCATTGACCGTCTTGTCTGCGGTTCGTTTTTTGCAAAACCAAACCGCACCCATCACCATTTGAAATGGCTTTCAAGGCATGACTGAAAAACTTCAAACCTTCATCGCAGGCCAATGGCGTGATGCGTCAGGCCCGCAATACACCACCGAATACCCCGCAGACGGCAGCGTGGTGGCCCAGTTGCATGCCGCTACAGCTGACGATGTGAACGAAGCTGTGCAAGCCGCTGAACATGCGAGGCAACAACCCGCATGGGCTGGCTTGAAACGCCACGAACGTGCGGGCATCTTGCATCGCATTGCCGCAGGCATTCGCGCCAAGAGCGAAGAGCTCGCGCAATTGCAGCGTTTGGACAACGGCAAACCCATCAACGAAACGCGTGCCTTGGTTGCCAGTGCTGCGGGCACTTTTCAGTTTTTTGCAGCGGCTTGCGAAACTTGGGAAGACACCCTCACCCCCGCACGCGGCGACTTCATGACCATGAGCGTGCATGAACCGTTGGGTGTGGTGGGTGCGATCACACCTTGGAACTCACCCATTGCCAGCGAAGCACAAAAAATGGCACCTGCGTTGGCTGCTGGTTGTGCGATTGTTTTCAAGCCCGCCGAAATCACACCACGCATGGCCATTGAGTTGGCCAAAATTGCACAACAAGCCGGTGTGCCCGATGGCATTGTCAGCGTGTTGCCTGGCAAAGGTTCTGTCGTAGGTGATGCGTTGGTGAAGCACCCACTCATCAAGCGGATTGCTTTCACCGGTGGTACTTCTGTCGGTATGGGCATTCAACGTTTGGCTGCTGAAAAGTTGATGCCAACGTCGTTGGAGTTGGGTGGTAAATCGCCCACCATCGTGTGCGCTGATGCCGACCTTGACCACGCGGTGGCGGGTGTGTTGTTTGGCATTTTCAGTTCATCGGGCGAATCATGCATCGCAGGTTCCCGTGCGTTTGTGCATGCCAGTGTGTATGACGAGTTCAAACGCCGTTTGTTAGCCGGTGTGAAAAACTTGCGCGTGGGTGACCCCGCGAGCGACAAAACGCACATGGGCCCCTTGGTCAACATGGGACACCGCGCGTCTGTCGAGCGCTATGTGCAAATGGGCATCGACGAAGGCGGCAAGGTGTTGTTTGGCGGGCAACGACCACAAGGCGCGTTGTATGACAAAGGCAGCTACTACTTGCCCACGGTGATCGAAGGTTTGCCCAACAGTGCACGCATGTGCCAAGAGGAAATTTTCGGCCCCGTGTTGGCGTTGTTGCCTTGGCACGATGAAGCCGATTTGATCGCGCAATGCAACGACAACTTATACGGTTTGGCCTCTGGCATTTGGACGCGCGATTACAAAACCGCATGGCGCATTGGGCGCGCATTGCAAACGGGCACGGTGTGGATCAACACCTACAAATTGTTTTCGATCAGCACGCCATTCTCAGGTGTCAAGATGAGTGGCTATGGCATAGAAAAAGGCCGATTGGGTATTTTGGAATACACCAGCCAAAAAAGTTTTTATTGGGGCTTGAACGAGTCGCCATTGCCTTGGGCGACGAGTTAATTTAACTGGCGGGAGTTCTATATGAAACATGTTCAACCCTTTGTGCCCGCGTATCAACAACTTTGGCGATGTCTGTCAATGTTTGCCCTGGCTGCATCTTGCACGGCCACCTTGGCACAGCCGTCGACAGGTATGTCAACGGTACAAAAGCAATTGGCGCAGGAGCGGTTTGCCATCGTGTCACCTTTTCCGCCTGGTGGTCCAGTCGATACACTTTCGCGCTTTTTGGCTGAGGGACTGTCTCAACGCTATGGCCAACCGGCAGTGGTGGAGAACCTTCCGGGTGCGGCAGGCAATCTGGGAATGGATAAAGTCAGGCGCGGTAAACCAGACGGTCATGTGTTGTTGGTTGTCCCAGCGGGCAACCTCACCATCAATCCGACATTGATGCCTAACTTTCCTTTCAGCATTGAGCGCGATTTCACGCCAGTGACCATGTTGGCCAAGGCTCCTAATGTGCTTGTTGCCAGCCCACAAGCAAAGCTTCGTGATCTGGATGACCTGATGACTCAGGCAAAGCGTCAACCGGACAGCCTGTCATATGCATCACCCGGAGTCGGTAGTGGGTTGCACCTCGCGGGAGAGTTGTTCAAGGCGCAAACACAAACAGAAATTTTGCATGTCCCCTACAAGGGCACCGGCCCAGCGCTCAATGATGTGCTTGCAGGGGTGGTGCCGCTGATGTTCAGCAATCTACCTGCGACATTGCCCTACATTCGCAGTGGCAAGTTGGTCGCTTTGGGTGTGACAGATACGGTGCGAAGCCCTGTTGCACCTGAAATTCCAACGCTTGCAGAGCAGGGAGTTGCCGGTGTAGCTGTGACTTCTTGGTACGGTTTGCTGGCACCGGCTGGCACGCCCGCGCCAATCGTGGAACAACTGGTACGCGATACGCAAGACATTCTTTCGCAACCAGCCGTATTAGAAAAACTACAGGCACAAGGCCTTCAATTGACATCCATGCGATCAGCCGAGTTTGCGACTCACATGCGCAAAGAGACGGCTGACTGGGCGCGTGTGATTCGATCGAGGCGCATCACGGCCGATTGAGTTGCATAGTTGAGGAACACATTAGATGGATCTTGGCATTTCAGGAAAAAAGGCATTGGTCTGTGGTGCCAGCGCAGGTTTGGGTTTTGCGTGTGCCAAAGCCTTGGTCGAAGCAGGTGTGAATGTGGTGATCGTGGCGCGCACCGAAAGCAATTTGCAAAATGCAGCCCAAGCTTTGCGCGATGTGCATGCAGGTGAAGTGTCTTGGGTGGCAGCAGATGTCACCACCGCAGAAGGGCGCGCCAAAATTTTGTCGACGCATCACGATGTGGACATCTTGGTCACCAACGCCGGTGGCCCACCCCCAGGTGACTTTCGTCAATGGGACCGCGAAGTGTGGTTGAAAGCCTTAGACGCCAATATGTTGGCACCCATCGAGCTCATCAAAGCCACGGTAGACGGCATGATGGCGCGTGGCTTTGGGCGCATCATCAACATCACCTCGAGTGCTGTGAAAGCGCCAGTTGATGGCTTGGGTTTGTCCAACGGCGCGCGCAGTGGTTTGACTGGTTTTGTAGCAGGCTTGGCGCGCAGCACCGTGGCCCATGGCGTGACCATCAACAACCTGTTGCCCGGCACGTTTGATACGGCGCGTTTGGCAGGCAATTTTGCAGCGCAAGCGCAACGCGAAGGCAGCACACCCGAGGCTGTGCGTGCGGCACGCATTGCCAAACATCCTGCCAAAAGGTTGGGATTACCGCAAGAGTTGGGCAACACCTGTGCGTTTTTGTGCAGCGTGCATGCGGGTTACATCAATGGGCAAAATATTTTGCTTGATGGTGGGTCGTTTGCAGGTGTGTGAAACGCGCAGTGGTCAAGCGCTAAACGCTTAGCAATCAAGCACCAACCGTTCAGACTGACAACCCGAAACACACACCATCATCATTTGGTTGGTGGCTTGCTCTGCAGGGCTCAGCACCGAGTCGCGATGGTCAGGAATGCCTTCTAGCACGCGTGTTTCGCACGAGCCGCAAATGCCTTCTTCGCAACTGGTCATGACATCGGCATTGGCAGCTTGCAAAGCGGCCAACAAAGAAATGTCAGGTGTGATTTCAATCACTTTGCCTGAGCGTTTCAATTCAACGGTGTAGCGTTGCTTGGCATCGCTGGAGGCCGCTACTTCTACTGCGGCAAAGCGTTCGATGTGCGCGTTGGCATAGCCCAAGGCTTGGCAATGGGTTTCAAATGCATCGAGCATGACCGCAGGACCGCAGGCGTAATAGTGGGCATTGGCGGTGTTGCGTGCTGCCAGCAAGGCTTTCAAATCAGGCGGGCCAGATTGCTCGTCATCAAAATGCAAATGCACATGGGCGGCCACGGCTTTCACATCGTCAAGAAAGGCCGCATGTTGACGCGAACGTGCAAAGTACAACACCTCAAACGATTGGCCCAAACTTTTCAAACGGCGTGCCATGCACAAAATCGGGGTCACGCCAATGCCGCCAGCCACCAACACCGAATGCGTCGCGTTTTCGTGCAAGGCAAAGTTGTTGCGGGGAGGAGAAATTTCGATGCGCATGCCCACACGCAACTGTTCATGCACGGCTTTGGAGCCACCGCGGCTTTTAGCGTCTTTCAAAACACCCAACACATAGCGATGGCGTTCACTGCAATCGTTCAACAGCGAATAGCTGCGCACCATGCCATTGGGTAAATGCAAATCGATGTGTGAACCGGCTTCAAACGCTGGCAAGTCTTTTTGGTCAGGCGCACGCAGCTCAATGCTGATGATGCCCTGTGCTTCATAGCGCAGCGTGTGTACAAAAACTTGCAGTGTGTTCGAAGCCATATCTGGTTAAGCCTTGGCGTGTTGTTTGTCCAATTGTTGTTGTGCCAAGTTTCTCAGAATTCGACGCAGGCGCACGATGCCCATGTCATGTTGGTACAAGTGTTCGCGTTGGTTTGCGTCGGGCTCCATGTGTTCCATGGCCACGCGGTCTTGCTCTAATACCGTCCAATGACGGGCCTCTAGGCGGTTTTTGTAGAGGAATCGCCAGGTGTCGCGTTGCCAGCCTGACACTTTGCGGCAGCGCCAAAAGAAAATACCTGCTGCATCGCGTGTGATGGGCACATAGCTGCCAATGATGGTGAAAGGGCCGCCAGGACCACCTGTTTTTGGATAAGGAATTTCCAAACGCATCAGGTGCATGTCGGTTTCAATCCACTCGGTCCAGTCGAAGTTGACGTTGCGCTGGCCTTTCTTTTCAAACGAAAAACCGGTGTCGGTTTCGCGCACCTGAAACTCAGCTGTCAAATCGCCCTCGGACATGGTGTGCGACTGCTTGTGCAAATACGCGCCGTGCATGGGGTCGATCACGTTTTCCATGACATAACGGTAGTCGCATCCCCATTCGGCGTAGCAAATGAACGACGACCACTCGGGGGACGTCAATTCTTCAGGCAAACGCAGTGGTGGCGGTGTTTCAAGTTGTGGGTCGAGCGCGTTGTACAAAAAGATCGCGCCGTTGCTTTCTGCCGTGTGAAAGGTGCGTGTTTGACGCGAGCCTTCGAGTTTGCAACCGGGGCTGCCGGGCACGCGTGTGACGGTACCGTCGCAGCGCACTTCCACGCCGTGATACGGACACGCAATGCGGTCACCCAAAATCACGCCCAACGACAAGGGCGCACCTCTGTGTGGGCAGTGGTCTTCGAGCGCATGCACTTTGCCGTCTTGATCGCGCCACAACACAATTTTGTAGCCCAAGCGACGCAAAGACACAGGGCTTTCTTTCACAAAATGCGAGGGGCACACGGGGTACCACAGGTCTTTCAAACCAGCGGCCAGTGTGGCTTCAATCGGGTCTTGTTGGTAGTGGAGGGTTGCGGTGTTCATCATTCACTCCTGTCGCAATCATTGGCCCAAGCGCGCCATTTCGCGCTCGAAAGAAGCCGTGGTCCATGCTTGGCCATCGGGGCCTGAAGGCCCTGCAGTGTTGAGGTAATCCACCAACGCGGCAAGTTCATGAATGCCTTGCGAAAACGCGCGCTCGATCGAATCGCCCAACAAGTTTTCATACGCTGTTGGTGGAGCACTGCGGTGTTGATGGGTTTCTTGGTACAGAGGAGGAAGTTGACGCATCGGCGGTCTCCATTCAAGGTTTTGATTTGTCAGTCATGAAGCGACCCGACGGTGCTTCTGCATCTTTTTGTCGACGGGTGTTGCCGTCGATTCCACCTTTGATGGCCCATTCAGCAAACACCGTGGGGCCAGGTGTGAATTCGCGCGGTTGCCATTCGGCGGTGAGTTCGTCTTCGTCGGTGTAGTACTCCACCAGCGCACCTGCAGGGCTGTTGAAATACCAAAAAATAGCAGACGATACGGGGTGCTTGCCGGGCCCGAGTTCGGTGTCCCAACCACAGCGTGACATGTGCAAGCCGCCGCCAAACACCTCGTGCAAATCGCGCACGGTGAAGGCCACATGGTTCAATCCGGCGCGGGGTTCGGGCAGTTGCAACATGAACAAGTTGTGATGCCCGCCTTCGGGTGCGCAACGCAAAAAAGTGCCACGGTTGGGATAACGGTCTGACACCACAAAGCCAAAAAACTTTTCGTAAAACGCGGTGGTGCTGGCCAAGTCGCTGACAAAGAAAACCACATGCCCCACTTCAATCGGTGTGGCACGTTCGTACGCAGGGCTCGGCTGGTTGATGCGGCCTTTGTTGTCCCAGGTGTTGGCTTGTGCGCAGTGCAGGGCCACATCCCGTTTTTGGGTCACTTGTACCCGCACCGCCAAACCATTGGGGTCGGTGCAACCCACGCGATGCTGTGTGTCTACAAAATGCGGTTGTTGTTGCAGTGCGTTGCGCAGTGTGTCTAATTCAATTTGGCTGCTCACACCCCACACCACTTCGCGCAAGGTGGGGTCGGGCTCAATGCCCTTGGGCAAATCGGGTGTGTCTGAATGCGCGACCACCACACGGCAACCGTTCAAACATTCAAACACCAAAGTGCGCGCGTCTTCATTCACCAGTTGCAAACCCCAGTCCAAAAAGAACTGGCGGCATCGGCCCAAGTCGGTTGCGCCAAAAGTGATTTCTTCAATGCCCAAAATCCGCATGCATACCTCTGGTGGCTAAGCTCACTGCGTTGAGATGATGTTTCTTTAGTGAAACAATGTTTCTAATCTGAATCGTGAGCAAATTATTGCCAGCAGGCATTGGCCTGTCAAGCAAAGGCAGTGCGTTGGGGTCGGCTTCTGTTCGCGCGAGGGAACCAGAAGCCCAAAAGCGCTGATCGAATCAGCGTTGCTTCATGTCGCCGCGGAATTGACCGCCGCGTTGAATTTCGAGCTCTGAATATTCCAGCGAACCTGACACGCGGCCGGTGCTGTGGATCAAGATGTGGTCACGGCACACGATGTCTTCGTTCAACTCGCCGTGCACATCGATTTCACGCGCACGCACCACGCCGGTCACGGTGCCTTCTTTGCCGATCAGCAAATCATCGGCCGTCAAGTCGCCTGTGACATCACCGTTCACCACGGCGCGTCCTGGGGCTGAAATAGAACCTTTGAACGTGACGCCAGTACCGATCACCAAGTTGTTCGAAACCACTACGTTGTCTGCCATATCTGCCTTTCAAGTCGTGCGTGAGCGCATTGAGATACTTAATTATCAATGCATTACACAAGAAAACAAGCGTAACGCGTTGTAAACATTCAACATTTTGTCTGTTCGAATATAAATGAACACTTTTATATTCAGACCGCCGTCATGGCGTGTTGTCATGCGGTGTCACTTGCAGTTTGTCAACATCAAAGCCTTGTTGTTTCAAGCGTTGCAGTAATGCAGCGTAGCGCGTTGGATCTATCTTTGGGCTGCGCGACAACACCCACAAATACTCGCGCTTGGCATCGCTGACAGCGGCGAGTTGGTACTGATCGTCTAAATCAATCACCCAATAGTCGCCCCACACCAGCGGCAACCAACCCAACCACTCAGGGGCGAATCGCACTTTCAGCACGGGTGAAGTGGCATTGCCCATTTGTTTGGCTTGCCCCAACGCTTCAATGGTGCTGCCATCTTGTATGCGGCAACGGTTGAACACTTGCACGGTGTTGCCTGCGTTCAAGGTGTACACCGCGCGCGTGTCGCTCACACATTTGCGTTGAAACACATTGGGAAATTTCGCCAGTTCAAACCATGTGCCCATGTAGCGCGGCACGTCGAGTGACGCGATGGTTTGCACAGGGGGCAATGATTGCGCGTGCGAGGTAACGCTGCACACAAGCAGCGCAGTTGTCAGGAAGCCGTAGCAAGCAGAGCGTAGGTGTATCCAAGCCAATGACATCAACAGGCCCTTTCAATGAAACCAATCAATACAACCAAGTCACCGCATGACCGAGCACAATTTCTGCAATCTTGATCAGCAGCAACAAAACCAGTGGTGACAAATCAATGCCACCCACCATGGGCGCCACACGACGCAAAGGGTGCAGCAAGGGTTCGATCAATTGCGACAAAAAATACCCGATGTCAGCAGCGCCCCTGAACCACGATAACAAAGCGTAGCCAATGACCAACCAAGACAAGCCCGACAAAGCCAAGTGCAACAACTCTACAAATGCCAATACCATCAACATCGAAACATGTGCTGATGCACCCGCCCACAACCACAGCAATACCACTTTGACCAGCACCACGGCATAAGCGCCCACCAAGCAGGCGGTGTCCAAGCGCCCGATGGCGGGCAACACGCGTCGCAAGGGCAAGATCAACCAATTGGTGAGCGAGAAAATAAAAGGTGCCAATGGGTTGCCCATGCGCAGCGACAAATTGATGCGCTGCAACTGCATGTACAAACGCAGCAAGCATGTGCTTGCCACCAAGCCCACGGCCACCTCGAGCAAGAGTGAAATAATTTGATACAACATAAGCCACAGTGTAGTGGGCTCGGGCAAAATTAGCACTTTGCGATCAGTGTGTCCTCAGAAAAACGCTGAATTTTGGAGAGTTGAATTCATGAGCCTGCAATCTGCAATTCCCCGTTTTATTTTTGCCACCCGTTGGGTGCAATTGCCCTTGTACATTGGCCTCATTGCGGCACAAGGTGTGTATGTGGTGCACTTTTGGATTGAGCTGGTGCATTTGCTCGAAGCCGCCATGGGTAGTCAAACCGCGTTAGCTGCTTTGGTCAACAGCATTGGTTACAAGTCAGATGTGGTGGTGGACCACCTGACCGAGTCCGTCATCATGCTGGTGGTGTTGGGTTTGATCGATGTGGTCATGATCTCCAACTTGCTGGTCATGGTGATTGTGGGTGGCTACGACACTTTTGTGTCGCGCATGTATTTAGAAGACCACCCCGATCAACCCGAATGGTTGAACCATGTCAACGCGTCGGTGTTGAAGGTGAAACTGGGCACTGCCATCATTGGCATTTCGTCCATCCATTTGCTGAAATCTTTCATCAACGCCGCCAACTATGACGAGAAAGTGTTGATGTGGCAAACCATCATTCACATCACCTTCTTGGTCAGCGCTCTGGCCATCGCGTTGGTGGACCGCCTCATGCAAACGCATTCGTCGGCACACGAATGAGTGAATCGACGAACGCACATACGCGCACACCCATGACCGCAAACACCAGCGCACAGGTATCACCTGCTCAATTGCCACCCGCCCAAGCTCGCACCTTGTCGCACACCCGTGCGGTCACCTATCACGGCTATCGGCGTGAGGATGGTTTATGGGACATCGAAGCACATTTGCACGATTCAAAACCTGCACCCTACGAAGTGCCAGGCGAAAAAAAATGGGCGCCTCACGAAGCCATTCACGACATGTCGATTCGTTTGACGGTCAATGAAAAATTGGTGGTGCAAGACATTGCCGTGGCCATGCCCAGCACACCGCATGACGATTGCGTGTCCACGCAAGCTCCCATGCAAGCCATGATCGGTTGTTCACTGACATCGGGTTGGCGCAAAGCCATTGAAGAGCGATTGGGGCGCGAAAAAGGTTGTGCGCATTTGCGTGAGTTGTTGTTCAACATGGCCACTGCGGCTTTTCAAACGGTGCAAGGCACATTTGCCGTGACCAACCCCGATGTGCCGCCGCCCCATTTGGGAAAATGCATGTCATGGGGCTTTGGCACCCAGCTGGTCAAACGCCGCTACCCAACTTTTTACATGTGGCCTGAAAAGAAAAAATAATTTATGCATCGCAATGCTTTGGTTTTGTTTTCGGGTGGACAAGACTCCACCACCTGTTTGGCGCACGCCTTGTCGCAATACGAGCGCGTAGAAACATTGGCGTTTGACTACGGCCAGCGCCACCATGTGGAGTTGCAAGCGCGCTTGCAGGTGTTGGCGCAAATGCGTCAGCAGTTTCCCCAGTGGGCCAGCAAATTGGGTGATGACCACATGCTCGACTTGGCCGTGTTGGGCCAAGTGAGTGAAACCTCGCTCACCCGTGACATGGCCTTCAAAATGGAAGGCTCGGGTTTGCCCAACACCTTTGTGCCCGGACGCAATTTGTTGTTCCTGACCTTGGCGGCGGCATTGGCCTATCGACGCGATTTAGATGTGATCGTGACAGGTGTGTGCGAAACCGATTTTTCCGGCTACCCCGACTGCCGCGATGACACCATGAAGGCCATGCAAATTGCACTGTCGCTCGGCATGGACCGTCGCTTGCTGATTGAAACGCCACTCATGTGGATCG
>JBEGOM010000019.1:0-37664 GCA_041181985.1 Pseudomonadota bacterium | reverse complement strand
ACGGCGCTCGTATTCAGCCCACAATTTGTCTTGCTCGGCGCCTAAAAAATACAAATATTCCCAACTGAAAATACCGCTGTCGTGGCCATCGCTGAAGGTCGGTTGCACCGCGTAGTTGCCAACTGAGTCAAGCTCGATGAGCGTGACCTCACGCTTGCCCGTTTGCAACACCTCTTGCCCAGGGCCGTGCCCTTGCACTTCGGCAGAGGGGCTGTAGATGCGCATCAATTCAAAGGGAATGCGAAAGCTGGCACCGTCAGAAAAAAGCACCTCCAACACACGCGACGCGCCATGCACCGTTATGTCTTGCGGCGTGGGTGTGTTTTTGTCGAGTCCGGCCATGGTGTGACTTTCTGGGTTAAACCAACACGCGCTCAATGCCACCGGCATTGGCTTGTTCTACATACTCGGGCATCCATTGCTCGCCCAAAATTTTGCGCGCCATTTCCACCACGATGTAGTCGGCTTCGAGCAAACCGTTTTGCAAATCGTTGCCATAGCGGCTCAGGCCTTGCAAACAACTGGGGCAGCTGGTGAGAATTTTCATGTCGCCTTGTGCGTCACCTGTTTTGCTGCGCAACGCAGCTTCGCCCAAACGAATTTCTTCTTCTTTGCGGAAACGCACCTGTGTCGAAATATCGGGACGGGTCACACCCAAAGTGCCCGACTCACCGCAGCAACGGTCGCTCTTGACCACATCAGGGCCCACCAAGGCCTTGACCGTTTTCATGGGGTCTTGTTGCTTCATGGGCGAGTGACAGGGGTCATGGAACAAATACCCCGCTTGCTGTTCAGCCGACAAGGTGATGCCTTTTTCCAGCAAGTATTCGTGGATGTCGACAATGCGGCAGCCAGGGAAAATTTTGTCGAACTCGTAGCCTTGCAGTTGATCAAAGCATGTACCGCAACTCACCACCACGGTTTTGATGTCGAGGTAGTTGAGCGTGTTGGCCACGCGGTGGAACAACACGCGGTTGTCAGTGATGATTTTTTCTGCCTTGTCAAACTGACCACTGCCGCGCTGCGGATAGCCGCAACACAAATAACCGGGTGGCAAAACAGTTTGCACGCCCGCGTGCCACAACATGGCTTGCGTGGCCAAACCCACTTGGCTGAACAAACGCTCTGAGCCGCAACCCGGGAAATAAAACACCGCCTCGGTTTCAGGCGTGGTCGCCTTGGGGTTGCGAATGATCGGCACATAGTCTTTGTCTTCGATGTCGAGCAAAGCACGCGCGGTTTTCTTGGGCAAGTTGCCCGGCATTTTTTTGTTGATGAAGTGAATCACCTGTTCTTTGATGGGCGCAGTGCCCACAGTAGCAGGAGGCGCATTGGTTTGCTTGCGCGCCATCACACCCAACACATCGTTGGCAAACCGTTGCAACTTCATGCCCACATCCACCATCGCACTGCGTGCAAGTTTGATGGTTTCTGGATTGGTGGCGTTCAACATGAACATGGCCGCGACATTGCCAGGACGGAAGGTTTTTTGGCCCATCTTGCGCAACAAATTGCGCATGTTCATGGTCACATCGCCAAAGTCAATGTTGACTGGGCAAGGCGACAAACATTTGTGGCACACGGTGCAATGGTCGGCCACATCTTCAAACTCTTGCCAATGCTTGATCGACACACCGCGGCGGGTTTGCTCTTCGTACAAAAACGCTTCCACCAACAACGAGGTGGCCAAAATTTTGTTGCGCGGGCTGTACAGCAAATTGGCTCGTGGCACATGGGTAGAACACACGGGCTTGCATTTGCCGCAACGCAAACAGTCTTTCACGCTGCCTGCAATCGCGCCAATGTCAGACTGCTGCATGATGAGCGATTCATGGCCCATCAAACCAAAGCTAGGTGTGTAGGCCTGGCTCAAGTCGGCATGACGCAACGATGCATCAGCATCTTGGTTGCGCAGCAACTTGCCTTTGTTGAAACGCCCCTCAGGGTCGACCTTGGCTTTGTAGTCTGCAAACGGTTGCAACTCGGCGTCGGTCAAAAACTCGAGCTTGGTGATGCCAATGCCGTGTTCACCTGAAATCACACCGTCGAGCGAACGCGCCAGCACCATGATGCGCGCCACCGCTTCGTGCGCGGTTTGCAGCATGGCGTAGTTGTCGCTGTTGACCGGAATGTTGGTGTGCACATTGCCGTCACCAGCATGCATGTGCAAAGCCACCCACACGCGGCCTTTGAGCACACGCTGGTGAATGGCGTTGCATTCTTCCAAGATGGGTTGAAACTCAGCGCCCGTGAAAATGTTTTGTAACACAGGGCGAATTTGTGTTTTCCAACTGGCGCGCAACGTGTGGTCTTGCAACTGTGGGAACAGCGCATCGCACTCGCGCAACCATTGTTGCCACAAGCCACGCACTTCGCCAATCAGCGAGCGGGCTTGGTTGACGCGGTCTTCGAGCAACTCTGGCGCGGGAATGTCAGCAGCGTCGTCTGATTTACCCAAAGGCAAATTGCCTTTGGCAAAAAATTCATCCAAGGCATCGCACAACTCAATTTTGTTGCGCAATGACAGTTCGATGTTGATGCGCTCAATGCCATCGGTGTATTCGGCCATGCGTGGCAAAGGAATCACCACATCTTCGTTCACCTTGAACGCATTGGTGTGGCGGCTGATGGCTGCTGTGCGTTTGCGGTCTAACCAAAACTTTTTGCGCGCTTCAGGGCTGATGGCAATGAAGCCTTCACCGCTGCGCGAATTGGCCAAGCGCACCACTTCAGATGTGGCACGCGCCACATCGTCGGCATTGTCACCCGCGATGTCGCCAATCAACACCATCTTGGGTAAGCCACCGCGTTTGCTCTTGGTGGCGTAGCCCACCGCTTTGAGGTAGCGGTCGTCCAAATGCTCTAAGCCTGCCAACACAGTGCCGGTGCGTTTCTGCTCAGCAAACATGAAATCTTTGATTTCAACAATGCTAGGCACCGCGTCTTTCGCATTGCCGAAAAACTCCATGCACACCGTGCGTGTGTGCTCGGGCATGCGGTGCACGATCCAGCGCGCGCTGGTGATCAAACCATCGCAGCCTTCTTTTTGCACACCGGGCAAACCGCTTAAAAACTTGTCGGTCACATCCTTGCCCAAACCTTCTTTGCGGAAAGACGGGCCAGGAATGTCTAAGCGCTCTGAGCGCACAAAGGTTTTGCCATCGGCTTCGAAATAACGCAGCTCAAAGCTCGCCATCTCGGCATCGTGAATCTTGCCCAAGTTGTGGTTGACGCGGGTCACTTCCAACCACTGAGCGTCAGGCGTGACCATGCGCCAGCTGGCCAAGTTGTCGAGTGCCGTGCCCCACAGCACCGCTTTTTTGCCACCTGCATTCATGGCAATGTTGCCGCCAATGCAAGAGGCTTCGGCAGAGGTGGGATCGACCGCAAACACAAAACCTGCGCGCTCTGCCGCATCCGCCACGCGCTGCGTGACCACACCGGCTTCGGTCCACACCGTGGGCACTTTGTGGTCCACACCGGGCAAATCGACATGCTCAACTTCGGTCAGCGCTTCTAATTTTTCGGTGTTGATGACCGCACTCTTCCAAGTCAGCGGCACCGCACCACCGGTGTAACCAGTGCCACCCCCGCGCGGCACGATGGTCAAACCCAAATCGATACAGGCTTTGACCAAACCCGCCATTTCCACTTCGGTGTCAGGGGTCAGCACCACGAAGGGGTATTCCACGCGCCAGTCGGTGGCATCGGTCACATGCGACACGCGTGACAAGCCGTCAAACTTGATGTTGTCGTTGGCCGTGTGTTTCTTCAATGCGCGTGACGCCTTTTTGCGCATGGTTGCAATCGCGTCAAACTGTGCGTTGAATTGCTCCACCGCTTGTGCAGCAGCATTCAACAACTGACCCACCAACACATCGCGTTCGGCATCGGCGTCAGGTGTGCGGCGACGCGCCACTTCGCCCAAGCGATGGTGCAAAGCCTCGACCAACTGATGGCGACGCTTGGGGCTGTCGAGCAAATCGTCTTGCAAATAGGGGTTGCGCTGAACCACCCAAATGTCGCCCAGCACCTCGTACAGCATGCGCGCCGAACGACCGGTGCGTCGCTCTTGGCGCAAACGCAGCAACCATTCCCACGCATCAGCACCCAACAAACGCAACACAATTTCTCGGTCAGAGAAAGAGGTGTAGTTGTAAGGAATTTCGCGCAGGCGCGGCGCATCAGCGCCGGTTTGCATCAGGTGTTGGAGCGTGGTGGGTGCATTCATTGGGATCAAGCGCAGTCAAACCCGTTGCGCGCCTCTGAAAATCAAGACGCCAAGAGCATCAAACTAGCTAAATAACGATGTTACCGCAGTGCAGCAAACACGGCCAAACCGTGGGGGCACCTCAGGGTGAGGGCTTTTAGCTGCCTGCTGCTGGGGCCAAATCAGTCGCGAGCTCTGAACGCGCGCACTCCCCACGCACCCCGTAAACCGCCAGCAACACAATCAACACACATAGCACCAGAACGGGCCAATCACCCAGCCACACATAAGGGGTCATACCGTGAGTGCCCAGCAAATGCACATCCAACACACCTGTTAGCCCAACAGGTAACAACCCCACCACCTCACCCGTAGCAGACACCGCGGCAGACCCACCGGTTTTAGAAATGTGCAACAGCGGGCGCCCCACCTCCAGCGCCCTCATTCTTGCAATTTGCAAAATTTGCGGCGCCAACACATCTTGCCAAAACCAAGCGGTGTTCGCAGGGTTGATCAAGACATGTGCGTTGGGCGCCCAATGACGCGACACATCGCTGAGCAAAATTTCATTGCAAACCACTGTTCCAATTTTCAAAGCCGCTTCGTTTTTGAAAATTTGAAACGGCTTTTGATCTAAACCGCCACTGATCAAATCATTTCGTGATGCTTGCAATCTGTTGGCCAACCAACCCAATCCCCAAGGCACATATTCCCCAAGTGGAAACAAATGAACCTTGCTGTATGTCTCGACACTGCTTTGGTTCGGTTGTACAAACACCATGCTGTTACTGCCTTTGAACTGGTCGTTCATGGTGGGGACGCCCAAGATCAAAGCGCTGTCAGTGGTGTTTGAAAATGTTTTGATGCGATCTATCAGCACCGCCGGTATTTCTTGCCAATACATGGGGAAAGCTGTTTCAGAAGTGATCACCAAGTCTGACGGTACCGCAGTGACCTGGTCCACCAGTTTTTGCAAATCAGTGTTGAATGATGTTGCATGGGCACTGAGCGGGCTAGCAACACCCGACTGAACGAGTTTGACCTGAAATGGCGTTTGCTCCGCCTCAACCCACGGCTGTTGCTGTAACCCAAAGCCCAAACACAAGAGCGATAGCACACACATGTAGGACCACCTGCAGGTTTTTCGTGCACCTAACTGCACTCTCTTTGCTTCTCCCCATGCACCCACGCACAAAGCAGATGTGAACAACCCCAACCACCCCACGCCATAGCTGCCCACCAACGGCGCAAAGCCTGCGTACCAAGTGTCTATGAGTGCGTAGCCAGAGGAAAGAAAACTCATGCGAGGGAAAATCAAGGCGCGCATAAATTCACCCAACACCCACAGACTGGCAAACAAAGCGGCACGGCGCAGCGCAGTTCGGTTACCCCAATGGCGGCCATCCATCAACCATGCGTAAAGCAAGCATGGCAATGCTGTGAACAAGGCCATGCCAACCAAAACAACCACATTGAACAACAAAGCTTGCGGCCATGCGCTGCCCATGTGATGGATCAATGTATTGAAAACAGTTGCGTAAAAACCAAGGTGCATGGCCAGACCAAAGCACAAACCCAACACGCCCGCAAGCTGGGGTCGCGTCGCAGTGTTTACCAACTGATACAAACCGGCCACCGCCAGCAACAGTAAAGGCCACCAGCCCCAAGGCGCCCACCCAAAAAATGCCAAGCCCCCCAAAAAACCTGCCAAACCCAAACGCACCACCCGTGTGTTAACCATTGCAGATGGAACAGTTGGCGCCCACACAGTATTTCTTTTTACCGCTGCCGTCAGAGGATCCGTTGGTGTCGGAACCATCTTGTTTGTCTTGCTTGTCGCTCACCGTGCAAGCCATGGTGAGGCATTCTGGTGGCGTGTTGTTGCTGATGTCTGGATCGCCTGGGTTCACAGGTGAGCCTTCGTTTCCTCTGCCCGGGTTTGAAACAAAAAGACTTCGGCCATTGCTGTCCTTTTGCTCCAGCGCCTCACTTTGCATTTCGATGGCCACATGCGTCACCATGGGGATTCGGCCTGAAGCAATCAGTTGGCTCACAAACTTGTCTCTGCCAGTGTCCATCCACGACAAATACTTGCTGTGGATCATGCCCAACAACCACACCTTGGGTTCATAACCATGCGTGATGCGTACTTTCAGCAAATTGGCATCTTGCAAGGTTTGGCCTGAGGTGGGGCCCACTTGATCAAGGTCTGGACGAAAGGCAATGGCAGTGTTGGGAATAGCTCTGCCGTTGAACAAAGCATTCAAGTTAGGGTCTTTGGCGAAGTCGTCAAAACTTTCTTGGGTTGGATTGAGCACCTCCACGCGCAGCGTATCGGGTCGCATGTCGGCCACCACTTTGGCATGTGAAGCCATCAACTCTTGGCTGCTTTCACCGCCCCCATACAGAGGAATCAAAGCCCTGATGTACGCCGCTTCAATCGAATCAATGGTGGCATGCGCTACGCTGCCGGCTCTTGCCGCCATGAAGGCTGCATGGTTGATTTGGTTTTTAGCAAAGAACATCAAGCTGTATTGCAAAACCGCCATACCCAAAATGGTGATGGCTGGCCCCACCGCCACAAACTCCACCATGGCCGCACCGCGTTGTGGATGGCGTGACGCGCGACCCCAGAGTTGCCACCCACGGGTCACTTTGTTTTGCCTGTATGTTTGTTCAGTCAATGGTGCCACCTATGTGTAACTTGAATCGATCAATGCCGCCCGCGGACATCTCTAATGTGTGCCGCGCGTCTTTGCCGCCCCAACGCATGCGCCACGGTGGAACATTTCTGTCTAACTTCACGATCAGCATTTGTTTGTTGAGATACACCACATCGATAGCGAAACGCATGAAACATGTGTGCACGCTCGAGCAATGTTGAATCAACAAGCCTTGATCATGAGGCAAGGCGTTCACTAGCATCAGCCCACGAAAACGCTGCCAAAAACCAGTGGCCTGGATGATGTGAATGGGTTGGTGTGCCATCGATCAAAGTCCTGAATTCATAAATTTCATGGCGATCGGAAAAAACAACACGATGAAGGTGCAAGGAAAAATAAAACCAATCAAGGGCAACAGCATCTTCACTGGGGCTTCCATCGCTAACTTTTCTGCCCGCAAAAAACGCTCCGAGCGGCGCTGATCGGCTTGCGCGCGCAGCACCGGGCCTAAATTCATACCCATGACTTCAGCTTGAATAACCGCTGTGACAAAGTTAGACACCGCCGACTCATCCAACCGCTCTGCCATTTCACGCATCGAGGCGGCGCGCCCCTTGCCTGCACGGATGTCACGCATCACCCGCTGAAATTCATCGCGCATCGCACCCTTGGGGCCTTTGAGCACGGCTTGGTTCATGGCGCCTTGCATGTTCAAACCAGCTTCTACACACAAGGTGATGATGTCCAAAAAAAATGGCAAGCTGCGTAGCAACTCTTTTTTTCGGGCATTGAGTTGATCGCTCAACCAAATGGTTGGGTAAATCCATCCAGCAAAAGCACCGACTACCATGGCTTGCGTGTATTGCCAAGCATCGAATTGGTTTTTCACATCGAACGACGTCATCAAGCCCAGCGTGACCCAAGCCATCAAGAAAGCACCGATCCATTGTGCGGCCGTGAATTGAATGGCGTTCACACCGTAATCCAAACCAGCCTTGCGCAACTTACCCAACAAAGCCTGTTGCTTTTTGGCAGACACCCAACCCGCCATGAAAAAACTCACCCACACGATTGGAAGCCAAAGCAAGCGAAAGCCAAGAGGCGGCACATCTTTGTAAGTTCGATCGTCCGGTGGAATTTGCGCTAACACACGGCTTGTCAACCACACCACCATGGCCACCGATGAACCAATGGCCAAAGCCACCAAAGTACTGATCCAAAAAAAACCTGCTGTCATGGGGATGCCCTACACATCAATGGCGGTGATCTTGCGAATCAGATACACGCCCATGCATTCAAGAAACGCCAACACCACCAAGGTGGCCCAACCGATGGGGGTATGCCAAATCATGTTCATGGCTTCGGGCTCCATTTTGTTGAGCACCAACATCAGCATGACCGGCAAGGCACCCACCACCCACGCTTGCAATTTGCCTTGCGCTGTCAGTGCTTCGATCTTGCCCTCCATTTGCAAACGGCTACGAATGGTGTTGGATGTTCGCTCCAGCGTCTCGGCCAAACCGCCGCCCGTTTCGTTGGCAATGCGCATGGCCGAGACCACCAAGGTAGTGGTTTGCGTGGGCACGCGTCGTGCCAAATTGTTCAAGCTCTGCTCCACCGTGACCCCCAATCGCTGTTCTCGCAGCATGAGTGAAAACTCTTGTGCCAATGGGTTTTGTGCTTCAGCTACCAATTGCTGCGTGGCCGAGCTCAAACTTGAACCGGCGCGTAAACCGCCACTGATCATCATCAATGCATCGGGCAACTGCGATTCAAATTTTTTCAAACGCCGCTTGCGCAAACTCGCATACAAAATGCGTGGAAACAAACCCAACACAAAAAAGGTCGGCGCTGCCAACGCCACAGCACCCGTCAAGACCCACATCATCACAGCACCTAACAACATCAGGGCAAGATTGGCGACAAATAATTTTTTGGGGTCAATGAAAAGAAAAAACTCTTGCGCCTGAAATTTTGCTTTTTCGGTAAATTCAGCACGGTACTTTTTCATGGTGCCAGTTGCCAAATCCACCGCAAACCACGCCAACATGGCGGCGGACAAAGCCACCACCACCGTGATGACCGTCAGTGAAAGGTCTTGGTCCATCACGCAGAGGCCTCTGCATCCATGCGTTCGTCGTGGGCTTGGCTGGGTTTGAAAATACCAACATCCAACACGCTGCCACTTGAACGCAATTCGTCATAAAAGGTGGGCACCATATCGCAACCCGTGAAATAGCCACGCACCTTACCGGTCTTGCCATCTTCGTTGAGATAGCCCAATGGAACAAATTTGAAAAGTTCTTGAATTTGAATTTTTCCCGACTCGATGCCTGTCAACTCCGTGATGCTGGTGACCTTGCGCGAGCCGCATGCAAATCGTGTTTGCTGTACCACGATGTCCACTGCCGATGCAATTTGCTCTCGGATGGCGGTCAATGGCAAATCCATGCCCGCCATCAAAATCATGGTCTCTAATCGCGCCAAACCATCACGCGGAGTGTTGGCGTGCAAGGTGGTCAACGAGCCTTCATGGCCGGTGTTCATGGCTTGCAACATGTCCAGCGCCTCGGCACCTCGACACTCCCCCACCACGATACGATCTGGTCGCATGCGTAGGGTGTTTTTCACAAGCTCGCGAATTTGCACACCACCGCGTCCCTCCACATTGGCAGGGCGTGATTCCAGACTCACCAAATGCGCATGGTTGAGTTTGAGTTCAGCAGCGTCCTCAACCGTGATCACCCGTTCACCCATGGGAATGAAGTTCGACAAAATGTTCAACAAAGTGGTTTTGCCAGAACCTGTGCCACCTGACACGATCACATTTTTTCGTCCCACCACACACACTTCTAAAAACTCGGCCATCTCAGGACTGATCGCATTGAAACTGACCAAGTCCTCAGCATTGAGTTTGCGCTTGGCAAATTTGCGAATCGTCAAACATGGGCCCTTGAGCGCCAGGGGCGGAATGATGGCATTCACCCGCGAGCCGTCTTTGAGTCGTGCATCCACCATCGGCGAAGACTCATCAATGCGCCGTCCCAACGGCGCCACAATGCGTTCAATCACACCCATAACCGCCTGATCACCGGTGAAGGTGAGGTTGTAGCGTTGCAACTGACCATGACGCTCGATGTAAATTTCATCAAAGCGATTGACCATGATTTCACTCACATTGTCGTCAGCCAAAAGCTCTTCTAACGGACCCAAACCAATCGCTTCGTCTAGCACTTGTTTAGACAGCAATGCACGATCTAGCTCTTGCGGAATATCGTTATCAAGTGCCTTCATGATTTGAAGCACCAAATCACTCGTTTCACGACGCAGTTGTTCGTCCGACATGCCATGCACATCGTGGCGTCGCAAATCCATGGTGTTGAGCAACTCAGCGTGGATACGCTTGCGCCATTCAAACTCGAGCTGTATGCGATTGGGGTCTGCTGCGACCACCAAAGCAAATCCGCCCGACACGGTGTCATGGCGTTCAGCCTCGCGCTGCACCCGCTCTGCGGCCAAACGAGATGCTTTGATGGCCTGTGTTGCCATGTGATTGCGCACGGCTGCCGTGTCACTTCGGCTGTCGGGATGTGCAGCTTGCACCAACCCATCTACACCCAACACACTGACCTTGAGCTTGAAGGGCCCAATGCCGATGTCGTCGCTAGATTTGATGGGGCCGTACTGTGTGTCAATGCGATTGCCATTGACTGTCACGCCACTGAAGGCACCCATGTCTTCTACCAACACACCTGAAGGTGTACTGATCAAACGCGCGTGTTCTTTGCTGACGCGCCAGCTGTCTAAACGCACTTCGTTTTGACCGCCCTTGCCAATCACGCAATCGTCCGGCGCTTGCAATTTCTGAACCTTGCCGTCTGGGTGAAGTATTTCAATTTGGAGCATGGAAATGATGTTGAGTTAAAGGGTTGTATGCACGCCGTGAAATGCGATGGTGTACTTTTGACATCAGTACCAAGTTTCTAAAAAATCGCCGCCCGGCATGCTGTGCCTAGGCAGCCCACCCGAAAAATGCTCGATGTCCCAACCAAACATCACGCCATCGGGCTTGAGGCGAAACTTCAACCGCAAACCACCTCCGTGTTTACGAATTTCTTTGGCTATCTCATCGGGTATGCGACTAGCTACTGGGAAGGTGTAGTCGCCAACGATTGAGGCGCTGTAGCGGATGCCGTTGTATTTATCTCTGTAGCCCTCGTCAGCGTTGGCTCTCCAAACAACTCTTACTTGCTCAGGAACTATGCCGCCAGGAAAAGCCCGGATACTTCGGTTTGTTTTGACAGTTCGAGACTTGGCATAAAACGGAAACTCACTACCGTCCGCAAAAAACTCCACCCCCAACATCTCCGCACCCTCCACCGCATCTACCACCAGCGTCAATCCCATGTCCTCGAACCGGCGTTGCGTTGCACTCAAGGGCGGGTTTTGTCCAGAAGAAAAAGCTTTGCAAGCCGTCACCAATGCGATCACTGGCGCAGACAAGCAAGACATCATCAGTTTGCGTTTGGCAGGTTGCATGGTCATTGCACTTTTAAGTTATCTAGGTGGTTGATTTGAAATAGTGATGCAGACCATCAGTACCAAGTTTCTAAAAAATCACCACCCGGCATGCTGTGCCTAGGCAGCCCACCCGAAAACCGTTCGATGTCCCAACCAAACATCACGCCATCGGGCTTGAGGCGAAACTTCAACCGCAAACCACCTCCGTGTTTACGAATTTCTTTGGCAATCTCATCGGGTATGCGACTGGCTACTGGGAAGGTGTAGTCGCCAACGATTGAGGCGCTGTAGCGGATGCGGTTATATTTATCTCGATAACCTTCTGTATCGTTCGCTCGCCAAACTACCCTCACTTGTTCAGGAACTATGCCGCTAGGAAAAGCCATGATTGCTCTTCCTGTTTTCTTTTGTAGAGAGCGTGCATAAAACGGAAACTCACTACTGTCCGCAAAAAACTCCACCCCCAACATCTCGGCCCCCTCCACCGCATCCACTACCAAGATCAATCCCATGTCCTCGAACCGGCGCTGCGTTGCACTCAAGGGCGGGTTTTGTCCAGAAGAAAAAGCTTTACAAGCCGTCACCAACGCGATCACTAGCGCAGACAAGCAAGACATCATCAGTTTGCGTTTGGTAGGTTGCATGGTCATTGCACTTTCAGACTGCCTAAGTCATAGCCATTGCTTTTCAACCAGGCGACATACTTCTTCATGTCGACTGTGCCGGTGCTTGCATCACTTTTAGGTGTTCGCGTTTGACTGCCGTCTTTGTTGGTTTGTGGGGGGTAATAGGTCACGAACTGTCCGGTGTCGTCGTAGGTCATGCCGGTGTTTTTCATTTCGCGTTGGGTACCGCCCTCACCCCCTCTGACCTCTCGGTCCTCACTGCAACCGGGGCCTTTCACGCAATATTGGTTGTCGCTTTTGTCGTGAATCACAACATTGGCTGGAACATAATTGTTTGGCTCTTCTCGCATCTTCACACCAGCGTCTTTTGCTTGCTCGATCATCCAACTCAATGCCACACGCGACAATTCGTTGTTGGCACCCAAGCCGCCGCCTATGTCTGCGTGCGCGCCAAGAAAACCCATTTCAATCCGCGTTTGACCCACAGGAAGAATGCTGCCCATGATCGACTCCAGCGGAAACGCACCTGTCGAGTCAGACAGCCTTCGAAAGGTATCGCCACGGTATTCGTTCAGCGCAACGGCTTGGGCCACATGCTGAAAACCGGGCACCACATCGAGTTGGTAACGGGTGCCACTCAGGTTGGTACTCAGCACGGTGTCCCACAAACCCAAAAACCGAAAATTAATCATTTGGCAACGCAGTTGCGCTTGGCCATTCACCATCACGGTGTAGGAATACTGGCCGTTGCGGGTGTTGGCATTGATGCGGTTGGCAAAGTCACGCGCTTCAGCGCCGCCTCGGCTGTAGCCAATGATGTCAACATCCATCAGTGCGGTGTTGTCAGTTGCCAATTCGGCTTCGGCATTGAAATAAGCCACCATCCGTTCAATCCGTTGCGGGCCGGTGAAATTAGCAGCCATGTCAAGCGTTGAAGTGTTGCCCCATGTCAGCTGAATATCGTCCCCAAACTGTGGGTCTGTTTCACGATGGCGGGTGCCAACACCTGAAACATATCGAAAATTGTCTGTGTACAGCTGAGCAAATTGCCACACATTTGAAACACTACCGCCCAACTCGTTCAGCGTTGCTTGGTCGTTGCTATTGCCCGTGCCATCAAAGGCAAACAGCACCAAACCATCGGGGTCGACATAGGCCAGTGGGTTGTGACCCACATAGGCATAAGGGTTGCCGCCGTTCGGGTGCCCCATCGGGTCAGGGCTGATGTACTGACCCGCTTGCGGGTCGTAATAACGCTGGCGGTTGTAGTGCAGTCCTGTTTCCACATCAAAATATTGACCCGGCAAGCGCAGGTTCAATGCAAAGTTGTGTGATGCCAAGCTCTGACCTTCTTGCACGGTCGCAGCGCCAAAGGGTGCGTAGCGCGCTTGCCAAAGCAGTTGACCTTGTGCATTGGTAACAGCCTCGGGAGCGCCTAGATGGTTGGTGTGCAGCCAAGCCCATGCCCCCATGTTTGCTTCTGCGCTGAACCAACTTGTCAATGCATGCCCCATGTCTTGCAAAACCATCCAAGCCTCTTGCGTCAAGGTGGTTTTGTCGTGTGAAAGCATTTGCCCCTCTGGGGTGTCAATCAGCGCGAAGGGTAAGTTGCCCACATAAATGTATTGACGGGTGATGCGTCCTTGGGCGTTGAGCTCTGCCAAGGGTTGCCGATCTGCGTCGTACAGGTAATGCGTCACATTCGTTGGCGATTGCACAGTCTGTGCTGCAGGGCTGGTCACTGTTTTGCTGATGCGCAGACCTCTGTGGTCATAGATATGGTCTGCTTCTGTGCCGTTGTCTGTTGTGATGTGGGTCAACCTTCCTAAAGCATCCCATTCGAACTGACGGTTTTGCAATTGAATGGGTTGACCGTTTGGCGTGTACTGCGCACCCGTTTGCACAGGTCGGTGGGTACCGATTTGAAAGTCTTGCGCTTGGGTGCCTGCTTTTAATTCGTTGGGGTCGTTGACATTTTCTTGACTGAGCACACGGCGCCCTACCTCGTCATACGCAAACCGGCTGTGGTGAGACCCATCTACATCGGTCACCGCAGAGCTGGCTGCGATCAAATGTGCTTTTCGGTCATAGGCGTAGAAGCTTTGTCGCACACTTGGGTTGAGCGTGATGTCACCCTTCGCCGTTGCCGCAGGTTCAACGCTTTGGGTGTGCAACAAATTGCCGCGTGTGTCCCACAGATAGCGGTGATCGATGAATGCTGCTGTGTCTTTCGGAAAACCCAGCGCACCTGGCAACTGTTGCGGCGCAGGCAATTGGGCTGCGTGCGCACTGCGCACCCCCAAGAGCATGGCAATGGTTTCTTGTGTCGTCTGTCCAAACAAAATGTGCGATGCAGCGCGCTGCGTGCTTTCCAACACTTTCAACGGTTTGTCTTTGAATGGCCCTCGTCGGTACACCACACGCGCCAAATCGCCCTGTGGGCTGCGCTGCAAGAGCGCGTGTACGCCGTTGCCATTTGTGTAGCTCGCCAAACCCACCACATCTCGCGTCACATCTTTCACAACGGTTTGCTCTTGCCCAAGCCAGCGCAACCAGGCGGTGCGAATCGGGTTGCGCACCACTTGCGTGACTTGGCCTTGACCATTGCGCACATACTGCAAAAGCGTGCCATCTGGCAAAGTGCTCGCCTCAAGTTGGCCATGCGCATCATAGGCATATTGGGTCACTGCCTCGTGTGATGGATCGGTTGAACCAACACCCGATTTCAGCGTCACCACGCGTGCCGTTTGCAAACCGCGTGCGTCATAGGTGTAGCGCTCTGATTGCGTGGGGTGATCAAGCGCGATCAACTGCCCGAGTGTGTTGTAGCGCCACTCGGTGACGAGCGTGTTGCCTGTTTGGGCTTGCGTCACACTTTGCCGTTGAATGCGACCTTGCGGTGTGTAAGCGTACCGGGCCACATGCCCACTGGCGTCGGTCATCTCCACCAGCCGATCGGCTGCGTCATACACGCGTTGGCTGCGACCATGGTCGGCACTGAACATGACCACCACGCGCCCAAAATCATCCTTCAATGTGTGCGGCAGGGGCAGCCGTTCAGCTTGTTGTAACTGCCGTGCTGACACGCCTGCTGATTTGTGCACAGCTGATGTGATGGTTTGCGGGTGCAACCACTGACGGCCTGCGTTGTCCATCACGCCGGTCAACTGACCTGAGCCGTCGAAGGTTGCGCGCTGCTCAATCGCCATGCTTTGGCTGTAACGACCTGTTTCTAACAAACGGCTTTCTAAGTCGTAACGGTTTTGTATCAACACACCTAGAACTCCGGCATGCCACAGCAATCGACCTGCGCCATCAAAACCCTGTCTTGCATAAGGCTTGAAAGTTTTGCTGGTATCCGTGGTTTCGCCCAGCCCCACCTCAGTGGCGCGACCCAAGGCGTCATAGCGATAACTCTGAATACGCGCTTGCGACCAACCTGCCCCACCTCTGCGCGTGGTCACGAGGCGAGTTTGCGTGTCATACACAAACTCTGTGTGATCGCCCTCCGTGTTTTTCACTGCACTGAGCAAACCCGTGCTGAGTGCATAGCTCAGCGTATGAAGATGCCCGCCAGGCACCGTCACGGTCTGCACTGCATTGCCTAGCTTGTCCCAGGTCAACTGCGTGATGTCAGAGTCTTCAGGGCTGTTGAGTGGCCCATTGGGCAAAGGGCCATCGATGGCCACCAACAAACTGTTGCGATTGATGTTGTCATAGGTGTAACGGGTGGTTCTTTGAATCGTTTTGCCGTCCACCGGCGCATATCCCGTTTCGGTCACTTCTGTCGGCTGACCCGATGCGTTGTATTGCACATGCATCTGACGCTCTTTGCCAGACACCACACTCGGCCAAGCCACCAAACTCGGCTCGGTGGCATAGGCCGTTGGATAGTCGTAACGCACTTGCCATTTGGTTTGAATCGGTTTGCCACCTGCATAAGTGATTTTTTCAATCTTGATCGGTCGCCCTTTCACATCGAGCGTGGTGCGTTGCGTCTGTAACGCCTGACCTTGAGCATTCAAAGTGGTTTGTTCGGTTAACCGCCCCAACTTGTCATAGCCATAACGCATATTGGGTGGCCCACATTGGGTGCAACCCGCACCGCGCGACTCCAACAATCGCCATTGCCCCGCGATGTCAGCATGTTTGTAGGTGGTGGTTTGACCTAACGCGTTGGTCAATACCGTTTGTCCGGGCGTTCGGGTGTCAAGGCTGATCTTTTCTACCCCATCGGCTTTTTGCGACAAAACCGCCTTGCCCCAACTGTCATACCCATAGGTGCTGATACGCTGATGCATTGACACACCGTCACTGCCATTGCCTTGCACACTGATACCCGTCAGCAAAGTGGGAAATTTAGCGTCTTCGTAGTGATAGGTACGTGTGATGCTGGAACGGCTTGGACCAATGTTAGAAAAGGCGTGCATGCGTTGAGAAGCGTCATGCCAAGTAGGAATAACCACCTGTGTCAAATTTGCGGCGGTGATGGTGCGAGGCAACTTGCTGTCTTTTGGCAAGGGGCTGCCATATTGGTAAGTGAATCGCCCCACTGGACTATCGATGCTTTGGACGCCACGAAATGTTTGTGCACCAGTGCTGCCCGCTTGAATGGTTTTTGCGTCTGCATAGTTGAGGTCTAACACGCGGCCCTGCGGATCACGCACTTGCAACAATGCACCGCGTGGCGTGTAGCGCAAAGTCACAAACTCTCCGGTCGGCGCGGTAATTTGTACCAACTTGCCCTCTTGGTCAAACAGCAGTTCGCGACCACCATTTTTGCCATTGCCAGGCCAATGCCAAAGATATTCTTTGCCCTGAGGCGACTCGCGAATGGTGACTACCCCGTTGGCAGGGTTTTGTGTCACACAATGGCTTCGATCGGTAGGGTTCTTCTGAAAAATCAAACGTGTGCCATCGGCTTGCACAATTTGCAAACCCAAGGCCGTGTCATACAACTCAGTCTCATACGAGAGCTTCCAACCTTGTCCCAAAATGCCAGCAGGCACATTGGGCAAGCTGTATTGGCTGTTGTAGTAACGGATCAACTCCAAACCGAGCACACCGGGTAATGCCGGCATGTCCGCCTCCATTTGAAATTTGTTACCGTTGATGATGTTGATGGGGTTGCCTGCACCTTGCTCGGTGCCGCTGGTGTTGCCTTGCGAGGCCACACTCGACCCACCACAGGTGTTCCCTCCTGGTGTGGGCTTGCACATTTGCCCACCTAGACCGCCACCGCCTCCCCCATTACCAGAGTTAGGGTCGCAACTTTGCATGGTTGGATCACAGGCTGCGGACTGCACTTGGGTGGTACAGAGCGCTGCCCAAAAAATCAAAACCGCGTAGCGCAAAAGTTTGAGGGAGAGCATCTGTGTCATGGCATCTCTTCCTGGTAAGTCTGCTGGGCTTGGACTGGCTCTTGAATATCTGTCTGATCGTCATCTTCAGGTTGCGCGTCCTGCTGATCGTCTTCTTGCTCAGGGTCTTGTTGTGTTGCGTCAACTTTTTGTGGCGCGGTCTGCTGCGTTTGCATTTCCCCTGGCATTTGTTTTGGAGGCGGTGCGATTTGTACAGTTGATGTTTGTGACAGATCGTGCTGAGGTTGCAGCGGTTGACTCAGGTGAGGCGGTGGGCCAAGTTTCTTTTTCAAGCGTGTTTGCGTTTTCTGAACGCGGTCTACCAAACCAGGTGTTTGGCTGTCAACGATGGTGGGTGTGACAAACACCACGAGTTCTGTTTCGTCGTTTTGAAACCGTTTCGAACGAAACAACGCTCCCAAGATGGGGATATCACCCAAACCAGGGACTTTGTCGATGCTCTCAGAATTTTTGCGTGAGATGAGTCCCGATAGAACCAAGGTGTCTCCGGCTTGCACATTGAACTCGGTACTTGTTTTACGCGTGGTCAAAGCAGGACCTGCGGGTGTGCTCAGACTGGTGTCAATCGCACTGACCTCGCTGTCAATGATGGCGCGCACCACACCGTTGCGATCCACCCTTGGCGTGATGTCAAGCTTGATGCCGTAAGGCTTGAAGATCACGGTCGGGCCGTTGATGGTTGAGACCGAATAGGGGTACTCACCACCGGCCAAAAAACTGGCCTTAGAACCGTTGCGTGCAGACAGTTGAGGTTCAGCCAGCACGCTTGCCTTGCCGTTTTGCGCCAATAAATTTAACTTGCCACTCAGGCCCGCATTGATGGCTGACAAAGCTTTGAGTTGCAGCGGGTAATTGAGCGCAGCACCCGCCACCGCTGACCCAACCGGACCACCGGGCACAGCAATGCTGTATTGCGTTGGGTCACCGCGCGTGGCAGGCCCCCAAATACCACCCACAGCCGCCCCACCGGTTGCATTCCACTTGATACCTGTCTCGCGCAACTCATTGACAGGAAACTCAACCACTTTGACATCCAACAAAACCATTTTTTCCCAACCCAAGCGATTGGTGAAATTCACAATCTGCGGATAGCGCTTGGCCAGTTCATCGATCTTTGCAATTTCACTGTCAGCCAAGCTGTCGCCTTCGACAATGACTTTGTCGCCGACGATGGTCGTTTTAGCGCCAGCGATGCCAGTCAAAAATAAAGAAATTTCGCGCGCAAATCGCGAGGTGTCACCCTGACTGATGACCACCTTCAATCGCTGATAACGACCATCTTCATGCCATATGAACAAACTCGATGTGCCCACGGCATTCGCAAAAAGAATGACATCTTTTTTATCCAACGCCACAGCCGTCAAAATGCTGCCGTTGCCAACCGCAATGCGTCCTAACCCTGGTGCTGGAAAAACCTTGGACTCACCCACAAACATCGCTATTTCTGCCACATCCTCTTCGTCGCTTTTGGTTTTTTGGATGGGGCTGTAGGGCTGCGCGACATTTTGTGACTGCGCAGGAGAAAAAGGAAATGTCAGAGCTAGCGATAAAAACACGCTGGTTTTTTTGACAACACGAACTGAAAGAAAGGACATAAATGACTTTGTGGGTTCAAGGTTCAAGACGCATCGGTCAAGGTTGATGGGCTGACGACAGGGGCTGTGTGTTCTCCCCATCTGCTGATGCATCGACAGAGGAGTTGACTGATGCGTTCGTGGTTGTTTTGGCTGGTGCGTCTGCTGCTATGTCAGACCTGTTTGGCGACAGCGAGGGCGACTCAAGCGATAGCTGTGCAGCTCGTGTGCGTGTTGCGTTTTTCAAGTGCAACCCCTCTGGCGGTATCTTTCCGTTGCGCCCCCCGTAAAGCACTGGCACCTGTCCAGAACCACGCGCGTTTGCGTTGGTGCGCATCTGTCCGTTGAGTCCAAACAAACTGGCGATGTCGCGGTTAACGCCTTTGACTTCTTGCACATCCAAGGGGTTACGCAGCAGCGCGGTGAGTTTGCCGGCTTCACGCGCAGCAATCACGCTTTGGGCTTGCTCCAATGTGGTGTCGAGGGTCACGGTGGAGTACTGACGTCGCTCACCGCTTTTGGGGTCATCGACCGAACGCTGCCCCGTGGCCATCACTTTGACAACTTGCAACACGGGGAAGGTGAATTTCTTTTCTTGCTGGCTGACCGTCAACATCAGATCCACCAAGTCTCCAGGTTCGAGCATGCCTGAAATTGAATTGATTTCATCCACCGGCACAGTGATCGCTCTGCGGCCTGCTTCCACCTGGGCTGAAAACGTAGGCTTCTTTTGCACGCCAAGCATGCTCCAAACCACAATTTCTCCGGGATTGGCACCATAGGCCAATGGCTTGCCATCAAAGATTTCAAATTGATTGGGCATCAACGCATTCGAGTGGGCGAATTCCATAGGAACAGGGCGCACCGCAACTGTTTCTGAGGAAATGACATCACCTTTTTGAAGCTTGACTTTGGCCACCACCACATTGACCAAATTAGCCTTGCCCAGTGCCTCAATCGCCTCCATGCGATTGGACAAATAGCTGCGCGCACCCAAGGCAGCCAGTACGCCAATGAACAAGGCAGCACCCATCAAAGCCCATGATTTGTTCAGTTTGATTTTGTTCAGTTGTAATTTCATAATTTATGTAGGCAGTGAAATAGCAAAACTAATCTTTCGATAAGCCAGAGAAAAGGCATCCAGCAATTGCCTCAAGACACTGCTTTCATCGGTCATGCCCACACCCAGTACCAAGGCAATAGCGGCTGTCAGCAACAAATACTCCGCCATAGATTGACCGCGTACTTTTAAACCGCTGCATTTATCAGTCGTGAGTTTCTTGAAACGGGGTGTCATTGTTTGTTGCTTCCTGTGTGGTGTGTGATGGTGTTGATCACAATGTCTGTTTTGCCCGCTTCAGTTTTGGCAATGGTTGCTGTGGCTTCTTTGTGCACACCTTTAAAAAACAAGCTCATGCCTGCGCGAGTTTCTTTGGCAGTCTCTCGCTCTAACGAAAGGCCTTCTTGCTTCAAAGCGTCAATCAATGCCAGACGGTTGAGCTCTGCGCTATGACCGTTGCGCAATGACATGTACACCGATGTTTTTTGATGGTCTTGCGATGACATACGGTTCATCTCTTGTGTTCCAGCTGGCCATCGATCGAGCCAACGCGACACTTCTCTGACTTGCTGCGATTTACCCGCATTGAATGCGGCAATGTCGCTGACAGCCGTCAATCCTTTGACACCGCCAAAGCCACCTTCGCGCATGTTCTCAATCTGTACAGTGAAGTAAAACCCACCCTGCGCGCGCCCCAAAATGATTTGCTTGCCTAGCTTGTTTTCAACCAACGGCTGACCCATGCTGCGCTTGAACCAATCCACCGCTTGCGTGACAGTCATATGCTTCGCAACAAACCCTCGTACGCGCATGGGCACACCATTGGCAGTCAGTTGATCGCCAACGGTGAAGGTGTCTACATTGGGCGGCAATGCAATAACAGGCCACACCTGCGCCTGAACAACGGGGCACATGCACACAACCAGCCACGCCAAGCGATGCTTGAATTGCTGCATCACTTTTTCATGACACGATCAGTCGGCACATCGTCACGCCAAAAGTCGAGCTTGCCCAAATTAGGTGGGTCAACTCCTGGCTCTAACAACTTCACCAACGGGTCAATCACGATTGATAGCAATGAAAACAACTCAAAATAAGGCTTGATCTCCAAAACTTTGTTGTCAACATCTGCTGGATTTCGACCTGACCAACCATCGGTTACAACGCTGGTGCTGCGCTGCATGACAAGGTTGATCGTGTCAAACGGTTTGTAAAACTCAAGATTTGCGGGCAAGTTAGCCAGTTTGACGCTGACGTTTGTGGTGCTGATACCCGACCCACCAAATTTGTGCATAAATCCGTATGCGTCCATGCCGTCTTTGTTTGATCTTTGCACCAAGACATCATCAAATTTTGCGATCAACGATTGGTCGTTGGGTGTACGCCAAAACAAATTTTGATGGGCTTTGAAGTTGCCCGCCACATCATTGGTTTTGATTGGCGCAGTGGAACTGCTGAAGAATCGCCGACGCACTTCGTCTTGCAGTTGCTCTATCGGTTTTTGACTGTTTTGTGTTGCATTTCGCACCATGTCATCAAACGCAGCGTAGCGGCTGGCTATGAGTGTGCTGTGTGCGATGTCTTGGTATTTGGCAATGATGGGCAACAACAGAAAAAGCGGCATCAAAGCAACTGCCACCACCAAGAACTCCATCAACGCTTGTCCCTGTTGATGGCTTTTGGCAAGCTTATTTACTTTGCGAGCCATCATGGCAAAACCACACCTTTTTCCAACATCGCTTGTTGACGCGCCCCCGAGGGCACCTCCATCAAATGCGTTTGCCAATAGGGGTTGAACAAACTTGCCAATTCTTTTTTACCATCGCCTCGTTCAGTAGGCCGCTCGAAAAATGTTTCTGATGCGGCAAGGCCGACATATGCTTTTCCACCACTGCCAATATCTCCCCCGACACCGTTTGTGTACCGATTCAACCTAGGCGTTGCTCGAATAGCCGAGCGACCATCGGATGTTCGGGTTTGATCCGCCTTTCTGTAAACGCGAATCGCAAACTGAACCCGAGGGTCTATTTTTGCCAACCCCTCTTCCGTCAAATCAAAGTAACTGGGTACGCCGCTGTATTCCCAGTTGTCGCTTTCTACATCGGTTGTGCCTGTGGTCGAGGCGCGTTGATTTCCTTTGCCCAAAGAAGTGTCTGACTCATCACAGGACGGCAAGCTATCCTTGGGTGTTTCCAAACGCCAACGGTGATAACTGGCTTGGTCAGCAGCGCGCCACTCGTCAAAACCAATGAGTTGTGTGCCCCCATCTCTGGTCACTTTATTGAAGTAAACACCATCGAAAACACACGAAACCACCAAAGCACGGTCTGACCATGACCGAAGAGGCGTGAAACCGTCCTTGTTGACAACATCAACCTCAAACTCGCGCATACGGGTGCGCTCTTGAGCTTTGTACTCTTTGATGAATGAGGGCGTGTTACCCACGCTCATAAACATATCTCTGATCGGGATGAATTCGACTGTGACATCGCCATCACCCGCATAGTTGGCATCTGCAACCTCTTGCATCACGCTTGCACGAACTGCCCAGATGGAGGTTTTGACAACCGCTTGTGAGAGTTGAAGAATTTTTTTTGATGTTTCAGCCGCAATGACAATTGCACCCAAGATTCCTTGGGTAAAGTTGGTGGTAATGGCTTCAGCTTGCGCTGCTGTTCCTAGAATGGAACAGATGGGCGCATAGCGCAACATCATTTCAAGTGCCGGCTCTGAGATGTAGTAATTTTCTGGATTACAACCCAGTGACATTGCACTTTGGCCATGTTCCTCTAAATACTTACCCCAAGACGCCAAACTCACAGCTTGCGCAATGGTGACTTCATCCGCCACCATTGCCCTGTTGGTGTAAGCCATGTAGTTCATGGCACGCGCATGCATGATGCCCGCGCTGTACGCCACCGCATCGCTTGTATTGACCAGCTTGGTTTTTTCTTGCGTCAGCTGACCCACATTGAATAGGAAATACAACGCAGCCACACCGGCCATCAACATGAACAGGCCATATACGAGCGCTTGTCCGGATTGCTGGCGAGTCGAACCCACCACCTTGCAGTTACTGGCTTGACAGTACTGCCAGTAGCTGCGTTGGATCATTGCCCGTTAGCGTTGTTGTAGCTGTCGAGGCCTTTGCGTCCCCGCTCTGCATCGCTGTTGGTTGCGGCCGCACGTGCGGCGGTGATCGCCGCTTGCGCATTTTGTCCCGCCACCTCGTTTGCAATGCCCGAAGTTTGTGAGCGAATGGTTTGGCCAAAGAACTGAAAGGCACCAATCGCAGCCACCGCAATCAAGGCCACGATGATGATGTATTCGGTCATGCCCTGACCCAATTGCTTTTTGATGCGCAGGCCAATTTTTGCTGTCTTTTTCAACACTGTCATTTGAAGACTCCTTTGTGAATAGGTCTCTTCGTCTGCTGGATACACACCAGAATGTGAAAGAGCCGATACAACTTTATATTTAATATTCAGGAGTACTTCTAGCGACTATCGGTTTTTGCTTGAGTTCAACCCTTGACCATTGATGAATACGGTCAAACCGTTTTTAAATAATAAGAGCGTGATCAACCGCGTCGCCAGCCGCGACACATCAACCATTGCGTTGTGCTGCAGGTCAACACCAGCGCTGCATAAGTGGCCATTTTTCCGTCAAGGTTCCAAACATAAAGACCTATGCACAACACGGCAACGCCTAACAAACCATTCACCAAAATTTGCTGAATCAACCCCCAAGTGGCCAAAGGGATCCAAGCGCACGGCATCAAACGAGCCACGAGCGCGCAAAAAAGGGCCAATCCCCACGCTGGCGCGATGAAGTTCAGCAAATGAATGGTTTGTTCGTAGGGGCCCATGGGGGAATTTTATAATCTGAGGTTATGGCAGTCTGGGCTATCGGCCTCAATCACAACACAGCCCCGCTCGATCTGCGGGGCCGCTTTGCGTTTGCACTCGAACACACAGCCCAAACCTTGGACACTTTGCGCGATACCTTTGCCGACAACAGCGAAGTGGCCATCTTGTCCACTTGCAACCGTACCGAAATTTATGGCGCGGGCGAGCAAGCGCAACTGCAACAAACACTGCATTGGTTGGCGCAATCGGGCGGCGTGTCCGCCGATGCTTTGCAAGAGCACACCTACGCCTTGCTCGAAGCCGATGCTGCCCGTCACGCCTTTCGCGTGGCCAGCGGCCTCGATTCGATGGTGTTGGGCGAGCCCCAAATCTTGGGCCAAATGAAAGACGCGGTGCGCGCCGCGTCTGAAGCAGGCGCCTTGGGCACCACCCTCAACCAACTGTTCCAACGCTCTTTTGCCGTGGCCAAAGAGGTGCGCAGCTCGACCGAAATTGGTGCCCACAGCATCAGCATGGCCGCTGCCGCTGTGCGTTTGGCAAGCCAACTGTTTGAAAATTTGGCCGACACCCGCGTGCTGTTTGTCGGTGCGGGTGAAATGATCGAGTTGTGCAGCACCCACTTTGCTGCCAAAACCCCTAAACATATCGCCATTGCCAACCGCACCCTCGAGCGCGGCGAAAAACTGGCCAGCCAATTTGGCGGTGAAGTCATGCGTTTGGCCGACTTGCCTCAACGCTTGCATGAGTTTGACATCGTCATCAGTTGCACCGCCAGCACTTTGCCCTTGATTGGCTTAGGTGCCGTTGAACGCGCCTTGAAGCAACGCAAACATCGCCCCATGTTCATGGTCGACTTGGCGGTGCCGCGCGACATCGAGCCCGAAGTGAAATCACTCGAAGATGTGTACCTCTACACCGTCGACGACCTGTCAGAGGTGGTGCAAACTGGCCAAGCCAACCGACAAGCGGCCGTGGCGCAAGCCGAAGCCATCATTGATGCTGGCGTGCAAAGTTTTGAACATTGGTTAGACCAACGCAGCCATGTGCCATTGATTCAGCAACTCAATGCGCAAACCGAAACTTGGCGCGAAGCCGAGCTCACCCGTGCGCGCAAAATGATCGCCAAAGGTGACGACATCGACGCCGTGCTTGAAGCACTCTCACGCGGGCTCACCCAAAAAATGTTGCACGGCGCGATGGCCGAATTGCACGCAGGCGATACTGTGGCACGCGAACGCGCCAAGCACGCGATCGAACATTTCTTTTTGCGCTCAAACCGTTAGGGGCTTTGCCAATGAAACCCTTTTTGCGCGCTCAACTCGAGCGCTACGCGCAACGCCTGTCTGAACTCGACTTTTTGTTGTCTCGCGAAGACATCATGAAAGACATGACGCAGTTCTTGGCTTTGTCACGCGAACACACCGATGTGACCGCAACTGCTGGCCGTTACGCACGCTACCAACAACGCGAAGCCGACTTGCAAGCGGCGCAACACATGTTGCAAGACAGTGGCAACGATGACGACCTGCGTGCCATGGCCGAAGAAGAAATAGCCAGCGCCAACACCGAGCTCACACAACTCGAAACCGAATTGCAACGCATGTTGTTGCCCAAAGACCCTGACGACGCACGCCCCGCTTTTTTGGAAATTCGCGCCGGCACTGGTGGCGACGAATCCGCTTTGTTCGCATCCGATTTGTTGCGCATGTACACCCGCTACGCCGAGCGACAAGGTTGGCGCACCGAGATCGTGAGCGAATCACAAAGCGAATTGGGTGGCTACAAAGAAGTGGTGGTGCGCATCGATGGCGCGTCGTCTGGTGAAGGCGTGTATGGGCAATTGAAATTTGAATCAGGCGGTCACCGTGTGCAACGCGTGCCCGCCACTGAAACGCAAGGGCGCATTCACACCAGTGCCTGCACCGTGGCGGTGTTGGCCGAGCCCGATGAGGCAGAGGCCATCAAAATCAACCCATCCGATTTGCGCATCGACACCTTTCGCGCCAGCGGTGCAGGTGGGCAACACATCAACAAAACCGACTCTGCGGTGCGCATCACGCACTTGCCCACAGGCATCGTGGCCGAATGCCAAGACGGGCGCAGCCAACACAGCAACAAAGCACAAGCCTTGCGCGTGTTGACCGCACGCATTCAAGAAAAAGAACGCTCAGAACGCGCCGCCAAAGACGCCGCTTTGCGCAAAGGTTTGATCGGCAGCGGCGACCGCAGCGACCGCATTCGCACCTACAACTTTCCGCAAGGGCGATTGACCGACCACCGCATCAACCTCACGCTTTACAAACTCAACTTCATCATGGAAGGCGACATGAGCGAGGTGGTGCAAGCGCTTCGTAACGCACACATTGCCGAGCAATTGCAAGAGCTTGAAGTGGGTGCGGCATGACCGACGCGTCAGGCCACACACCTCTCACCATCGCGCAAGTTTTGCGCGAATCACACAGCCAAGGTTTGCCGCGCCTCGAGGCACAAATGCTGTTGCTGCATGCGCTGCAGCGCTCAGCCAACGACCGCGCTTGGTTGCTCTCCCATGCGGATGACGCACTGTCGATCGAACAACACTGCCTTTTCAAACAAAGCATGGTGCGGCGTTTGAACCACGAACCGGTGGCCTACATCACGGGCATGAAAGAGTTTTTCGGCTTGTCGCTGCAAGTCGATGCGCGCGTGCTCGACCCGCGCGATGACACCGAAACTTTGGTGGAGTGGGCGCTCTCATGCATGGCCGATGTGTCCTCACCCAATATGGTCGACCTCGGCACTGGCAGCGGCGCGATTGCTTTGGCGCTCAAACATGCGCGACCCGATGCCAATGTGCACGCGGTGGATGCGAGCAGCGACGCACTGGTTGTGGCGCAAAAAAATGCGCAGCAACTCCAACTCGACATCACCTTTCACCATGGCTCTTGGTTCACAAACCTGCCCCACGCAAAGTACGATTCCATCGTTTCCAACCCACCTTATGTAGCTCAGGCCGATGCTCATTTGCCAGCACTCAAGCACGAACCCCTGACAGCTTTGGTGTCGGGTGCGGACGGACTAGACGACCTTCGCACCATCGTGCAACAAGGCCCCTCTTATTTGAAACCCGGTGGTTGGCTACTACTAGAACATGGTCACGACCAAGCGCATGCGGTGCAAACTCTGCTAGCCAACCAAGGGTTTGAAGCGGTACAAAGCCGCCCTGACCTTGCGGGCATCTTGCGCTGCTCCGGCGGGCGCTGGCCAACAGTGAAATAATACGGTTTTGAGTTTTGGAGAATACCCATGAGCGATGTGCAACAACGCATTGAAGAATTGGTCAAAGGCAACGAAGTGTTGCTCTTCATGAAAGGCAGCGCGAGCTTTCCCATGTGCGGTTTTTCCGGCCGTGCGGTGCAAGTGTTGAAAGCCTGCGGCGTGGACGCCAAAGCCATCAAAACCGTCAATGTGCTGGACGATGCCGACATCCGTCAAGGCATCAAAGAATTCAGCAACTGGCCCACCATTCCACAGCTCTACATCAAGGGCGAGTTCATCGGCGGCTCAGACATCATGATGGAGATGTACGAGTCTGGCGAACTGCAAAAAATCATCAACGGTTAAATTCATTTGGCAGGCGTGTTGCACGCCGCATTGCCATACCGTTGCAAGCACAAGGCTTGCGCGCAACCTTTGATCAAGCTGTCACGGTCGGGTTTGTTTTTGTCCACCATGGCAAGCTCTTGGTAATTGATGAATTCAGTTCGCATGATGGGAAAACAAGTGGTGTTCGCTTGGTTGCCGTGGTAACTGGTGCTGCATTGCGTGAGGCCAGAGGGCACTTGCACAGGGCGGCTGCGTGTGACCAAGGTTTGCACTTCTTCAACGGGGTATTTGGTGAAGGCACCTGGCGTGCATTCACCTTGCGCCGCTCTGAACTCCGGCGTGGCGCACGCGCTCAACCCGAGCACACACAACAGCAACAAGCTTTTGATGTTCGTCATGGTTGACTCCCGCACGCATTACTCTTTCACAACCCATTGGCGCTGTGCCGACAGCACCGCTTGGGGATAAGCCAATTGTCCACGGCTTCCGTTGTAACGGCCTAATGCCAAAGTCATATCCCCACCTTCGCGTTGCAAATAGTGTCGCAAGATGACACACCCAAAACGCAGATTGGTTTGTGATTGAAACAACACCGACGCATCGCCCTCTGACAACACACGCGTCCAAAAAGGCATGACTTGCATGTAGCCGCGCGCACCTGCAGCGCTGATGGCGAATTTGCGAAAACCACTCTCCACCTGAATCAGCCCCAACACCAACGATGGGTCTAACCCAGCGCGCTGACTTTCATACCAAACCGTTTGTAAGAACTCGCGCCGCAAAGCGGTTTGACTCAACTCGTGCGCTTTAGATTCGCGGCGTTTTAAAAATGTGTGCAATTGCGCTTCGGTATGTTGCAACCAACGCGCATAGGCCTGTGAGGCCGCCTCATTGACATGTACAGGCTCGGGCGGGCCCAGTTGCGCCACCGCTGCACTGAGTGCGGTACGCACCGAATCGATCAAAGGTTCTTCAAGCTGCGTACCGGCTTGTACCCAACCACATACGCAGCCCGTCGCGAGCAGTGCCGCCAGACGCAAGGCACGCACTGCGCGATAAAACGCACTTTCACGCACGTGAAAAACCCACTGCCGAGCAACGGGCCAAGCAGCCATCACAGACCGAGTTTGTCTTTCAGCAAAGCCAGCACCTCAGCCGCAGGCACTTTGGTGGCCTCAGCATCGCGGCGGTGTTGGTATTCCACATGGCCTTCTTTCAAACCACGGTCGCCAATCGTCACGCGGTGGGGCACACCGATGAGTTCCCAATCGGCAAACATGGCACCGGGGCGCTCACCGCGGTCGTCCAAGATGACATCGACACCTGCGGCCAACAAATCAGCATGGAGTTTTTCAGCGGCGGCTTTCACCTCGGCACTTCGGTCCATGCCAATTGGGCACACCACCACCGTGAAAGGCGCAATCGCGTCAGGCCAAATGATGCCGCGCTCGTCGTGGTTTTGTTCAATCGCGGCCGCAGGCAATCGGGTGATGCCAATGCCATAGCAACCCATTTCCATGAATTGTGGTTTGCCGTTTTCATCTAAGAAAGTGGCGTTCATGGCTTGGCTGTATTTGGTGCCCAAATAAAACACATGGCCCACTTCAATGCCGCGCTCGATCGCCAACACGCCTTTGCCGTCTGGCGATGCATCCCCCGCCACCACATTGCGAATGTCAGCCACCAGCGCAGGCTCAGGCACATCGCGCCCCCAATTCACACCGGTCATGTGAAAGTCCACTTCGTTGGCGCCACAAATCCAGTCGTGCATCACCGCCACATCGCGGTCGGCCACCACCTTCAAAGGCTGCTTCAAATTCACCGGCCCCAAGTAACCGGGCTTGCAACCAAAGTGGTTGTCGATTTCTGCGCCGGTGGCAAAGCGGAAACCACCTTCAAAACCAGGCAGCTTGCCGACCTTCACTTCATTCATGTCATGGTCGCCACGCAACAGCAACAACCACACTTGCGACTTCACCACCTCGCCTTGCTCGTTCAAGGTGTCGGTGGCCAACACCAATGACTTCACGGTGGTGCTCAAGGGCACCTGCAACAAAGCCGCCACATCTTCGCAAGTGCTCTTGCCTGGCGTAGGTGTTTTGGTCAACGCTTGTGAGGCCGCACCCCGCGCCTGTGCAGGCGCCAAGGCCTCGGCCTTTTCCATGTTGGCCGCGTAGTCGCTGTTGGGGCAATAGACGATGGCGTCCTCACCCGTGGCCGCGATCACCTGAAACTCTTCGCTCAAATCGCCACCAATCGCACCGCTGTCAGCAGCGACCGCACGGTATTGCAAACCGAAGCGATCAAAAATTTGACGATATGCCTGCGCCATCACCTGATAACTGGCTTTGGCAGATGTTTGGTCTCGGTCAAAGCTGTACGCGTCTTTCATGATGAACTCACGCCCACGCATCAAACCAAAACGGGGACGGCGCTCATCGCGGAATTTGGTTTGAATTTGGTACAGGTTTTTGGGCAGCTGCTTGTAGCTGCGCAGCTCTTGCCGCGCAATGTCAGTCACCACTTCTTCGCTGGTGGGTTGCACCACAAAGTCACGGCCATGGCGGTCTTTGATGCGCAACAACTCAGGGCCCATTTTGTCGAAACGTCCGGTCTCTTGCCACAACTCAGAGGGTTGAATAACCGGCATGGTCAGCTCAACCGCACCCGCCTTGTTCATCTCTTCGCGCACGATGGCTTCGACCTTGCGAATCACCCGCAAGCCCATGGGCATGTAGTTGTAAATACCCGCGCCCAGTTTTTTGATCAGGCCGGCGCGCATCATCAATTTGTGGCTCACCACTTCGGCGTCGGCAGGGGCTTCTTTGAGGGTGGAAATGAGGAACTGGGAGGCTTTCATGCGCAGTAAAAAATCTTCAATTTCAGTAGGGGATCAGGGTGAATCCGGTGGCATGCGCAGCGAGTCTGTGCATAATGGACTCAGTTTAAAAATTTGAGGTTTGATTATGCTTGACCGAGAAGGGTTCAGACCCAACGTCGGCATCATCTTGCTCAACCAGAAAAATCAGGTGTTTTGGGGCAAACGCATCCGCACCCACAGTTGGCAGTTCCCGCAGGGCGGCATTGATCGAGGTGAAACACCCGAACAAGCCATGTTCCGAGAACTCAACGAAGAAGTGGGCTTACAGCCGGAGCATGTGCGTATCGTGGCCCGCACCCGTGATTGGTTGCGCTATGAGGTGCCCGACCGGTTTATCCGGCGCGATGCGCGTGGCTTTTACAAAGGCCAAAAGCAAATTTGGTATTTGCTGCAAATGGTGGTGCCTGACCACCATCTGAATTTGCGAGCCACCAACCACCCCGAATTTGATGCATGGCGTTGGAACGACTATTGGGTGCCGCTCGATGTGGTGGTCGAATTCAAACGCGGCGTGTATGAAATGGCATTGACCGAGTTGGCGCGTTTTCTACCGCGTCATGAAAGCCGCAACCGTTTTCTGCGGGGCGGTGCGCCGCGTCATCCAGACATGCAGGGCGTTGCCAAACCGTTTGGCAATATGGGTCAAATGGAACTGCCACCTGGTGGTTCTTTTGAGCCAAACCCGAACACATCGACCCACCAGTACACCGACCCGGACACACTTTAGAGGGTTGAGGCCCTTTAGGATCTCATTGAGACCGCATAGTGGTTCTTGACCATTCTTTCCTTGCCGTTACTTGGCAAGGCCATTATTTCTTAGGCCTTGGTCAACACCAAATTGTCCCGGTGCACCATCTCGGGCTCGGCGATGTAGCCCAACAGCGCCTCAATGTCTGTAGACGATTTGCGGCACAACAAACGCGCCTCGGCTGACGCATAGTTGGCCAAACCGCGCGCCACTTCTTGGCCTTGTAAATCGTGAATCGCGATCACCTCGCCACGCGAAAACTCACCTTCCACGCCAGTCATGCCAATGGGCAACAAGCTCTTACCCTCGTCGCGCAGTTTGAGCACCGCACCAGCATCGATCGACACCGAACCGCGCAGTTGCAAATGATCGGCCATCCATTGTTTGCGGGCTTGTTGTTTTTGTGTGGGCGCCACCAACAAGGTGCCAATCGGCTCGCCTTTGGCCAAACGCAACAGCGCATCAGGCTCACGCCCCCATGCGATGACGGTCGATGCACCCGAACCCGCCGCCCGCTTGGCCGCCAAAATTTTGGTGATCATGCCGCCCTTGCCAATGCTCGAGCCGGCACCACCCGCCATCTCTTCCAATTTGGCGTCACCCGCACGCGCTTCGTGCACAAAGGTGGCCGTTGGGTCACGCCGTGGGTCGGCGCTGTACAAACCTTTTTGGTCGGTCAGAATGATGAGAGCATCAGCTTCGACCAAATTGGCCACCAAGGCACCCAAGGTATCGTTGTCGCCAAACTTGATTTCGTCGTTCACCACCGTGTCGTTTTCATTGATGACCGGCAACACACCGTGGCTGAGCAAGGTCAACAACGTAGAACGCGCATTCAAGTAACGCTCGCGGTCTGCCAAATCGGCATGCGTCAACAGCACTTGCGCCGAACCCAAACCGTTTTCACGCAACTTGGTTTCATACATTTGCGCCAGGCCCATTTGCCCCACCGCAGCCGCCGCTTGCAACTCGTGCAATTCGTGTGGACGTGTGGTCCATCCCAAGCGCTTCATGCCCTCAGCAATTGCACCACTCGAGACCATGATGACCTCACGGCCCTCACGCACCAAAGCCCCCATTTGGCGACACCATTCGCCAATGGCTTGCTCATCGAGCCCTCGGCCTTCGTTGGTCACCAAACTCGAGCCGACCTTGACCACGATGCGTTTGGCATCTTGCAAAAGGGTGGTGTTGGCAGAAGTCATTGCAAAGAAAATTTCAATGGTTTGTTAATGAGCCATCAGCAGCGTCGCTCGCGACTGCATCACTCAGTAGGTTGATTCACAAAACGCGGGTCCACATACTCAGGCGGTTGTTCAGACACCTGTTGCGCCTTGATGTGTTTGTAAATGTCTTTGATCAAATTCTCACAACCCTCGCGTGTGAGCGCCGATATTTCGTACACCGGCCCTTTGTATTTGAAGCGCTTGACAAAGTCAGCCACCAATTTGGCGCGCACATCCGAGCCCACCATGTCGAGCTTGTTGAGCACCAACCAACGTGGTTTATCGTACAAAGCTTTGTCGTATTTTTTCAATTCATTGACGATGGCTTTGGCTTGCGCCACAGGGTCAACGCCGTCGTCAAACGGCGCCATGTCCACCAAATGCAATAGCAAACGTGTGCGTTGCAAGTGACGCAAAAACTGATGCCCCAAACCCGCACCATCAGAAGCACCCTCGATCAAACCGGGCACATCGGCCACCACAAAACTTTGCTCAGGTCCCACGCGCACCACACCCAAATTGGGATGGAGCGTCGTGAAGGGATAGTCGGCGATTTTGGGACGCGCGTTTGAAATGGCAGAAATGAGTGTGGACTTGCCTGCATTGGGCATGCCCAACAAACCAACATCGGCCAACACTTTGAGCTCTAACTTCAAGCTCTTTTTTTCACCGGGCCAGCCTGGCGTTTTTTGTCGCGGTGCGCGGTTGATGGCGCTCTTGAAACGCATGTTGCCAAAACCACCGTCGCCACCTTTGGCAATCGTGATCACCTCACCCGGTGTCAGCAACTCGTACAACACATCACCTGTTTCGGCATCGGTGATGATGGTGCCCACTGGCATCTTCAAAGTGATGTCGTCACCTGCATGCCCAAACATGTCTGAGCCCATGCCATGCTGGCCGCGCTTGGCCTCATGCCTGCGCGAATAGCGGTAGTCCACCAGCGTATTGAGATTGATATCCGCCACCGCAAACACATGGCCGCCTCGACCACCGTCGCCACCATTGGGGCCACCAAACTCTTTGTATTTTTCGTGGCGAAACGAGACGCAGCCGTTCCCCCCATCGCCAGCGGCGATGTCGATAAAGGCTTCGTCTACAAATTTCATAACGCCATTCTAAAAAGAAAGCCTGCTCATGCGGGCTAAATAAGAAAGCCCCGACAAGCGGGGCTTTGTGTGTCACGCTGATCGGCTAAGCAATCAAGCAGGTGTCACATTGACCATGTGCTTGTTCAAAGCGCCTTTGACGCCGAATGACACGTGGCCATCGACCAAAGCAAACAAGGTGTGGTCTTTGCCCACGCCGACATTGGTGCCGGGGTGGAACTTGGTGCCACGTTGGCGCACGATGATCGAACCAGCGGAGATCAACTCACCGCCGAAAGCTTTCACACCGAGCATTTTGGGCTTGGAATCGCGCCCGTTTCGCGTAGAGCCGCCGCCTTTTTTCTGTGCCATGTCAAATGCTCCTTAACCGTTGATGGAAGCAATCTGCAATTCGGTGAATTGCTGACGGTGCCCTTGGCGCTTTTGGTAATGCTTACGACGGCGCATTTTGAAAATGCGCACTTTGTCGTGTTTGCCGTGAGCCACCACAGTGGCTTTCACAGTTGCACCGGACACCAAGGGTGTGCCGACCTTGAGTTCAGCGCCGTTTCCGACAGCCAACACTTGGTCGATCACGATCTCTTGGCCAACGTCCGCAGCAATCTGTTCTACTTTAATTTTTTCGCCAGCAGCAACACGATACTGTTTGCCACCGGTTTTTATGACCGCGTACATATGAAACCTCTAGATGAAATCTGAGTGAACTCTGTGGACGGATTTCCGCAGAGCCTTGCAGTATAGCACCAATAGCCCTTTAAGAGCAAACTTGAGACGCAACCCAAGCCGTAATCCCTATAATTGCTAGGTATAGCTACGGTTTTACCGGAACCCTACCCTTGTCTACCCCCTCCAACGCCCTGTCCCTGATCGCTGCCGATATGGCAGAGGTTGACCGCGTCATCGCGCAGCGGCTTGATTCTGGTGTGCCTTTGGTGGGCACGGTGTCTCAATACATCATTTCAGCAGGTGGCAAGCGCATTCGCCCTGCTCTTTTATTGCTGATGGCTGGCGCCATTGGTTATAACAATCCGCAGCGTTTTAATTTAGCGGCCATTGTTGAATTCATTCATACAGCCACTTTGCTACACGACGATGTGGTGGACGAATCCACCCTGCGCCGTGGTCGCCCAACCGCCAACGAATCATTTGGCAACCCCGCCAGTGTGCTGGTGGGCGACTTTTTATATTCACGCGCCTTTCAAATGATGGTGGATACCGGCGAAATGCGCGTCATGGAAATATTGGCAGATGCCACCAATGTGATTGCCGAAGGCGAGGTCATGCAATTGATGAATATGCATGATGCCAATTTGGACGAGGCAGGTTATTTGCGGGTGATTCGCTCTAAAACTGCTAAATTATTCGAAGCCAGCACCCGCTTAGCAGCCATCATGACAAAGGCACCCACCGCCCTAGAAAACGCTTGCGCCGAATATGGTCAAGCATTGGGCACTGCTTTTCAAGTGGTTGATGATGTGCTGGATTACGACGGTGAAGCGTCGGAGTTGGGTAAAAACTTGGGGGACGATTTGCGCGAGGGAAAAAATACCTTGCCGCTCATCATCGCCATGCAACGCGGCACAGCTGCACAAAGTGATTTGATCAAGCACGCCATTGAAAATGGCGACATATCTGCCTTGGCAGATATTGTCGCCATCGTGAAATCCACTGGCGCACTGGAGGCAACAAGGACCGCAGCCAATGCGGAAGCTCAACGGGCGATTGCCGCCTTAGAGCACTTGCCTGCCACCCCTTATCGCGAGGCGCTGCACACCTTGGCAGCCCAATTGCTGGACCGCCGCCACTGAGCGCAGCCTTCCTCGTTCAGCCGAAGTTATGCTGCCGCGCTAGGCGCTGCGGAAGGGCTGATCAAGGCAGAGTCCAAAGTGCCAGCGGCCTTCAAAGCCTGGACCCAAGAGGGAGAAACGCCACGGCCTGTCCATGTTTGGTCTGGATTGGCTGGATTACGGTATTTGGCCGCCACTTTTTTGCCAGCCAATGCGCCTTTTTTAGCCGCACGAGGGGCTTTTGCTGCTTTGGCGGGCTTGGTTGCACCCAAAGCCTTGGCAATATCAGCAGCTGTTAATCCGGCTTCTTTGGCCATAGTTACGATTTTCGACAATACCTTGTCATTGGTTTTGGCTAATAAGGCTTTTTCGCGTTTTTCTAATGCTTCGCGATCTTTGCGTAATTTTGCCAATTGCGCTGCTATTGAACTGCGTGCCATATATTTACTCCAAATAATTAATAAAGAATCTTATTTTATAGCTATAAATTAATTCCAGGGGGTGTAATTGGTATTTATATTATTCGAATATAAAAACTGGTCATTTTTCCAAATAACAGATAACATCCAAACATGACTGATTTCGGCAAACCTTACCAAGACAGTATTCAGCAATGGGACACTGCCTGCCAACACTTTCAAAAAGAGTTTGGTTTTGACCCACACGAAATACTCACGATTGATACCATTCGGGAGATGTTTGCGGAATTGGTCGACAGCCATGCGCTGTCGGAAAACGCCTCCATCTCTTTGATGTACGCGCTTTATTTCCTAGGCTACATCACCCTGCTTGAAATGATGCGCGCCAAAGACGAAAACTTTGAAATTGGCGATCTCAGCGACTTTTATTTGATATTGGATGCCGCGGACGATTGGGCGAATAAAGCCTCAGATGCTGATGTGCTTGCCCAAGCAGCTCAGCCCATCATTGAAACCACGCGTCAAGTGATGGACAAACTCAACTTGGTCCGCAGCTGACCAAAACCTACGGCTTATTCTTCAACCAAACGGCAGGGCGCTTTGATGCCCTTTTCGGCCCGTTTTTCTTCGCAATAACGCATCGCACGACGCTCGCCTTCTGCCGACATTTTGATGTGTATGGAGCAGCGAAATACCATTTTTTCACCGTCTGTATGGCTGTCAAAAGCCGCCGCGCAATGGCTCATTTCATTCATTTCTGGCTTGAGCTCCTTATAAACAGAGCGCAATGGGTCGGGCAATTCACGTAAATCAACGGATGGATAGTTGCCAACTGGCTTGGCTTCGACCGCAATACCCATGCAGCCCATCACAGCCAAGCTCAAGGTTGCCAAAGTACGGCGCGAAATAAAAGGCATGAAATAGGTCATTTGTAAATCCCCCTCTAGGCAGGATTATTTTATGACGGGAAGCTTTTCAATCACAGGCACGCCATCTAAATAAGGTGCGCTTTTTTTGCCAAACAAAATGGGGGTGGCCACACCAAACAGCAAAAACAGCATGACAAAAGCAATCAGTGTCGATTTTAAAAATTTGGGCGAATCAATGAAACGCTCTTGCTTCAAGCTCACGCCGGGACGCGCCGTGTATCGGTTGCCCAGCACGGGGCTGTTGCCGATGTAAAACACATTGGCGCGTGGTAAGCCGTTGGCCTGCGTTCCACTCAAGGTGGAGGCCAAGCGCATGGCCGCCTGTATTTTGTCAGCCGGTGAGCCAAAACTGTCGTATCCGCCCTCTTCCAATTGTTGGACCTGACCCAGGGTCAGCCCACACAAACGCGCCACATGGCTTCGCTCCAGACGGTAAAGCTCTCGCAATTGTTTGACGGCCCAGCCATCGACGACTTCTGTTGACATGACACACTCTTTGATTCGGTGTCACCACCATGGTGACATTCCATGTATCGGCACAGCCCGAAAGATCTTGAAATTTAGCATTCGGCACCGAGGCTTGGCAAGCACACTTGGCCTCGCACGGCGGTGTGGTTATAGTTCTGCAAAAGCTTACGAAATGCCTGCCCCATGCCACAAGACTCTCCTGCCACCTCTACCCCAACAGCAGCGCCAGCGGATGAGGCGCTGCAGTCCTTCATTGACAAAATCAAAGAAACCATTCAACTGAGCTTGGATGAGAAAGAGCTCGACTTGGTGATCAAGCGCCGGCTCAAAAAACTCGACGACTGGGACACATGGTCCAACGAGGCACGCACGGCCTTTTCTCATTTGATCGCAGCTGAAATACTGAGCAACAAAGCGTCGGACATTCGCATTGACCACGCCATCGCATTTGATGAAGACCACCAATCAGCCTTTGATGAGCTGGTGGCGATTTTGAAAAAACGTCGACGCAGCACATCTGTCAAACCCGCCCCCGACAAACCCATCGAATAACACCAGCGGCAAGAATTTGCCGCACTCAAGAAGCGCATGCTGGGTCCGAATCCAAC
>JBEGOM010000018.1:0-38183 GCA_041181985.1 Pseudomonadota bacterium | reverse complement strand
GTGTTGCACAGCCATTTGCGCCAACAAGCCACGGTCAAAGCCTTTGCCACCGAGTTGCATGCCATGTCAGGCTTGGCCTTGGCGGTTGAAATTTCAGCGGTCACGCTCAGCGACAAAGAGGCCACCTACGCTTTTTATGTGCGCGATGTCAGCCGCCGTCGCCAAGATGAAACACCCGGTGCCACCAGCATGGCGGGCTCGGTGGCCGAATTGGCGCATTTGGTGGGGCGCATGCCGATGAAAGACATCGTCAGCGAAACCGCCGAGATGATCGAGCGCATGTGTATTCAGTCCGCCTTGCAACTCACCCACAACAACCGCGCCTCGGCGGCCGAAATGTTGGGCTTGTCGCGTCAAAGCTTGTACGTCAAATTGCGACGATTTGGCATGATCGACGACGGTGAAGACGATTAAAGTGTAAATCCTAGTTGACATTATTGTGTGTCTTGACAAAATGCTGTCATGGCGCACCCCCAGCTCTCCACCGTTGCTGAGTTACTCAAGCCCATCACTTGGTTTCCGCCCATGTGGGCGTTTGCCTGCGGCGTGGTGGCTTCCAACCAGTCGTTCTCTGACAACAGCTGGCTTATCTTTTTAGGCTTGGTGCTGACCGGCCCCTTGGTCTGTGCCACCAGCCAAGCGGTCAACGATTGGTTTGATCGCCATGTCGATGCCATCAATGAGCCTCACCGCCCCATTCCTTCAGGTCGCATGCCTGGACGCTGGGGTTTGTACATTGCAGTGCTCTGGACTTTGCTTTCACTTTTGTGGGCTTGGCAATTGGGGCCTTGGGGTTTTGCTGCCAGTGGTTTGGGCTTGCTATTAGCGTGGGCCTACAGCGCGCCGCCGGTGCGTCTCAAAGCCAACGGTTGGTGGGGCAACACCGCATGTGCGCTGAGCTATGAAGGCTTGGCGTGGGTCACTGGCGCTGCGGTCATGTTGGGTGGTGCCATGCCTGCGGTTGAATCGATTGTGTTGGCGTTTATTTTCAGCGTGGGTGCCCACGGCATCATGACGCTCAATGATTTCAAAGCTGTCGAAGGCGATGCCCAAATGGGCATTCGTTCTTTGCCGGTGCAACTCGGCGTACACCGTGCGGCTTTCACAGCATGTGCTTTTATGTTGTTGTCGCAACTTGCGGTGGTGGGTTTGTTGCACCACTGGGGTTTTGACAAATCATCATGGGCTGTGTTGGCTTTGTGCTTGGCGCAATTGCCACTCATGCGTGCTTTTGTGATGGACCCGATTCAACAAGCCATCAAGCTCAGCGCTTTTGGAGTGCCATTGTTTGTCAGCGCCATGATGGTCAGCGCGTGGGCCTTGCGCGCCATGCAAGGAGTTGCAACATGAATGTGTTTGGTTGGACGCATGTCATTCGTTTGGGGTTGATTCAAGCCTGCATGGGTGCGGTGGTGGTGGTGACCACTTCCACGCTCAACCGCATCATGGTGGTCGAGCATGCGTTGCCCGCTTTGTTGCCTGGTGTGTTGGTCAGCTTTCATTACTTGGTGCAAATGGTGCGGCCCCGCATGGGCTTCGGCGCTGACCAAGGCCGACGCAGCACGCCTTGGATGATGGGCGGCATGGTGTTGTTGAGCGCAGGTGGTTTGCTGGCAGCAGTAGCCACGGTGTGGATGGCTGATGCTTTGGCGTTGGGCCTTGCGCTGGCCGTGTTGGCTTTTGCATGCATTGGTTTAGGCGTGAGTGCCTGTGGCACATCGCTTTTGGCATTGATGTCCAAACGCATGCCAGCACACATGCGTGCGCCTGCGGCCACCACGGTGTGGATGATGATGATCATGGGTTTTGCACTCACGGCCATTACAGTGGGCAAACTGTTAGACCCTTACACACCCGAGCGTTTGATTTATTTGTGCAGCATTCTCAGTGTCTGTGTTGTGTTGATCACGGCAGCATGTTTGTGGCGTTTAGAAGGGCAGGCTACCGCACAAGTTGCTGCTTCAGATGAGCGCATGACGGCTGAAAAATTCAAGCAAGCTTTGCACCGCGTTTGGGGTGAAGCACAAGCGCGCACCTTCACCATTTTTGTGTTTCTTTCTATGTTGGCTTACAGCGCGCAAGACCTCATCTTGGAGCCATTTGCGGGCAGTATTTTTGGCATGGCGCCGGGTGAGACCACACAACTCTCAGGCTTGCATCACAGCGCAGTGCTGTGTGGCATGTTGTGTGTGGCGCTGGTGGGCGGTAAAAAAGTAGCAGGTCGCTTGGGCAGCATTCAAAGTTGGATGGTGGGCGGTTGCGCTTTGTCCGCATTGGCCATGTTGGGGCTGACTTTGGGGGGTATTCGTGCAGGGAACTGGCCACTGAAAGCCAATGTGTTTGTGTTGGGTGTTGCCAATGGCGTGTTCTCGATTGCAGCCATTGCCACCATGATGCGTTTGGCCACCGCCGAAGGTGAATCACGCGCTGGCACACGCATGGGTTTGTGGGGCGCTGCGCAAGCGTTGGCGTTTGGCTTGGGTGGTTTGCTCGGCACAGCGGCCAGCGACTTGGCGCGTTGGTTGATTGCTTCGCCCGGTGCGGCGTATGCAAGTGTGTTTGCGCTCGAGGCGTTGATGTTTTTAGGTTCAGCTTGGTGTGCGGTGCAAGTGGGCAAGCTCGATGAGGGCAAGCACCAAGAAAGCAAGCGAGAACAAAGCAATCGCGATGTCCACCAGCCCGGTCGAACCCTAGCGAGTCAGTCAACCGATTTATCTGAACCGCCTCGCATGGGGCAGGAGTTGCGTCATGAGTTCTGATTTGTACGATGCCATCGTCATTGGTGGTGGACCCTCGGGCGCAACTGCTGCCGACGATTTAGCGCAACGCGGTTGGAAGGTCTTGATGCTTGACCGCCAAGGCAGAACCAAACCTTGTGGTGGTGCTATTCCACCCCGCTTGATCAAGGACTTTCACATTCCAGACCACTTGCTGGTGGCCAAAGTGCGCTGTGCACGCATGATTTCACCGCGCAGCAACAAAGTCGACATTCACATCGACAACGGTTTTGTGGGCATGGTTGATCGCGATGTGTTTGACGAATGGTTGCGTGAACGCGCGCACAGCCATGGCGCGCAACGCGTCAAAGCCATCTTCGAGAAAATCACCCGTGACGACGACGGTGTGGCTCGCGTGCATTTCACACAACAGCAGGGCAACCAAGAAGCCACATTGCAAAGCGTGCGCGCCAAGATGATCATTGGTGCAGACGGTGCCAAATCGGAAGTGGCCCGACAAACCATTGCAGGTTACGAAAAAACCAAATATGTGTTTGCCTATCACGAGATCATCAAAGCGCCCGCACAAGACCCCTCGCATGACCCAGACCGTTGTGATGTGTACTACCAAGGCCAAGTCTCGCCCGACTTTTATGGCTGGGTGTTTCCCCATGGCAACACGATGAGCGTTGGCACGGGCAGTGCGGACAAAGGTTTTTCATTGCGCAGCGCGGTGTCGCATTTGCGCAGTGTGGCAGGGTTGAGCCATGTGGAAACCTTGCGCAAAGAAGGTGCGCCCATTCCACTCAAACCCTTACCCAAGTGGGACAATAACAAAGATGTGGTGCTGACCGGCGACGCCGCAGGTGTGGTCGCACCTGCCTCTGGCGAGGGCATTTACTATGCCATGGCCTGTGGTCGCATGGTGGCTGACAGTGTGCATTTGGCATTGACCCACAAAGACCCAGCTTATTTGCAACAAGCGCGCAAACACTTTTTAAAATTGCATGGCAAGGTGTTTTGGGTGTTGGGCATCATGCAGTACTTCTGGTACCAAAACGATCGCCGTCGCGAACGGTTTGTGACCATTTGCGAAGACCGCGATGTGCAGCAACTCACCTTTGAGTCTTACATGAACAAAGAGCTGGTCAGGAAAAAACCGATGGCACATGTGCGCATCTTTTTCAAAGACCTGGCGCATTTATTTGGCTTGGCACGCACGTGACATTTTTTTCTTCGCTCAACAAACGCACACTGCTGATTTGTTTTGTCTTGAGTTTTGCCACCGCTGGGGTGGGCGGCGCTTTGACCGATTTGGGCCCTTGGTATGCCAATTTGAAGCAGCCCGATTGGAAACCACCTGACGCCGCATTTGGCCCGATATGGACCGTTATTTTTAGCCTGTGTGCATTCAGCGCTTGTCTGGCTTGGCAAAACGCCAACACCACAGCCCTGCGTGTGCGTGTGGCTGCGTTGTTTGCTGTCAACGCCACTTTGAATGTGTGGTGGAGTTGGTTGTACTTCACCCGTCAACGGCCTGATTGGGCTTTGCTCGAACTCTTTGTGCTGTGGTTTTCGGTGTTGGCCCTTGTGTTGGGCTTGTGGCGCTTGTCGCGTTTGGCAAGTGCGATGATCGTGCCCTATTTGGTGTGGGTCACCATTGCGGGCTTTTTGAATGTGGCCACCATCGAGCTCAATGGCCCGTTTGCAAAGAAAGCCACGACAGAAGTTGCTGTGCGCTGAGGTCAGCGTTTTCTTCATGCGCCAAATGCCCCAAACCGTCTAACACTTGCAAGGTCGATTGCGGCAACAACTGTTGCACTTGCAAAGCATGGTGCATGGGAATGGTGCGGTCAGCACTGCCGGCTTGAATCAGCAAACGACTGGGGCGCTTTACAAAGCGTTGTACCAAATCGTGTAACTGCCATTGCGACATCATGCGCAACACACCTTGCACATGGTGTGGGGACTGCATCAACACCGCATAAGGCGCCAACAGTTGTGCAGTGAGTTGCGAACCAGTGCTCGCCAACAACTGACGCACTCGGTTCATGCTGGCTTGTTTAGACGTTAACCAACCCGACAGTGGATTGAGCGCTGCCAATTTGGCGGCCACTGGAAACAACCATTGCGCCAAACCCGGCAATGGCAACCACGCTGGGTTCAAACCCACCAATGACAATGCAGCTGGGTTGTTGTGTTGCATCACATAGTCCATGCCCACTGCTGCGCCTGCAGAGTGGCCCACCACCACTTGCGGTGTGTATCCCATTTGCTGGAGCAAATCGGTCAAGGCTTGCGTCATGCTGTGCAAACCATAATCGTCATGATCCAAGGCGGTGGTGAACCCATGACCCGGCAAGTCGGGGCACACCAAGGTGTAATGTGCTTGCAGTGTTTCGCTCATACCAGCCCATGTGTGTGCCGATGCACCGGTGCCATGCAACATCAACATGACGGGGCCTTGTCCCATCACTTGCACATGCCAACGGTAGTTGTTGGTTTGCACAAACTGGCTGTGTGCATGGTTGGGCCAAGTCGGGCCGTGCGTGTCCCAACTCAGCGGGGTGTAGAGCTTATGCCACATGGCTGTTGGCGTGTGCAACATGAGGTTGGTTCAGCGTATGGATGGCTGAGGCCAACTTGTGCGATTCCACCCGTGGCATGTGCATATAGTGCGCGTGCATGGCTTGTGCGATGGGCAAGGCGATGCCATTGGCTTGCAAACCAGTATCTATCCACAACGCAGCCACCCCCAGCCGCGCACATGACTGCGCCCATTGCAAACTTTCTTGATGCGCTTGTTCGCGCCCCCCTAAACCGGCCAAGGTGACATTGGCGCGGCCGTCGCTCAACACCACCAACAAAGGTGTCACCCCGTTGCGTTGCAAAGGTTGTGCTTGCAAATACACCTGTTGCAACGCCGTGGCCAGTGGTGTGCCACCGCCACCTGGCAAATTGGCCAAGGCTTTTTTGGCACGCACCAATGAGCGAGAGGGTGGCAACAAGGTTTGTGCTTGGGTGCCGCGAAATGCAATCACGCACACGCTGTCGCGCCGCGCATACGACTGGTTCAACAACAATTCCACCGCGCCTTTGGCTTGTGCCAATCGCTCCATCGCCGCAGAGCCTGATGCGTCAATCGCCACGATCAAACAGGTGGCTGATTTTTGCGCGAAGCGGTGCACATGAAAATCTTCTGCACGGATCGCCAGCGGTGCGGCACCAACTTTTGTGCGCCATTTTTGATGGGGCACTGCCGCACGCAAGGTGGCCAACACATGCAAGCGCGCGCCACTGTGCGGCGAACCTTTGCGCGGCGCCAACGGGCGCCCGCGATGCCGACTGGCCATGCTTTGCCCGCTGCTGCCTTGGGTGCCTGTGGCCATGCGTTGCGCGTTGCCTTCGGCCAGTTTTTCTAACAGTTGCGTTGGCAAACTGGCGATGGTTGCGGCTAGCAGCACATCTTCTAGTGCGGTATCTTGTGATGTGCTGGTGGGGTCGGTGCTGTCAGATGCATCATCTTGTGAAGGTGTGTCTTCATATGACGGAGTGTCCTCTTTCAAATGCGTTTCATCGCTGACAGATTCATCTGTCGCATGAGGTTCAGAAGCGTGGTTTTCTGGTGGCGCAGGCGGTTCTTCATTGCTTGCGTCGTTGTTCTGTTCTGACGAAGGCGCTTCGGGCAGTTGTGTCGCGCGCGGCAACAGCACACAACGCAATGCTTGTTCAAGGTGCACTTGGTCGATGTGGTTTTGTTCATCAAGCGCCGCCAAAATGCTGGCCAAACGCAGTGTGATGTGCAGCGCGCGCAGTGACTGCACGCCCAAAGCTTGCGCCACGGTGCATACGCTTTGCAGTTGTGCATCGCTGGCCTGTATGTGTTGCAAACGCGTGCGGGTGTCTTGCACTTCTTCATCGCTCAACCACAACCATTCGGTGGCTTGTGCTTGGTAGGGCAGGTCTCGCAAATCAAGCCATAACCCCAGTCTGTCTTGCAGTCGCGCAGGTAGGGGTGGGTCGTCAGCGTCTGATTCGTCCAAGGCCACCACACCATACTTGTGTTGGTCTTGCCCTTGGGTGACGAGTGCCAACTGATGCACCGGTTGTCGCTCGGCCATGGGCAGCAGCACCACACCATTGGCAGATTTTTCTAGCAAACCTTGTTGCATCACCCATTGGCCGGTTTGCAAACAACTGCTCAGGTCAACACCACCGAGCAAGCGTGTGACTTCGGTGTGTGTGGGCACTTTGTGCAACATCGCTTGTGTGTTATGCAAACCTTGCAACCACAGATCGCGCATGGGGCCATGCGGGGAACGCAACCACACACCACCCAAACCTGCTGCATCGATTTGCAACCACAGCAAAACATCTTGGGCCTGTTGCCAAGTGGCCAGGTGTTGCTCGCTGGGGGCGGGGGTCATGCGTCGAAGATGTCGGCCAAGCTGCGCAACACGCGGGTGCTCGCATCGGTGTCGTCGAGCGGATTGCGTCGCAAGCGATGACGCAAGGCCAAGGGCGCCATGTCGCGCACATGTTGTGCATTGATTTTTTTCGCACCTTGCAAGGCAGCGTAAGCGCGTGTGGTCTTGAGCAAGGCCAACTCTGCGCGCAAACCATCGGTGCCCAAGGCTTGGCACACGCGTGCGCACAGGTGCAGCATGTCGTCACCCATGGTGAGTTTGCCGATGTGTTTTCTGGCTTTCACAATGCCTGCTTTGAGCGCTTCGTTGTGCGGTGCCCATTGGGCACAAAACGCAGCAGGGTCGCGCTCGAACGCATCGCGGCGTTTGATGATCTCTACCCGTAGCGACAAATCTTGCGTTGTTTTCACATCGACCGACAAACCAAAACGGTCTAACAATTGGGGGCGCAATTCACCTTCTTCGGGGTTGCCGCTTCCCACCAACACAAACTTGGCCGGATGGCGAATGCTCAACCCTTCGCGCTCAACCAAGTTAACGCCCGAGGCCGCCACATCGATCAGCAAATCGACCAAATGGTCTTCTAGCAAGTTGACTTCATCGATGTACAAAAAACCTCGGTTGGCTTGTGCCAGCAAACCAGGTGCAAATTCTTTGATACCTTGCGACAGCGCTTTTTCTAAATTCAACGCACCCACCACACGGTCTTCGGTGGCGCCCAAAGGCAAATCGATCACGGGCACCGGCACGGTTTGTGTGGGCCATTTGCTTTTGCCCACTGGCAAAGTGCGTTGGCAAGTGGCGCAAGTCTTGTTCGCCGCACCGGTTTTGGTGGGTTCACAGCGGTAAGGGCAATCGGTCACCACCTCGATCGGGGGGAGTAAATCGGCCAGCGCGCGCACTGCGGTGGATTTGCCTGTGCCTCGGTCACCCAGCACCAGCACGCCGCCAATGCTGGGGTCGATCGCTACCAATTGCATGGCCAGCGTCATTTGGTCTTGTCCAACGATCGCTGCAAATGGAAAGGTGGTTGCCATGGCCCTTGTTATCTTGTTTTGTATGGCTGCCATGTTGACTTAAACAGCTCAAAGTGTCAAGCAAAATTGACACTTTGTGGTGGGTTTCTAGCGGATGCCGTAGCGCTCGACCAACTTCCAAACATGCGCGGGCACCATGTGCTTGACCTTGGCAGGGGCCTCACGGCGCAGGTGAATGACTGTTTCAATGGCTTTCATTTCAACTCGGGCGCGGGCAAACTCCAACCCTCTGGGCCCAATGCGCGGCATCAGCCAGTTGACGATGGGCCTCAGCCACGCAGGCATGCGGCGCAAGGGCAGGCCGCCAGCAGCGCGTTCGACATTTTTCAAAAAACCCTTGACCGCGTTGTGTCGATTGCCGGCCGACCTTGGTGCTTGTGTTTTGAGCTCTGGCCCCAACACATCGAGCAAGGCTTGCCCCTTGTCGTTGCGCACCACCAACCATTGCTCACCATTACCAGCCATGTAGCCCACGGTGATGTCTGACAACACATTGGTGTAGTCAACACATGTTTTGCAAGTGAGCGGAAAGAAGTCTGCGGGCAATTGTGAAATGGGCAAATTCAAAAAAGGAATCAAGCGTTGCTCGCCTTGCTGTGTGCGCAACTCCACATGGTAGTCCGCACGAAATTCGAGGTAGCTGATGTCTTGCGGACGATCGCTGAGTAGGTTCAAAAAGGTATGAAAATTTTCGGTGGTGGTGTTGTCAGAGCACGGCGTGCCAATGACATACAAGGCTTGCAAACCTTGCTCTGCTTTGAGTTGTGGTTCGATCGCGCGCAGAGCATAAATTTGGCAGGGAATGCCAATCACCGCCAAGCGTTTGTGGCCTTGTGCTAACGCAGGTTCTACCAAACTCAACAAAGGGCCATAGCCCATGCGCATACCGCGACATTGCGCCATGTCGCTGGCTTGGGTGATCACCACTGGGCGAGGTTTCCAACGGTCGTTGGGGTCAGCGGCAGTGGCAATGACCGCGTCGACCATGCCAAGCGTCAACAATTTTTCAGCAATGCGTGTGGTGATGCCAGTCCATTGAGCGCCCTCCGTCGCAGGTTGTAACGCCGCTTGCAACATGTGCTGATAGGGGCCGAAAAAAAGTTGATCTGCTGTCGTAGATTCGTTAGTGTTTTGCGCGCGTGTGCGCCCATGCACTTGTTGTTCCAAGCGCGGGTAATCGGGTTGAATGAACTGACACGCGCTCGCGCAACGTTTGGGCTGCTGCGTTTTTGAAATACCGCAATCGGTACACAGCGATCGATGTGGGCCTGCGTCAGTCATGCGCAAATGTCAACGGTTGAAGCTGGTCAAGCTTTTGAAACTCATGAAGCCATGACGCCTAGCGGCGACACACCAAACCATTCGGCATGAAAGCGCCACAACAAAGCAGCCCATGCGGCACCACCGGTGACCAAACACAGCAAGGTGGACAACCATTGTGCGGGTGGGGCTTCTTGTGCATCGTTGACTTGCGTTGCAATGTTTGTTTCGCCTGAAATTGCGCCTTCACCATGCAATGCAGCTGCAAGCGAATCACGCTTTCTTGCAGCTCTGAAACTCAACACCGCCCATACCAGCAATGCGCCAAACAACACCATTTGATGCATTTGCCCATTCACCAACAAATGGGCCAGTGCCCAAACTTTTACGGATAGCACCATGGGGTGTTTGAGGCGTTTTTTCAAATGGTTGCGCGGTACATAAGCAGCGACCAACAACACCAATGCGAACAACATCAACAACCACATGATGTGACGCAAAAAAGCAGGCGGTGTCCAGACCACCCATGTCTCTAACCGCGCTTGTGCGTAGCCTGTCAGCAGCAACCAAAAGCCCAATAAAGACAGAACACTCAACAACCCTTTGTACGGCCACTCACCCATGCGCGCCACCAAAGTTGTTCGCAACGGTTCTGCAAAAATGCGCACCGAGTGGGTGGCAATGAATAGAAATAAGCCGCAGAGCAAAAGCGTCATGAGAGGTGTCCTTGTGTGACTGCAGTCGTTAGCACATGCTGGCCCATTGTGTCATCACTACCTCTTGTGCATCAATACATCTCAATGCATTGAGATTGTCTAGAACAGAATGGCGCAAGGTGTTGCCAATGCGTCCGTTGGGCGTGATTTTGATTGTGCATTCACGCCATCATTTCTAGAATGGGTGAATGACAGTATGGGCCATCGGACTCAACCACAATTCAGCACCGCTGGATGTTCGCGGTCGTCTGTCGTTTGGTATCGATCAATTGGGTGTGGCCTTGCAAGAGTTTCGTGCTTCCACACAAAACAGCATCGAAGCCGCCATTCTGTCGACCTGCAACCGCACTGAAATTTATTGTGCGGGCAATCAATTGCAACTCGATCACACGCTCGATTGGTTGTGCCAACACCGTCAAATTGCGTTGCCGCAATTGCAAGCGCACACCTATCAACTCGCAGACGATGGTGTGGCCAGACACGCGTTTCGCGTAGCGAGTGGTTTGGATTCAATGGTCTTAGGTGAACCACAAATCTTGGGCCAAATGAAAACCGCTGTGCAAGCGGCTTCACAAGCAGGTGCTTTGGGCACCACTTTGTATCAGTTGTTTCAACGCTCGTTTGCCGTGGCCAAAGAAGTGCGCAGCCAAACCGATATTGGCACGCAATCGATCAGCATGGCGGCAGCCTCGGTGCGCTTGGCGAGTCAGTTGTTTGAATCACTGCACAACACCAAGGTGTTGCTGATTGGTGCGGGTGAAATGATTGAGTTGTGTGCCACCCATTTCGGCGCCAAGAACCCTCAGCAAATAGTCATTGCCAATCGCACAGCGGCGCGCGGGCAGGCATTGGCGCAGCGTTTGGGGGCAGACACTTTGCCTTTGTCCGATGTACCCTCGCATTTGTCAAGGTTTGACATCGTCATCAGTTGCACGGCCAGCACCTTGCCCATCATTGGTTTGGGTGCGATTGAAAGCGCGTTGAAGCAACGCAAGAACAAACCCATGTTCATGGTCGATCTCGCGGTACCCAGAGACATCGAAGCTGAGGCGGCGCAGCTTGAAAGCGTTTATTTGTACACCGTCGATGACTTGGCCAAAGTGGTGCGCACAGGGCAAGAGACCCGACAGTCGGCGGTGAAAGAAGCAGAGATCATCATCGATTCAGGCGTGCATAAATTCAACCAATGGTTGCAACAACGCGATCATGTGCCTTTGATCCAAGCCCTCAATGCGCAGCTAGAAGATTGGCGCAGTGCTGAGTTGGCCAAGGCCAAAAAAATGATTGAAAAGGGCGACGACATTGATAGCGTGCTCGAAGCCTTGTCACAACGCTTGGCCAAAAAAATCATGCATGGGCCCATGTCTGAGTTGGCTTCGCAAGACACAGCCTCGCGTCAATCCGCCAAAGCTGCGATTGAGCAATTGTTTTTCAAACGCTATTGACTAACGCGCCAGTTGCAACAGTTTGAAAGTCTGCTGTGAATGAGGGTAGTTCAGCGATGTCTGTCTTATAAAGCGACAGCACCTTGATCGATCAACTTTTGCGCAACCTGTGTGCCCAAGTCTGTCGCTCTCTGCAGTGCATCAGGGGCTGAGATGTCCAACGGGTACTGCGCTTTGGCATGAATGAGTTGCTTGCTTTTCATTTGGGGGTCCCCCCATATCGCATGAATCGACAAAACGTTATTTTCCAGCGTGGCATGTGCAGCCAATGGCATGGAGCAACTGCCGCCCATGTTTCTGCTGACGCTTCTTTCGGCATAGGCCCTCACAGCTGTGGGTTGGTGGTTTAAGTTAGCGAGGATGTGTTGCAGGTCGGGTCGGTTGGCACAAATTTCGATACCAATGGCACCCTGTCCCGCCGAGGGCAGCATGGTGTCTAAGGGAAAAGCTTGTCGAATGCGGTCTTTCAACCCCAGCCGTTTAAGTCCCGCGCAGGCCAACACAATGCCAGCGTACTGACCCTCGTCTAACTTGCGCAAGCGCGTGTCTAAGTTGCCTCTTAAAGGTTCAATGATGACATCGGGTCGCAGTGCGCGAATCAGCACCGTTCTTCTCAAACTAGAGGTGCCGACCACTGCTTTGGGGGGCAAATTCATCAGGCTGTCATAGTGAGGCGAGACCCAAGCATCGTGTGGGTCTTCTCTTTCCAAAATGCATGCCAAATCGAAGCCTTCAGGTAAATCCATGGGCACATCTTTGAGCGAGTGAACCGCGATGTGCGCTGTGCCGTTTGTCAAGGCGACTTCTAGTTCTTTGATGAACAAGCCTTTGCCGCCCACTTTGCTCAAGGGTTGATCCAATATTTGATCGCCCAGTGTTGTCATGCCCAAGAGGGAGACAGCGTGCCCATGGTTCTCGAGCAATTGCTTGACATGGTTGGCTTGCCACAAGGCCAAACGGCTTTCACGTGTTGCTATGATGAGTTGTGAGGTCATGTGTGTTGGCTACCGTTATGTCAATTGTTTCAAGTGTTTGGCGGCGTCAATGGCGAAGTAAGTCAGCACACCATCCGCTCCTGCGCGTTTGAAGGCCAACAAACTCTCCATCATCACCGCGTCATGGTCTAACCAACCGTTTTGTGCGGCGGCTTTGAGCATTGCGTATTCGCCCGACACTTGGTAGGCAAATGTGGGCACTTTGAATTCGTTTTTCACCCGACGCACGATGTCCAAATACGGCATGCCCGGTTTGACCATCACCATGTCTGCGCCTTCGGCAATGTCGATCGCCACTTCGCGCAAGGCTTCGTCGCTGTTACCGGGGTCCATCTGGTAGACCTTCTTGTTGCTTTTACCCAAGTTAGCCGCTGAACCCACCGCATCGCGAAACGGCCCATAAAACGCACTCGCATACTTCGCGCTGTAAGCCATGATGCGTGTGTGAATGTGTCCCTTGGCTTCGAGCGCGTTGCGAATCGCACCAATGCGCCCATCCATCATGTCGCTGGGCGCCACGATGTCCACACCCGCATCGGCTTGCGTCAATGCCTGTTGAGTGAGCACTGCCACGGTCTCGTCGTTCAAGATGTAACCGGTGTCGTCCAACAACCCGTCTTGCCCATGGCTGGTGAAGGGGTCGAGCGCCACATCGGTCATCACGCCCAACTCAGGAAAACGCTTCTTCAATTCACGCACCAGCTGCGGTACCAAACCTTCGGGGTTGGTGGCTTCTATGCCGTCGGGTGTTTTCAAGTGGGTGCTGATGACTGGAAACAAGGCCATCACCGGAATGCCCAATGCCACACATTGCTCGGCCACGGGCAGCAACAAATCCAAACTCAAGCGCTCCACCCCTGGCATCGACGCCACCGCTTCGCGGCGTTGTTGGCCTTCCAGCACAAACACGGGGTAAATCAAATCGTGCACGCTCAAGGCGTGTTCGCGCACCAAGTTGCGGGTGAAGTCGTCGCGGCGCAAGCGGCGAGGGCGGTTCAGGGGAAAAGGTGTGGTCATGTGACAGTCATGCGAAAAATGGTTGGAAAAAATCCGTCAATCAATCCTTGCTCAAAGCCAATCGCGCCGAACTATGAAACGCTGCATCAATTCATGTTCAGGTGTTCCGGGCGTTGCTTCGAGCTGGTAGGACCAACTTACCAAAGGTGGCATCGACAACAAGATCGATTCTGTGCGCCCGCCAGACTGCAAGCCGAAGTGCGTACCGCGGTCCCATACCAAATTGAACTCAACATAACGGCCGCGCCGGTAGAGTTGGTGTTCTCTCTCTCGTTCGCCATAGGGCGTGTGCCTTCTCTTTTCAACGATTGGAAGATACGCTGTTAGGAATGCATCGCCAACGCTTTGGAGCACAGCAAAACTTTTTTCACTGCTCGATTCCAAATAGTCGTCGAAAAAAATGCCCCCGATGCCACGTTGTTCATCCCGGTGTTTCAAATAAAAATAATCATCACACCAAGTTTTGAAGCGCGGATACAGGTGTGCGCCATGCGGTGCTAGCGCATCACGGCAGGTCTGATGAAAATGAATGGCGTCATCTTCAAAACCGTAATAGGGCGTCAAGTCCATCCCGCCACCAAACCAAGCCACGGTGTTGCCATCTGCACTTTGCGCTGACAACATCCGAACATTCATGTGAACGGTTGGTGCGTAGGGGTTGCGTGGGTGAAACACCAAGGAAACCCCCATTGCCTCAAAAGGTGCACCCGCAAGTTCGGGCCGCGCTTGCGTTGCTGAAGGGGGCAGTCGTGGGCCCTTGACATGAGAGAAGCCGCAGCCAGCGCGTTCAAACACATGACCGTTTTCTAAAATTTGCGTGATGCCTTCGCCCTGCAGAGGTTCGTCGGTTGGTTTCTGCCAGTGGTCTGTCAGAAAACGACTGCCATCCAAGTTGGCGATGGTTGTCGTGATGCGATCTTGCAATGCAACGAGGTAGTGCTTGACTGAACTTGTGTTCATGAATCACCTGGTGTTTTCAAATCGTTTTGGTGTTCGGCCTGAGCGCAGGCATTTGTATTTTCGCGTGGAGGCGATAAATATGAATTCTTTTGTTATCAAAGGCGTACCCAAGAGTGTCAATTGAGAGATGAATGCAAGTGTCAACCTAACTTGACATTTTGTCAAATCTCTGTAAATTCAATCTCAGTCAAGCAAACTTGAAGGCCGCACATGGACGCTTTGCAGGATTGGATTGAATCGCCCACTCAGTTGCGAGCGCTGCCCCGCGAGCGCCTGCCGGCCTTGGCGACTGAGTTGCGGCAGCGCCTGATTGACGCGGTCTCGCAAACGGGGGGGCATTTCAGCTCCAACTTGGGCACGGTTGAACTGACCATCGCACTGCACTATGTGTTCAACACCCCTGAAGATCGCTTGGTTTGGGATGTGGGCCATCAAACCTATGCCCACAAAATGTTGACCGGCCGCATGGACCGCATGCCCACTTTACGGCAATTGGGGGGACTGAGCGGATTTCCCCAGCGAGAGGAGAGTGTTTACGACGCGTTTGGCACCGCGCATTCGTCAACCAGCATTTCAGCGGCATTGGGCATGGCAACAGCGGCGAAGTTAACGGGCAGTCACAGAAAGGCTGTGGCCATCATTGGCGATGGTGCGCTCACTGCGGGCATGGCCTATGAAGCGTTGAACAATGCGGGCACCAGTGATGCGGACCTGTTGGTCGTGCTCAATGACAACGACATGTCGATCAGTCCACCGGTCGGTGCCTTGAACCACTATTTGTCTGAACTGATGTCGGGCCGCTTTTATGAACAAGCCAAAAAACTCAGCCAACAAATCTTGCGCAACGCGCCGCCTTTGTTTGAACTGGCGCGACACTTAGAACAACAAACGCAACAGTTGATTCAGCCCGCCACGATTTTTGAAAAACTCGGTTTCACTTACACCGGTCCCATTGACGGTCACGATGTGTTGGGCTTGGTCGAAGCGTTGCGAACTTTATCCAAAGCGAAAGGGCCACAGTTCTTGCATGTGGTGACACGCAAAGGCCAAGGTTATGCCAAAGCAGAAGCTGATCCCATCAGTTACCACGGGCCTGGCAAATTTGATCCAGCGGTGGGTTTGACCGCCTCTCAACCAGGCAAACTGACTTTCACACAAGTTTTTGGGCAATGGTTATGCGATATGGCCACCCAAGATGCGCGCTTGGTGGCCATCACACCCGCCATGCGAGAAGGGTCTGGCATGGTGGCATTCAGTCAGCAGTTTCCAGAGCGTTATTTTGATGTGGGCATTGCAGAGCAGCACGCTGTGACTTTTGCGGCGGGTTTGGCTTGTGAGGGCCTCAAGCCGGTGGTGGCCATTTATTCAACTTTCTTGCAACGCGCCTACGACCAATTGATTCACGATGTGGCACTGCAAAAGTTACCAGTGGTTTTTGCTTTAGACCGCGCTGGGTTGGTGGGGCCTGATGGGCCCACGCACGCAGGCGTGTTTGACATCGCGTTCACCCGCTGCATTCCAGACATGAGTGTGGCTTGTCCCGCCGATGAAAACGAGTGCCGACAATTGCTCAGCACGGCTTATGCACATGAGGGTGCTGTCACAGTTAGATACCCAAGGGGCGCTGGTGTGGGTGCCTCGATACAAACACATTTAAATGGGCTGCCATTTGGCAAAGCCGACATTCGCCGTCAAGGAAAAGGCACGGCCATTTTGGCTTTTGGCCCTTTGCTTTACGAAGCACTTAAAGTGGCAGAGTCAATAGACGCCACGGTTGTCAACATGCGTTGGGCCAAGCCGCTTGATTTGGATATGTTGCAGCACATCGCACACACGCATGAACGCTTCATCACCCTCGAAGATGGTGTGCGCAAGGGCGGGGCCGGTGCCGCTGTTTTGGAGGCTTTGCAAGACATGGGGATGTTCAAGCCCGTCTTGGTGATGGGTTTTGATGACGCGTTCACAGAACATGGTGACCCACAGCTTTTGATGCAGCAATACGGCTTGACAGCGGCTGGCATTCATCAGCAAATGACCAAGGCCTGGCCAGAGGTGTATGCAACGCCTAAATTGAGGGTGGTTGTTTGAGGGGTGTTGTGACCAAGGCGTGCTAACCTCGAAATACGCTGGCTCAAACCACGATGCGCTGGTCAGTGCATTCGAGGCGATTCATACTTTATGAAAATCGATATCTCAGAGGGCTATCAAACAGGCCTCATTGCAAGAATCACAGAAATGCACGCCAAGTTTTACGCGTTGCATTGGGGGTTTGGGCGCGCATTTGAAGTGGTTGTTGCCTCTGGTTTGGCTGATTTCGCCAGCAGACTTGATCACCCGCTCAACAACATTTGGGTCGCGACAAGTGGCGACAAAATTGTGGGCTCAGTGGCCATCGATGGTGAGGACATGGGGGCGCAAGTGGCACATTTGCGTTGGTTCATCACCGAAGATGCCATTCGTGGCACAGGCGCGGGGCGTGAGTTACTGGCCAAGGCGCTTGCCTTTGTGGATGCGCACGGCTTTGCGCAAACGCAGTTGTGGACCTTCAAAGGTCTGGACGCCGCCAAGCGGCTGTATGAAGCCCACGGCTTTTCGTGCGTGGAAGAACGCATGGGCGCACAGTGGGGGCAAGAGGTGTTAGAGCAAAGATTTGCCCGACCCCGGACGAGTTGACTGCTTGTCGCGCTTTTAACCTCTTCAATCAAACCTCTTCTATCAACCCCGTTCCCAACATGACTGGTTTGACGAGAATTTTGTAGGTGTCCACATCAAAGGCGTTTTGTGCAACGCCGTTGAAGCCCTGAACTTTTGAGCACCATGTGCCCAAGTAACGCCAGTGATGAATGCGGTGCTTTTGTGTCCATTCACCGTCACCTTCTATCAGGTCAATCGCGCCTTTGTAAGGCCAAGCGTGCACCTTCATGTCGAGCAATGCTGAGAACAAGCGTTGGTCATGTGTTCTGCGGTCTTCTTGCCCCACGCAGGCGCCATGACAGGTTTTGATTTGTCGGCCAAAGCAGCCGCGTTGGCTTAACTTTTCCAAGCCAAGCAGGGCGTGACACAGCGAATGTTCTTTGGCCAACTCGCGCAATTTTTCTTGAGCAGAGCGTTGCGAGCTGAACAAACCATAAATGCCATCGACTTGACCAAAAGCGATGTCTTTGTTGTTGACGATTTCAGGTGACAAGCCTTGTGCCGTTTGTTGCAGGCGAATGCTGTTCAAGTTTCTCAATCGACGCAAGCGGATGTTGTACAGCGGACTGTGCGTCTTGATCATCTGCGCTTCGAGCAAGAGGGCGCCAATTTCACCTGCAGTTTCAATGAAGTCAATGCGTTTGGTTTGCGCCAACATATTGGCTTCATCGGGTGTTCGCAGGTGCGACAACACGCGTGAACGGATGTCCACGCTTTTGCCAATGTAGAGCGGCAAGGCGCCTTCGCCACGGAAGATGTACACCCCCGCTGAACGCGGGAGTGCCGCCAAGCTGTCGGGGTCGATGGCGTGATGCGCGGGTTCGTCTATCGGCATGGTTTGCGATGTTGAATCTTCAAATCACAACCCATACATTCGAAGCGCATTGAGCGCTAATATTTTGCGTTGCGATTCAGGTGTGTGAGATTTCAAAATATCCAGGGTTAGGTTGCGCCAAGTGGCATAACTACCTGCCAATTCCAGGACTGGCCAGTCACTGCCCCACATCAGCCGTGTGTCGCCCCAAATCGCGATCAAATCTTCACACCAGGGGCGAACGACTTCGCATTCGCTGCCTGGTTTGGCTTCCGTCCACAGGCCGGAGAGTTTGCAGGCCACGCGTTGTGGGTCAGATTGGTGGGCTAGCTGCTTCATTTGCAATTGCCATTCGCTTCGTTGTTTTGCCTCGATGCGTGGTTTGGCGCCGTGGTCAATCACCACACGGAGCTGTGGGTGTTGGTGAACCAATTTCAAAATGTTGGGTAGGTGGTGAGGTTTGATAAGGGCATCGAACACCAGATCATGTGCCGCCATGTATTGAAGAATGGGTTGAATTTGCGGTTGCAAAATCCAGTCAGGGTCAGGTAGGTCTTGCAGCATGGGGCGCAAACCTTTGAGCTTGGATGATTGGCTCAAGCGTTCAATTTGCATGATGGCATCTTCAGCCAGCATGTCGACCCACCCCACAACGCCAAGCACCATGGCATGTTGCTGTGCTTGATGCAATAAAAATTCGGTTTCTGCCAGCGTAGGTGCTGCTTGCACCAAAACGCCACCGGTGATGCCGTGCGCTTTGGCATGCACCATCCAATCCGCCAGGGTGACATCGCGATATATGGGCGACAGCTGTGGGGTTAACCATCCGTAGTCGTTGCGATCGAGTTGCCAGCAATGGAAGTGTGCATCAATCATGTGTTTTTTTCTTAGGCAGGAATGGGGGCTGTTTGTGGAATCAATTCCAGTTCGCGAAGTTCTTGCCAAAGTGCCTTTGGAATTTTGTGGGCCGCGGCTTGTCTTGCTTGTTGCCATTCTTGCGGCGATCGAATGCCGAGCAAAACAATTTCTGCGGGGGCGGCCAAAGCAAACTGCAATGCGGCTGCAGGTAAGGGGACATCAAACTCGTCGCAAATGGTTTGTAGTCGCATGGCCTTGTCAAGCAGAGTCGCTGGTGCGGCAGCGTAATCAAAGGTGGCTTGCGTTTCGTGGGTGAGCCTTTGCGCCAAGATGCCCGAATTAAAAACACCACCCAAAGCAAGTGCAATACTTTTTTGCTGCAATATAGGCATGAGTGCCAGCGCTGTTTGGTCTAACAAGCTGTAGCGACCCGCAAGCAACAAACAATCGAACGAGGCGTGTTGCAACACGCGTGACACGACGTGGTGGTCGTTGACGCCAAGCCCAATATGTGACAACAGTCCTTCTTCTTTCAGACGCTGCAATGTGGGAAGGGTGTCGTCTAGCACTTGTTGCAAAACGTGTTCGGTTTGCTTGCCATGTGTTTTTTCGTCGATGTCATGAATGAACACAACGTCGAGGTGGGTCATGCCCAAGCGTTGCAAACTGTCTTCTATGCTGCGACGAATGCCGCTGCGAGAAAAATCCCAGTGCTGAACGAAGGGGAGGGTGTTGACATAGCCATGTTGCTCGCTGGGGGCGTTGGGGTCTGGCGTGAGTAAGCGCCCGACTTTGCTCGACAAACACAGGTTGTTTCTCTCATGGTGCCTCAGGACATCGCCCATGCGCCGCTCTGACAGACCATGCCCGTAATGGGGCGCTGTGTCAAAAGTGCGGCAACCGTCTGCCCAAGCGGTTTCAATGACCGAGTGTGCTTGTGCATCGCTGATGGCGTGAAACAAATTACCCAGCGGGGCGCCACCGAGACCGAGTCGCGTGCCATCGGTACAAGGGGGGGAAATGGTCTTGGGCATGGTCATGGATGGGGTGGGTTCGTCTACTGCGGGTAAATGCGTAGGAGATTGTGTCTGAAATCTATCTAACATGTTAGTTGAATATGTTGAAAAATGTCCACCCACTTTTGACGCCCGAACTGCTGTTTGCTTTGGCAAGCATGGGACATGGCGACGAGGTGGCCATCGTGGATGCCAACTTTCCTGCTGCCCGCGTGGCACGCGCGCATGGGGCTTCGTGTGTTGTGCTGTCTGGATGCAACAGCACGCTGGCTTTAGAGGCCGTGTTATCAGTCTTGCCGCTGGATGACTTTGATCCGGTCTGCGCATGGACGATGCAAGTGGTGGGTGACGCCAAGCAGGTGCCATTGCCGGTGGTTGAATTCAACACTGTGTTGCATTCGGTCGCATCTACCCAAGCGAATACCTTGGAGAGGTTTGATTTTTACGACAGAGCGCAACGCGCCTTTTTGGTCGTGCAAACAGGTGACATGCGCCGGTACGCCAATGTGTTGTTGCGCAAGGGCGTTATATCGGTGGATGGTTGAGATGTTGCAAGACAAAGCCTCACAGTCACTGCGCGCACGTGCGTATGAAAATTTTCGGCAGCAAATTTTGCAAGCCAACGTCAGTCCGGGTCAGTTTGTGTCGCAACGTGAGTTGATGCAACTGCTGGACATGCCATTGGGCGCTGTGCGTGAATTGATACCGCGACTCGAAGCTGAGGGGCTGCTGCGCACGGTGCCGCAGCGTGGTTTGCAAATCGCACATGTCGATTTGAAATTGATTCACAACGCCTTTCAGTTGAGAGGCCTGCTAGAGCGTGAAGCGGCCATGCATTTTGTAAGTGTGGTTTCTGAAGCTGATTTGAAGGATATCGAGGCCGCTCACAGAGACATCGTGGCGCGCGCTACCAAAGGCGCCATATCGGATGAGTTGCTCACAGAAGCAACCTCGATCGATTGGGGTTTGCACGATTTGATGATCGATACGCTGGGCAACGAATTGATCTCGCAGGCTTATCGCATCAACAGTTTGCGGGTTCGATTGATTCACTTAGAGCGCTCGACGCTGTCAGCCGAAGTGTTGCTACCAGCCATGCATGAGCATTTAGATTTGATTGCGGCATTGAAGCAACGTGACGCCAATGCTGTCGCTGAGAAATTGCACTATCACATCCATTGCGCGCATCAGCGTGTACTGGGTCAAGATAGGCGCGAGTTGTCCAAGTTTCAACCTGTGGTTGAAACTTTTTAATCTGCTAACCAGGAGTTTTTTTGTCTGCATCTCTGACCAATTCACACAACGGGTTTTTAGGCATTTGGCCAGCCATGCTGACGCCGTTGGATCAACATTTACAAATCGATCATGCGAAATTCGCCGAACATGCCAAAGCTTTGATCGCTTCGGGTGCTCACGGCGTGACTGCATTTGGCACGACGGGTGAAGGCCCATCGTTCTCATGGGAAGAGCGCCGTGAGGCGATTGACCAATTGATTGCGAGAGGCGTGCCGGCGGAGCGCATCATGGTGTCGACCAGTTGCGCGTCGTTGACAGAAACTTTGGCCTTGACCCGACATGCGGTAGAGCGCGGCACACACGGTTGTTTGATGCTGCCGCCCTTCTTCTTCAAAGGGGTGAGCGACCAAGGGATCATCGATGCATATGCCTATGTGATCGATGGTGTCCAACGCAAAGACTGGCGACTTTACCTCTATCACATACCGCAGGTGATTGGCGTTTCGTTGTCACAAAACGTGATTGCAGAATTGCTCAAACGTTATCCGGGCATCATTGCGGGCATCAAAGACAGTGCATGCGAGCGCGCCCATTCGGTCGCTTTGGCAGAGGCTTTTATGCCCAACATCACGGTGTATGTTGGCAATGAGCCTGACTTGCCTACCATGGGGCGATTGGGCAGCACGGGTGCCATCAGCGGTTTGGCGAATTTTCTGCCCAGAGTGGTACATCGCATGGTGCTGACACCTGACGCGGCGACCACTGCGCACGATGCCAAGCGGGTGCAAGACATGTTGGACCTTTTAAAGCCCTATGCATTGTTGCCAGCATTGAAGGCTGTCATGGCGACACTGCACAATGACCCCACTTGGCTCAGAGTGCGTCCGCCCTTGGTTGCCATAGAGGGTGAGGCTTTGTCAGCGATTGAAAAATCGGTGCGAGATTTTGCTGTTGACACACAGCAAGAGTGATGCGTTTGTAAAATCTTTCTTAAATTTCATCAGGAGACACATATGACTTCCATTTCTCATTTCCGTCGTGGTTTGTTGGTGGCTGGTATGTCTGCGCTAGCGATGTGCAGCATGAGCGGCCAAGCTTTTGCACAAAACAAAATTCCTATGCGAATTTCTACCCCTGCCGTGCCTGATGATTGGCATGCCAAGATGTGGACTGTGTTCAAAGACTCGCTGGACAAAACGTCAGCCAACCAATTTGATGTTCAGATCAACTTGAACGCTTCCTTGTTCAAGCAAGGTACCGAGCCTGCTGCGATGGCACGTGGCAACTTGGAGTTGTCAGCCATTTCGGCGTTTGACATGGCAAAACTGGTGCCCGAGTTTTCGATTTTCACCGCGGGTTATGTGGTACGCGACCCTGCGCACCAGCAAAAAGTGTTCAACGGTCCTATTGGCAATGAACTGTTCAAAACCGTTTCAGAAAAAATGGATGTGACCGTGTTGTCCACCGTTTATCTTGGCACGCGTCAAGTGAACTTGCGCGAAGCACGCAATGTGAAAGTGCCCCCAGACTTGAAAGGCGTGAAGTTGCGCATGCCTGCGTCTAAAGAATGGCTCTTCTTGGGAGAGGCTTTGGGTGCGACTGCAACGCCTCTGGCCTTTGGTGAGGTGTATTTGGGTTTGAAAACAGGCACCATCGATGGTCAAGATAATCCGCTGCCAACTGTGCGCGCGGCGAAGTTTTATGAGGTCACCAAACAATTGGTGTTGACCAATCACTTGGTGGATGGCATTTTCATTGCAATCTCCAACAAAACTTGGAATGCACTCACGCCTGCACAAAAAGACAGCGTGAAAGCGGCAGCACAAGCGGCGGCTCAATACAACAATGAAAACCGCATCAAAGAAGAAGCACAAATTGTGGATTTCTTCAAGCAACAAGGCTTGCAAGTGACGACGCCTGATGTAGATGCCTTCCGTAAATCGGTGCAAGACACCTATGGCAAATCTGACTATGCCAAAGTGTGGCCCACAGGTTTGCTCGAACGCATCAATAACACCCGCTGATCATGCGTTGGTTTAAAAAAGCCACCGACACCATCGGTGGTGTTGTGTTCCTTTGTTTGTTTTTGACATTCATCGTTCAAATCACGGCACGGTTTGTGTTCAACAAACCCTTGCCGTGGACCGATGAGTTGGGCGTGATTTTGTATTTGTGGGCCATTTTGTGGGCGTCTGCATTCATGGTGCCAGAGCGCGAACAGGTCATGTTTGACTTGATATGGAACAGCGTTGGCATACAGACAAGAAAAGTCATGCGCATATTGGGCAACCTCATGGTGGGCGGGCTGGCGTTGGTGGCCATACCTGCAAGCTGGGACTATGTGCATTTCATGGCACGTGAAGGTTCGCCAGTGCTAGACATCTCTTTTCAATGGATCTTTCTGCCGTTTATATTTTTGCTGTGTGCTTTGGTGGTGCGTAGTGCATGGGCCATTTGGCAGGCGATCAAAGGACAGGGGCTTGAGGCCCAAGGAATCACACTATGAGTTTGGCTTTGTGGGCATTGGTGGGTGTTGTGGTGGTGGGCATGTTGTTACGCATGCCCATTGGCTTTTCGATGCTCATGTCAGGTGTGGCCTATTTGTTGGTCAAAGGGCAAGACGTGGGGCTGGTGGCTGAGCAAGTGAGCAACGGTCTGTACAACAGTTATGTGCTGTTGGCAGTTCCACTTTTTGTGTTTGCTGCGAACATCATGAATGCAGGCACTGTGAGTGAACGCATTTTTGACTTCTGCCGAATTTTGGTGGGACGCATGCGCGGTGGTTTGGCGCAAGTGGATATTTTGGTGAGTGTGATTTTTTCAGGCATGAGTGGCAGTGCGATTGCTGATGCAGCAGGCCCCGGTTTGGTGACCATTCGCCAAATGTTAAAAAAACCAGAATACAGCCCTGGTTTTGCAGGCGCGGTAGTTGTGGCGAGTGCCACCTTGGGCCCCATCATTCCACCTTCCATTCCCATGGTGATTTATGCCTTGGTGTCAGGTGCATCCGTCGGCGCGCTCTTCTTGGGTGGGGTGATGCCTGGCGTGTGCATGACAATTTTGATGATGGGTGCGGTGCACGTCATCGCACGCAAACGCAACATGCCACGTGAAGAGCCCGTGCCGCTCAAAGAGTGGCCTGCTATTTTGTTCAGAGGTGCTTTGCCTTTGTCTATGCCCATTGTGTTGTTGGGCGGTATTTATTCTGGTGCATTCACACCCACTGAAGCAGCAGCTGTTGCGGCTTTGCATTCGCTGATTTTGGCTGCGCTTGTTTTTCGCGCACTCAGCTGGCGTGCTTTTTGGGGCGTGGTGCTCGAATCAACCCGTGCCAGTGCTGTGATCACCATCATCTTGGCTGGTTCATTCATGCTCAACTATGCGTTCACTGCTGAGGGCGTACCCCAAGCCATGGCGGGTTGGGTCGATGCTTTGCACTTGAGTAAGTTGCAATTTTTATTCATGGTCAACGCCTTGTTTTTGGTCTTGGGTTGCTTCTTGGATGTGTCGGTACTGCTGTTGGTTTTTGTGCCCATGTTGTTGCCTGCTGCCAAATTGCTGGGCATTGACCTCGTGCACTTTGGGGTGTTGGTGGTGCTCAACATGATGATTGGTTTGATTCACCCGCCCTTTGGCATGTTGTTGTTTGTGACCAAAGCGCTGACCGGTATTCCCATTGGCGACATGATGCGCGAGGGATGGTTGTTTTTGGTCTTGTTGCTGTGCTTGTTGGTAGCTATGACGCTTTTCCCTGAAATCGTTTTGTGGTTGCCGCAGACCATGGGTTATGGCACGCCGGGGGCGAGTTGATGCAACCTTGTGATGTGGTGTGCGTCGCAAGTTGGAATGTCGATTTGGTGGCACAGATCGCACAACCCCTTGCGCGCGGTCAAACTGTTTTAGCGCATGACTTCAACCGATTACCCGGTGGCAAGGGCAGCAACGCCGCGATTGCAGCCGCACGCCAAGGCGCCAAAGTCGGTTTGATTGCGCGTGTTGGTGGTGATGACTTTGGTCAAATGGGTTTAGATTTGTGGGCGTACGAAGGCATTGACAGTCGTTTTGTGGTGCGTGCCAAAGGGGAGATGAACGGCACAGCGCTGATCATGGTGTATGACGATGGCGACAACTCCATCGCTGTGTATCCAGGGGCAGGTGTGGGTTTGTCATCAACGCATGTTGCGGCTGCGCAAAGCATGTTGGCCCAAGCCCGATTGGTCATGGCTTCGTGTGAAGTACCTCTAGATGCAACGCAGATGGCTTTTGAAATTGCCAAACGACATCAGGCCACCACTTTGCTCAACCCCGCACCTGCTATGCCATTGCCAGATGCATTGTGGCCTTGGATAGATGTTTTAACGCCCAACGAAGGCGAACTATTGGCATTGGCAAAAGAACAAGATGTGACCTTGGCCGCCAACGCATTGTTGGCGCGTGGCGTCAAAGCTGTTGTGGTGACATTGGGTGCCGATGGTTGTTGTTTGTTTCGCCCCAATGAATCTGCCTTGCATGTGCCGGGTCATGCCGTGAAGGTGGTTGACACGATTGGTGCTGGCGATACCTTCACAGGCGCTTTGGCCGCTGCGTTAACGCGACAATCGCCATGGCACGACGCGTTGTCGTGGGCGAATGCAGCAGCAGCCTTGTCCACCCAGGCACAAGGCGCTGTGTCTGCCATGCCTACCTTGCAAGAGGTTACGACTTGGCTACCTCGTGGTTCGCCATGAGCTCCAGCGACTTCACCAACGCAGAGTGATCCATTTGCCCCCAACCATGCGACGCACAAGCTTGCATGAGTTGTGCAGCGGATGCAGTTTGTGGCAACGACACGCCCATGGCTTTGGCGCCTTGCAGGGCCAATGACAAATCTTTTTGATGCAAGGCAATGCGAAAGCCGGGGTCGAAGGTGCGTTTGATCATGCGTTCACCATGCACTTCCAAAATGCGGCTGGCGGCAAAGCCACCCATGAGTGCCGAGCGCACTTTGGCAGGGTCAGCACCTGCTTTGCTGGCAAACAACAGGGCTTCGCCCACTGCTGCAATGTTCAAGGCCACGATGATTTGGTTGGCCACTTTGGTGGTTTGACCATCGCCATTGCCGCCCACGAGGGTGATGTTTTTGCCCATCAACTCAAACAAAGGTTTCACGGTGTTGAAGGTGGCTTCTGAACCGCCCACCATGATGGTCAGGCTGGCAGCTTTGGCACCAACTTCACCGCCTGAGACGGGGGCGTCTAAGTATTCACAACCGAGGGCATTGATTTTTTGGGCGAAGGCTTTGGTGTCCATGGGTGAGATGGAGCTCATGTCCACCACGATCTTGCCTTTGCTCAAACCTTCAGCAACACCGTCTTTGCCAAACAAAACAGTTTCCACATCAGGTGTGTCAGGCAACATCAAAAACACAATGTCTGCCGCGCGTGCCACATCGGCGTTGGTGGCGCACACTTTGGCGCCATTCAGGATTTCAGGCACTTTGCTGCGGGTGCGCACAAACATGTCGTGCTTGGCTGCCAACAAATGTTGTGCCATCGGTGCGCCCATGATGCCTAAACCAATGAAACCGATTTTCATAAAAATGTCCTTTTTGTATGTGTTAACGTTGTTCGCTAAATGGATGGAGAGTGCAGAGCGTTATCGCACCATGCACGGTTTTTTGTGATCGAACTTCCAGCCGGGAATGAGGTATTGCATAGCCTGTGCATCGTCGCGTGCACCCAAGCCGTGTTGCAAATACAGCTGATGCGCTTTTTCAACTTCCACCATATTGAGCTCAACGCCTAAGCCTGGTTTTTGTGGCACTTGCACATGGCCTTCAATAATTTGTAACGGCTCTTTTGTGAGACCGTGACCGTCTTGCCAAATCCAATGGGTGTCAATGGCGGTGACTTTGCCGGGGGCAGCCGCTGCCACATGGGTGAACATAGCCAAGGACACATCGAAGTGGTTGTTGGAGTGCGAGCCCCATGTGAGACCCCAATCGCGACAAGTTTGTGCCACACGCACCGAACCGGCCATGGTCCAGAAATGCGGATCAGCCAAAGGAATGTCCACGCTTTGCAGTGAGAGCGAATGCACCATTTGTCGCCAGTCGGTGGCGACCATGTTGGTAGCTGTGGGCAAGCCGGTTTCGCGGCGGAACTCGGCCATGACCTCGCGACCGCTGAAGCCTTCTTCCGCACCACAGGGGTCTTCGGCATAGGCCACCACGCCGCGCATGTCGCGCATCAAACGCACAGCGTCTTTGAGCAACCAACCGCCATTGGGGTCGAGGGTGACGCGTGCAGTTGGAAAGCGCTCGTGCAATGCTGTGACGGCTTCGATTTCAGCTTCACCTGCGAGCACGCCACCTTTGAGTTTGAAGTCGTTGAAGCCATATTTTTCACGCGCAGCTTCGGCCAAACGCACCACCGATTCGGGTGTCATGGCCTCTTCGTTGCGCAAGCGGAACCACGCGTTGTCAGCGTTGTGTTCGGTGCGATAGGGCAGGTCGGTTTTGGTGCGGTCACCGATGAAAAACAAGTAACCCAACATTTCCACCGAGCTGCGTTGTTGACCTTCACCCAACAGTGCAGCCACAGGCAAATTCAAATGTTGACCTAGCAAATCAAGCAGTGCAGATTCAACGGCAGTGACAGCATGGATGGTGGTGCGTAAATCGAAGGTTTGCAGACCACGCCCACCGGCATCGCGATCGGCAAATTGGGTGCGCATGGCATTCAGCACTGCTTGCACATTGCCAATGTTTTGACCAACCACCAGCTCAGATGCATCTTCTAGGGTGGCACGAATTTTTTCACCGCCGGGTACTTCGCCAATGCCGGTGCGTCCTGCGTTATCACTCAAGATGAGCAGGTTGCGGGTGAAGAAGGGGCCGTGGGCGCCCGATAAATTCATCAGCATGCTGTCATGCCCTGCAACAGGGATGACGCTCAATTGCGTGACGACTGGCGTGTTGGTGTGATGCATGGGTGAGTAATGAAGGGGTAGACGATGCGAAGCGTGCGCTCAGTTTTCAGTCCGCTTGGATGTTGCGGGTTTCAATGAGTTTTTTCCAGCGTGCAAATTCGGCAGCTTGGAAAGTGGTGAATTGCTCGGGCGTGTTGGCCACAATTTCGAAGCCCAATTCAAGCAACTTGGTTTTCACTTGTGGGTCATTCAAACCCGCAACGATGGCCGCATGCAATTTGGTTTTGATGTCAGCAGGCAAACCGCGTGGTGCAGCAATCGCTTGCCATGAATACACATTGGCACCTTTGATGCCAAGCTCTTCAAGCGAAGGCACATTGGGCAACAGAGGAGAGCGCTTGACGCTGGTGATAGACAGGGGTCGCAATTTGCCAGCCAAGATTTGCGGCATGGCGGTGTTGATGTTCATGAACGACGAATCAACTTGAGCACCCAACAAATCGGTCATCACAGGGCCGCCACCTTTGTAGGGTACATGAATGCCTGTGGTGCCGGTTTGCAGCCAAAACAATTCTGCGGTCAGGTGGTCGCTGCTGCCGTTGCCTGAGGAGGCAAATGTCATTTTGTTGGGGTTGGCTTTGAGGAAGTTGATGACATCTGTCATCGATTTATGCGGTGAATTGGCAGGCACCACCAACACATTGGGGGCTTGCACGGCAATGCTGATGTAGTCAAAGTCTTTAAGCGCGTCATAAGGCACTTTGGCCAACAAATGTGGCGCAATCACATAAGGCCCAAGAGATGACACCAATAGCGTGTGACCATCAGCAGGTGCGCGCGCTACCAAGCCAGCACCAATCGTACCGGTGGCTCCGCCTTTGTTGTCAATGATGAAATTGCCGCCCAGTTTTTCCTGCAGTTTGGGTGCCAAGGTGCGCGCGATCAAATCGGTGGCGCCGCCGGGTGGGAAGGGTACCACCAGTGTCACGGTTTTGTCAGGCCATGCGTGCGCTGTACTGAGTGCAAAAACACTGGCTAGGCATGCCAAAAGAAAGTGGCGTTTTTTCATGAAGACGCTCCTGAATGAAATCTAAAAAAGTTTGATGCTTTAAACAGCACCACGCGTATTGGTATAGATGGCGTACAACGAGTGGCTGCTGGCCATGAACAACCGATTGTTTTTGGCGCCACCAAAACATAAATTTGCACAACGCTCTGGCAAATGGATGTGACCAATGGCGGTACCGTCACTTGCAAACACACGCACACCGTCGAGTGTTTCTGGTTTGGCATTGACAGAGCCATCGCTGCCCCAGCCGCACCAAATATTGCCATCGCGGTCTATGGCAATGCCGTCGAGTGCACCTGGGCCTTGTGCGTCAATGACCATGCGTTTGTTGCTGAGCTGGCCCTTTGCATCGATGTTGTAAGCCCACACTTTGCGGTGTGGTTGTGCGCGGCTTTCAACCACATACAACACTGACTCATCGGGCGAGAAAGCCAAACCATTGGGACCTTGCAAATCAGTCAACACCTGCTGCAATTCACCGCTGTTGGCATCGATGCGGTACAAAGCGTGTGGCAACTCAGCGGTTGCAGGATCGCCTTCCCAATCGCCGGAAATACCAAACGGTGGATCGGTGAACCAAACTGTGCCATTGCGTTGACACACGATGTCGTTGGGTGAATTCAAACGCTTGCCTTGGTAAGCATCGGCCAACACCGTGATGCTGCCGTTGTACTCGGTGCGTGTGACGCGGCGTGTTTGGTGCTCGCAAGTCAGCAAGCGACCCTGTGCGTCACGCGCCAAACCGTTGGCGTTGTGGGATGGGTTGCGAAATTCACTCACTTGGCCTGAGGTGTCGTCCCAACGCAAGATGCGGTTGTTGGGAATGTCTGACACCAGCAAATACCGACCATCGCCAAACCACACTGGTCCCTCGGCCCACCGCATGCCAGTAGCGAGTTGCTCGACACTGGCGCTGAACAAACGCAATTTCAGAAAGCGTTCGTCCAATACCTCAACGCGTGGATCTGGATAACGTGCGTTGGTTTCAAAAGCGATGGCGGGGCCAGAGGTCATCATGGTTTATTTCAAAATCAAGTTGGGTAGCCACATGGAGAATTCGGGCACATAGGTGACCAACATCAATGCAGCAATCAATCCACCATAGAAAGGCCAAATGGTTTTCATGACGGTACCGACTGACACTTCACCAATGGTACAACCCACAAATTGGGTGGTGCCCACAGGGGGTGTGTTCAAACCCAACGCACAGTTGATCAGCATGACGATACCGAACTGTTCGGTGCTCATGCCCATTTGTTGGCAGATGGGCAAGAAAATGGGTGTGCAAATCAAAATGGTGGCAGCCATGTCCAAGAAGGTGCCCAACACAAACAAGATGATGTTGACCCACAAGAAAATCACCCAAGGTTTGGCACTCACGCTCGACAACATATTGCCAGTGATTTCAGCCACACCGTAGAGGCCAATCAAGTAACCAAACATTGAGCTGATGCCAATCAGCAGCAACACTGCGCCGGTGCTTTTCACCGCTTTGGCGGCCGATTTGAGGAATTGTTCGCGTGTGAGCTTTTTGTAAACCAATGCCGCTAAGAACAGCGCCCAAAGCACAGCCACTGAGGCTGATTCGGTAGCTGTGAAAGCGCCCGACAAAATGCCCGCGATGATGATGACCACCACCAACAAACCAGGCAGTGATTGTGCAAACGAACGGCCCACCACTTGCCAGCCGGGGAAGGTGCCTGCAGGGTAGCCACGTTTGACCGCCACTGCATAAGCAGCCACCAAGTTGCAAATGGTCAGCACGATGGCTGGCACGATGCCCGCCAAGATCAACGCCGCAATGCTCACTTTGCCGCTGGCTGCCAGCGTGAAGATTATGAGGTTGTGGCTGGTGGGCATCAACGCACCTACCAACGAAGCGTGGGTGGTGACGTTGACGGCATAGTCAGCGTCGTAACCCTCTTTTTTCATTTGCGGAATCAGCACCGCCCCCATGGCAGATACATCGGCCACGGGTGAACCTGACACACCCCCAAACAAGGTGCAAGCCAGCACATTGCTCATGCCCAAGCCGCCACGCACATGGCCAGCGAGCGATTTGGCGAAGTCAACGATTTTGTCGGCGATACCGCCGTACATCATGATCTCGCCAGCAAAAATGAAAAACGGAATGGCTAAAAATGAAAACGGGTTCATGCCCGAAATCATTTGTTGAAAACCGACGGCCAAGGGCAAACCTTCATAAAGCAAAGTTGCCAACGAAGACAGTCCGATAGAGAAGGCCACGGGCACACCCAGCAGCAACAACAGCGTGAAGCTCACGCACAAAATGGTCAGTGCCATGCGGGTTCTACCTCTTCACCATTGAGCAATGCAATGATGTGTTCTAAAGAAAACAACACAATCAAAAAGCCCGCCATCGCTGGCGGTGCATATTTGAAAGCCTCGGACAAGCCGAGGGTTGGGATTTTGTAATCCCACACGCTTTGTGCCAAAACGCTGCAGTTGTAAGCCATCACCACGCCAAAGGTCAGCACCAAGGCGTGGATGAACAACTCCATCTTCAAACGGATGGCCTCTGGCACCAAGACCAACAAGGACTCCAAGCCAATGTGGCCTGCATCGCGAACGCCCACGGCCATGCCGAGCATGGTCACATAGAGCACCAGCAACACTGCTCCACTTTCAGCCCATGTGGGCGTGTCGTTGAACACATAGCGACCAATGACTTGGTAGAGCACGGCCGCGATCAACAAGATCAGACCGAGCACGCCCACCTGCAAACAAAGCCGCGCCAAGGCGGCACAAAAGCGTGTGTACATGAAAGTATTTACTTCACTGCGTTGATGCGTTTGACCATGTCTTGCAATTTGGGATCTTTCAAGAACTTGTCATACACAGGTTTCATGGCATTTTGGAAGCTGGCTTTGTCCACATCCACAATCTCTGCACCACCAGCTTTCACGATGGCCAATGATTTTGTTTCGCGCTCGTCCCACAGTTTGCGCATGTAAACGACAGACTCTTTGGCCGCTGCGCGAATTTGCTTTTGTTCGTCAGCAGAGAGGGTGTCCCACACTTTCTTAGAGAACAACAAAATTTCGGGCGCCATTGAGTGCTCGGTTTTGTTGTAGTACTTGGCCACTTCAAAGTGGCGTGAGCTTTCATAAGAAGGGTAGTTGTTTTCAGCGGCATCGACCAAGCCTGTTTTCAGCGCGGTGTACACCTCGCCATAAGGCATGGGTGTGGCATTGGCGCCCATGGCTTCGAGCAATGACACCCACAAGTCGCTTTGCTGCACGCGCACTTTCAAACCTTTGGCATCTGCCAACGTTTTGATAGGTTTTTTCACGGTGTAAATCGAGCGTGCGCCAGAGTCGTAGAAAGCCAAGCCAATGAAGCCTTGTGCTTCGCAGTCTTTCAAGATTTCTTCACCAATCGCGCCGTCCAACACTTTGCGCATGTGTTCGGTCGAGCGGAACAAGAAGGGCATGGTGGGCACCATGGTGGCCGCGCAAATGTTGTTCATCGGTGCCACGTTGACGCGTGTCATCGCAATCGCACCGAGTTTGGTTTGCTCGATGGTGTCTTTCTCATTGCCCAAAGCAGATTTTGAAAACACTTTGATGCTGTGCTTGCCGCCTGTGGCTTTGCTCAGTTCTTCGCCCATGTGGCGAACTGCTTGCACGGTGGGGTAGTCGTCAGGGTGAATGTCTGATGAGCGGAACTCAGTGGCTTGCGCGCTGATGGCAAAGAGCGATGCCACCGCAGTGGCGGCGAAGGTTTTGAAGAAATGTTGACGAGCGTTCATGGAAGTCTCCTGTGGTGATTAGAAATTCAGAAAGGGCCAGCTTTGACAAAACCACCGCCTTGGTAAATCACGGCGGGATCGTTCAAATCGAGAGTGGGTTGTTTAGCTTCGAGCGCAGCACGGAAAGGTTCAGAGCTGTCTTGTGGGCGATAGCCAATGTGTTTGGCCAAGGTGTTGTCCCACCAAACATGGTTGTTGTCGGACATGCCATAAATGACGCTGTAGCCCACCACGGGTGAGGTGAGGCACGACACGACCAAGCGCTCTAAGTCGTCATAGCTCATCCAAGTGGCGAGCATGCGCCGGTCTTTGGGTTCTGGGAATGACGAACCAATGCGAACAGCTACTGTTTCGATGCCATAGCGGTCATAGTAAAAGCGCGCCAAGTTTTCGCCAAAGGCTTTGCTCAACCCGTAGTACCCATCTGGTCGCACAGGGGCAGCCGTGTCGACCACTTCGTCTTGGCGGTAAAAACCGGTCACATGGTTGGAGCTGGCAAACACAATGCGGCGTGTTCCGTGTATGCGTGCAGCTTCATACAAGTTGTAGGCGCCCACGATGTTGGCTTGCACGATGTCGTCAAACGGCTGCTCGGTGGAAATGCCACCCAAGTGAACCACGGCATCGACGCCGGCCAAGAGTTGGTTGACCGCAGCTCTGTCTTGCAGCGCAACAGGCATGACTTCTTCACCAGCGTTGGCTTTGCCTAGATTGTCCAAGTCGCTCACGCGCAGCACATCGCAACGGTTTTTCAAACGCGGGCGCAGCACGCGGCCCAATCCACCTGCAGCACCTGTGAGCAGGATGCGGGAATACATGTGAGAGGAAGAGGTGGCCATATGTAGCGTTGTTCTGGTATGGTGAATGGAAAGGTATGTGTTTTTTGTAATTTGGTAGCGCTACCAAATCGCATAGATGGGCATGTTAGCCACGCGGAATCGGGTCGTCAATGGGGACTTTCATGCTTTTAACCTAGGGTTTTTACTAGGCCGGTGCTTTCGCGCTCGACGATGGAAAAGCCCACATCCACAATGCGCTGGTCTACCGGGCGACCCTCGGCACGGTCGATCAAAAAGCCCGCCGCTTGCGTGCCAATCAGCCCCCCGTTGATGCGCACCGTCGTGAGGGCAGGCACCATGTCAGCCACGAAGGGCACATCGCCAAAACCCATGACTGCTAGATCGTTAGGCACGCTGATTTGGCGTGCGCGGGCTTCGGTCATGACCCCCAAGGCCAGCAAGTCGGAGCTACAGAAAACGGCCTCGACTTGCGGGCGTTCTTTCAATATGCGGGCCATCGCTTCGCGCCCACTTTTGAGTGATCGTGAAGCGCCCACATTGACCTCAAATGCGGTTACCAAACCCTGGTGAGATAACGCGTCTTGGAAGGCCAAGGTGCGGCGGTCGGCGCGCTCGTCTTCGGCGCGCACGATGGCAAATTGGCGATACCCTTTTTGCATCAAAAACTGAGCCACTTCACGGCCAATGTCCGAGTGAGAAAAGCCAATCAGCATGTCGATGGGGGTGGGGGTCAAATCCCATGTTTCCACCACCGGAATGCCAGACGCGAGCAAGCGTGTGCGGGCTTTGCCGGGGGGCAAGATGCCGGTTAAAAAAATGCCATCGGGGCGACGCCCAATGATGGCTTCGAGCAGCAACTCTTCGCGCTCGGCAGAGTAGCCCGATTGCCCCAACATCAGTTGGTAGCCAGCGTCAAACAAACTGCCATTGAGCGACTCGATGGTCTCCATGAACACCGACACCACCGTGCTGGGCACGACAGCCGCAATCAGCTTGCTTCGCGACGAGGCCAACCCTCCGGCCATGCGGTTGGGCACATAGCCGGTGCGTTGCACAGCCTCTTGCACTTTGCGCAGCACATCGGGCGACACCTGATTGGGCGTGTTGATGGCTCGTGATGCGGTGATGGGTGCCACACCCGCGAGCATGGCCACATCGCTGAGGGTGATGGCGCCGCTGCTGCGGCGTGATCGTTTGGATGGCTCTTTGTCGGTCATGGGTATCTCTTGCGTTGGTCGATATGGTAGCGCTATCATCGGGTTTGTAAAGACCTAGCTTCATACCTTTGCTGCCACTTTTGCCCGATCAAGACAGGAGACACCGATGACCCCGCTGACCATTCGCATGCACCCGCGCGATAACGTGGCCATTGTGGCCAACGACGGTGGACTGCCCGCAGGCACAGTGTTACCAGAGGGTTTGACGCTGCGCGATCAAGTGCCGCAGGGCCACAAAGTCGCCTTGGTGGATGTGCCTGCTGACTCACCGGTGTGGCGCTACGGTGTGGCGATTGGCTACGCCTTAAAAGACATTCCGGCAGGCAGTTGGGTGCATGAGCGTCTGCTGCAAATGCCATCAGCCCGCTCACTCGACGACTTGCCCATTGCCACCGTCAAACCCGACCCGCTGCCGCCGCTAGAAGGCTACACCTTTGAAGGCTATCGCAACGCCGACGGCTCGGTGGGCACGCGAAACATTTTGGCCATCACCACCACCGTGCAGTGTGTGTCGGGTGTGGTGTCGTTTGCAGTAGAGCGCATCAAGGCAGAGCTGCTGCCCAAGTTTCCACATGTGGACGATGTGGTGGGCTTGGAGCACACCTACGGTTGCGGTGTGGCGATCGATGCCGATGGCGCTGACATTCCCATTCGCACCCTGCGCAACATCAGTTTGAACCCCAACTTTGGTGGCGAAGTGATGGTGGTGAGCTTGGGCTGCGAAAAATTGCAACCTGATCGCTTAATGCCAGCGGGCAGCATTCCCATCAACGACCAACGCAACGAAGCGTTGGATGTGGTGTGCCTGCAAGACGATGCGCATGTGGGCTTCATGTCGATGGTTGAATCCATCATGAAAAACGCTGAACAACATTTGCACCGTTTGAACCAACGCCGACGCGAAACCGTGCCTGCCAGCGAATTGGTGGTGGGTGTGCAATGCGGTGGCAGCGATGCGTTCTCAGGCGTCACAGCCAACCCTGCGGTGGGCTATTGCACCGATCTGTTGGTGCGCGCAGGTGCCAGTGTGATGTTCTCGGAAGTGACCGAAGTGCGCGACGGCATTGACCAATTGACATCGCGCGCCACCACCCCTGAAGTGGCACAAGCCATGATCCGTGAAATGGCTTGGTTTGATGCCTACCTCGCGCGAGGCCGTGCAGACCGCAGTGCCAACACCACACCAGGCAACAAAAAAGGTGGCTTGTCCAACATCGTGGAAAAAGCCATGGGCTCGATTGTGAAGTCGGGCTCAGCACCTATTTCAGGTGTGTTGTCGCCCGGCGAAAAGCTGCGTCAAAAAGGTTTGATTTATGCCGCCACGCCAGCCAGCGATTTCATTTGCGGCACGCTGCAACTCGCCGCTGGCATGAACTTGCATGTGTTCACCACCGGACGCGGCACGCCCTATGGTCTTGCGCCTGTGCCGGTCATCAAAGTGGCCACACGCACCGACCTCGCACGCCGTTGGCACGATTTGATGGATGTGAACGCTGGCACGATTGCAGACGGCACACAAACCATTGAAGAAGTGGGCATGGCCATGTTTCAGATGATGTTGGAGGTGGCCAGTGGCCGTCAAAAAACATGGGCCGAGCGCTGGAAACTGCACAATGCGTTGGTGTTGTTCAACCCGGCGCCTGTGACCTGATGGTCAAGCAGTGGGGAGCGTGGTTTTCATTTCTTGCATCAACCATGCTTGCAATGCGATCAGCCGTTTGAGTTTGACTTTGCGCTTGGGAACAAGCGCTTTGAACCAAGCGTTTTGCGTGGGGTAGTCTGTTAACAGCGGTATCAACTTTTTGTTGGCAAGTGAACTGTGCGCGATGTAAGCCGGCAGCATGGCAATGCCCAGTCCCTTGAGTGCAGCTGAAAGAATGGTGTTGTTGTCGTCTGCCGTCAAGCGCGACGTGACTTCAACATAAATGTTGCCACGCGGTGAATGAAACAACCAACTTTTGCCGGTGGGTTCAAACACCAAACAAGCATGCTCACGCAAATCATTGGGATGCGTAGGCTTGGTGTGTTGTTTCAAATAGCTGGGGGATGCACACACCACATATTGAATTGGCGCGAGTGGTATCTGTTCAACCCCTTCGTAGTTGGCTACGCGCCCACTGATGACCATGTCAAAAGCATCTTCGGTGGGGTTGATGGACCGGTCCCCGAGCACAACCTCTAAGGTGATGCGTTCGTGTTGTTTTAAAAAAGAAGCGAACACCGGACCCAAATACAAAGTCGTCAGTGTTGTGGGCGCCATCACTCGGATGTGTCCTTCGGGTTGCGTGTCGTCACGGTGCACATCGGCCAGCAAACCATCGAAGGCATTCAGCACCGGTTGGGCTTTGCTTTTGAGGCGTTCGCCGGGTTCGGTTAATTTCACGCTGCGGGTGGTTCGTTCAAACAAGCGCACACCCATCGACCGCTCGAGTTGCGCGATGCGCTTGGCCACCACCGACGGCACCACATGCAATTGCCGCGCGGCCTCTGCAAAGCTGTTGTGATGCGCCACCGCCATGAAAATTTTGAGGTTGCTGAAGTCGTCCAATTGATTCCAATCCGAGATTAAACTGAACGCAATATATCACCATTGATTCATAAATGAATCTATTAGAGTAGGGCATCTCTTTTGAATAAGTACCCACCCTCGCGCCCATGGACACCTTGCTTGACGAACCTGCGACTGTTGTTGCTCAGCCCAAAGCGCAGGCGCAGTTTGCCAACCACCTGACGCCTTTGATTCGCCAATGTTGGTATGTGGCCGCATTGTCGAGTGAGGTAACACGTGAATTGCGCGAGAGAACTCTGTTGAACACCACGGTGGTGATGTACCGCCGTTCTGATGGCACCCCTGTTGTGATGGACAACCGCTGCCCGCACCGATCTTTTCCTTTGTCAAAGGGCAAGCTTGAAGGTGACAACTTGGTGTGTGGCTATCACGGCATGGTGTACAGCCCGTTGGGGCAGTGTTTGGGTATGCCGTCGTTGCCCAATTGCCCGAGTCACGCACGCATCAACAGTTATCCAGTGCAGGAGCGTGGCCCCTTGATCTGGATTTGGATGGGTGACCCCGCATTGGCTGATCCGCAAAAAATTCCTGACACATCGTGGTTGTCGTCGCCTGCATGGCAAACCGTGCGTGGGCAATTTCACATTCGTACCAACTATGTGGCGATGCATGAAAACTTGCTCGATCAAACGCACTTTGGCATCTTGCACCCTGG
>JBEGOM010000017.1:0-40404 GCA_041181985.1 Pseudomonadota bacterium | reverse complement strand
GCGGATGAATTTCGGGATAAGCCGCGACTTCAATTTTGAAGTCGTCACCGGTTTCAGCGCGAATGAACGCAACCAAATCGCTGGCGTATTGAAACTCGCCACCGGCGCCATAGCCGCTGGGCAAATCACCGCGCAAGGCGACCAAACGCTTGACGCCCATTTGCTTGAACTCTTGCAATTGTTCAAGCACGCTGTCACGCGTAGCGCCGATGCATGAGAAGTGCGATGCAGCAGGCATGCCTTCTGACAAAATTTCTTTCAGTGTGGAGATCGTGCCCGCTTGGGTGGAACCACCCGCACCGTAAGTGACCGAGCAAAACTGCGGCTGCAAGGCATACAGCTCTTGACGCACCGCACGCAGTTTTTCTGAACCCTCGGGTGTCTTGGGTGGAAAAAACTCAATGCTCAAATTTTGCTTGGCAGACATCTTCACTCCTATGGGTTCGTCGCGTCAATCACATCATGCGCGACGCGCCCCTATCCAAAATTCTTGATTGCCATCGCCTCCGGCAATGGCGCTGGGCCAATAACCCAACACATGCAACGACAACGCTGCACATGCTTCGCGCAACCGTGATTCAACTTGTGCGTAGCTGCTGGCGTCTTTCACCAAACCGCCTTTGCCAATGTCACTGGGTTGCAATTCAAATTGCGGCTTGACCAACATCAGCAACACACCGTTTGGTTTCAACACCGTCAACAACGCGGGCAACACCAGGGTGAGAGAAATGAACGACAGGTCGCCCACCACCACATCAAACCCTTCAGAGGCATATGGCACGCGAGAGTCGTTGGCTTGCAGTTCGCGCGCATTGATGTGCTCGACACACACCACACGCGGGTCAGCGCGCAAACGCGCATGCAACTGACCGTGACCGACATCCACACCCACCACATGCGCTGCACCGTGTTGCAACAAACAGTCGGTGAAACCACCGGTGCTTTGCCCCACATCGAGACAACGCTTGTTGTGCACGGACACATCACTGTCACGCAGTGCGCCTTCCAATTTCAAACCACCGCGCGACACATAACGTGCCTCTGCGGTGTCTAGCAATTGCAACTCGCACTGCGCGGGCAACACATCGCCATTTTTAGCAATGCGTTGCCACGCTTGCGCACCGACACGCCACTGAACGCCCGAGGCAATCAGCCGCTGCGCTTGTGAGCGCGAGGCGGCCAGCCCTCGGTCTACCAGCAGCTGATCTGCGCGCATGGCAGACGCGGTGCTTAGTAGCGGTAAGTGTTGGCTTTGTAAGGGCCGTTCTTGGGCACGCCGATGTAGGCGGCTTGCTCGTCAGACAACTCGGTCAACATGGCGCCGACTTTCTTCAAGTGCAAGCGTGCGACTTTTTCGTCCAAGTGCTTGGGCAACACATACACCTTGCCCACTTCGTATTGGTCTTGCTTGGTGAACAACTCGATCTGCGCGATCGTTTGGTTGGCAAAGCTAGACGACATCACAAAGCTGGGGTGACCGGTGGCGCAACCCAAGTTCACCAAACGGCCTTTGGCCAACAAAGTGATCTTCTTGCCATCGGGGAAAGTGATGTGATCGACTTGGGGCTTGATTTCGTCCCACTGCAATTTTTCGAGCGATGCCACATCGATTTCGTTGTCGAAGTGACCGATGTTGCAAACAATGGCTTCGTCTTTCATGGCGGCCATGTGCTCGTAACGGATCACGTTTTTGTTGCCAGTGGCAGACACAAAAATGTCGCACTTGTCAGCAGCGTATTCCATGGTGACCACTTTGTAGCCTTCCATCGCAGCTTGCAAAGCATTGATCGGGTCGATCTCGGTCACCCACACTTGTGCGCTCAAAGCGCGCAAAGCTTGTGCAGAACCTTTGCCCACGTCGCCGTAACCTGCCACGCAAGCCACTTTGCCAGCGATCATCACATCGGTAGCGCGCTTGATGGAGTCCACCAACGATTCGCGACAGCCGTACAAGTTGTCGAACTTGCTCTTGGTAACAGAGTCGTTCACATTGATGGCGCGGAACATCAAGCTGCCTTTGGCAGCCATTTCGTTCAAACGCAACACGCCGGTGGTGGTTTCTTCGGTCACACCAATGATGTGTGCAGACTTGCGGCTGTACCAAGTGGGATCAACGGCCAATTTGGCTTTGATCGCTTCGAACAAGCAAGTTTCTTCTTCGCTGGTGGGGTTGGCGATGAGCGATGCGTCTTTTTCAGCGCGCTTGCCCAAGTGCATCAACAAAGTGGCGTCACCACCATCGTCCAAGATCATGTTGGGGCCTTCGCCAGTTGTACCAGCGGCACCGAATTCGAAAATGCGGTGGGTGTAGTCCCAGTACTCAGCCAAGGTTTCACCTTTGGTGGCGAACACAGGAATGCCTGCTGCTGCAATAGCGGCCGCTGCGTGGTCTTGGGTAGAGAAGATGTTGCAAGAAGCCCAACGCACATCGGCGCCCAGGGCTTTCAAGGTTTCGATCAACACCGCGGTTTGAATGGTCATGTGCAAAGAGCCGGTCACACGTGCGCCTTTGAGAGGCTGTGATTTGGCGAATTCTTCGCGGATGGCCATCAAACCGGGCATTTCGGTTTCAGCGATTTTGATTTCTTTGCGGCCCCAATCGGCCAAAGACATGTCGGCCACGATGTAATCGGTGGCGGGGTTGGTTTTGAGAACAGCGTTCATGAAAAGCTCCAATCAGTGGGTCAAACCACTGCGGTGCAAAGCAAACATTCATGAATCATCACGAGGTGCTCACCTCACATAGACAGTGGGTGAGCGCGGTTGGAAACTCCGAGCCTCACCTGAATGGTTGACCTGTTGCAGGTCGGCAGGTTGCAGCGCTCCTCGGATGGGCAATATTTTAGACCAAGTCAAACCAGCTTGCTCGGGCGCTATGATTCTGGCCTTTTAGCCGGTGTGCCTTTTGCGGCACGCACCCCACCATCCCCATGAGCTCTTTTCTCAACGAAGTGCGCCGCCGTCGCACCTTTGCCATCATTTCTCACCCTGACGCGGGCAAAACCACGCTGACTGAAAAGCTGTTGCTGTTTTCGGGTGCGATTCAAATCGCGGGCTCGGTGAAGGCACGCAAAGCCAGCCGTCATGCCACCAGCGACTGGATGGAGATTGAAAAACAACGCGGCATTTCAGTGGCCTCATCGGTGATGCAAATGCTGTACCGCGAGCATGTGATCAACTTGCTCGACACCCCCGGCCACAAAGATTTTTCGGAAGACACCTACCGCGTGTTGACCGCTGTTGATTCGGCGTTGATGGTGATTGACGCAGCCAATGGTGTGGAAGCTCAAACACGCCGCTTGATTGAGGTGTGCCGACAACGCGACACGCCCATCATCACCTTTGTGAACAAGATGGACCGCGAAGTGCGCGACCCCCTCGACATCTTGGACGAAGTCGAACGCGAGCTTGGCATGCCATGCGTGCCGATGACTTGGCCGGTGGGTCAGGGCAAATCGTTTGGCGGCATCATCAACTTGCGCACCGAAGCGATGACGGTGTTTGAATCGGGCAGCGAACGCCGCCCACAAGATTTTGAAACCATGCCGTTGACGCAACAAGACGCGTTGGCACAACGCTTTGGCAACGACTGGGCCACGGCCATGGAGAGCATGGAGTTGGCCACGGGCGCATCGCCCACCTTCGACAAAGAAGCTTTCTTGGCGGGCAAACAAACGCCGGTGTTTTTTGGTTCGGGCGTGAACAACTTTGGTGTGATGGAAGTACTCGACGCACTGGTCGATTTGGCCCCCTCACCTCGCCCACGCTTGAGTTCGTTGGTGGTGAACAAACAGCCACAAGAAAAAACAATTCAACCCGAAGACGCTGGTTTTTCAGGCGTGGTGTTCAAAGTGCAAGCCAATATGGATGCCAATCACCGCGACCGCATTGCGTTTGTGCGCGTGGCCTCGGGGCAATACAAACCCGGCATGAAGCTCAAAGTGCAACGCACCGCCAAAGAGTTGCGCCCCACCTCGGTGGTGACCTTCTTGTCGCAACGGCGCGAAGCGGTGGACGAAGCGTATGCGGGCGACATCATTGGCTTCACCACCCACGGTGGTGTGCAATTGGGCGACACCATCACCGATGGACCATCGTTGCAGTTCACTGGTCTGCCGTTTTTTGCACCCGAAATGTTCATGACGGTGATTTTGAAAAACCCATTGCGCACCAAACAACTGCAACAAGGTTTGGACCAACTGGGTGAAGAAGGTGCGATTCAAGTGTTCAAACCTGAAGCAGGTGGTGCGATGCTGCTGGGTGCCGTGGGGCAGTTGCAGTTTGAAGTGGTGCAACACCGTTTGAAAGCCGAATACGACTGCGATGTGCGCTTAGAAAACTGCCAATACACCGGAGCGCGTTGGATCACCGCTGACACACCGGCTGAATTGCGCGAGTTTGTCAATGCCTACCCGCAACGCATGGCAATGGATGCGGCCAACACCTTGGCCTATTTGTGCACCTCACCTTATGACGTGCGTTTGGCGCAAGAGCGTTTTCCGAAAATTCATTTCCATCCGCTGCGTGAACATGCGGGGTTGGCTTTGTCGACGGCGGGCTAATGAAACGAAGGTAGAAAGTTGATGGCGCAGTGATGTGCGTCAACTCATCCGATCACGCTTGGCCAATGCAGGAAACAACTTCAACCAAGCCACAGCGATCAGCACAGTACCCACACCGCCGCTGACGACAGAAACCACGGGGCCCCAGAGCGCGGCGACACTGCCTGACTCGAATTCGCCCAATTGATTGGACGCACCGATGAAGATGGAATTGACCGCCGCCACGCGGCCGCGAATGTCGTCGGGTGTTTCGAGTTGCATCAGGGTCAAACGCGTGACCACGCTGATGTTGTCAGCCGCACCTGTGACGGCGAGTGCCAACAATGACAAACCAAAGTGATTGGACACACCAAACACCACCGTGGCCAAACCAAACACCGCCACGGCCGCGAGCAACACATAGCCCACATGGCGTTTGATGGGCCAACGCACCAAGGCCAATGACATGAGCAAGGCCCCCACCGCAGGTGCAGCACGCAACAAACCCAAACCTTCGGGGCCGGTGTGCAATATGTCACGCGCATAAATGGGCAGCATGGCCACCGCACCACCCAACAACACCGCAAACAAATCGAGCGATGTGGCACCCAGCAAAATTTTGTTTTGCCAAACAAACACCACACCGGCCATGGCAGACGACCAAGACACGGCTTCGCTAGACGGGCGACTGTCGTAATACACACGCATGGCCAACACGCAAGCCACCAACAGCATGACCGCGCAAGCGGCATACACCACCTCGGCACCAGCCGCATACAAAAAACCACCCAACGCAGGCCCACCAATGATGGCCGCTTGCACCGAACTCGAACTCAATGCGATGGCGCGCTGCAATAAATTGGCAGGCACCAGCAAAGGTGTGATGGCTTGTTGTGCAGGCATTTGGAAGGCGCGGGTCATGCCCAACACCACCGACACACCCAAAATCAATTCGCGTGTGGCAAATGCGTCGGTGGTGGCGAGCATCAGCAACAATGCCACGGCAGCTTGCACCAACATACACGCCGCAAACAAACGCCCGCGGTGCACACGGTCAGCGACATGGCCTGCAGGCAGGGTGACGATGAGTGCGGGTACGAATTGAAACAAACCTACCAAGCCTAAGTCCCACGCGCTAGAGGTGATGTCGTACATGTGCCATGCAACCGCGACCATCAGCATTTGATTGGCAGCAATGCCCAACAAGCGTGCGCCTAAAAAACGTGCAAAGGCTTGGTGTGAAAAAAGTTGTTTTAAGGGCGATGTCATCTGCTTTTTCATCAAGCGCGTGCCAACACAGGCGCCAAGGCTTTGCCGGTGTGTGTGCCCAACTTGACCACCTTCTCAGGTGTGTCTGCAGCAACAATCAAACCACCGCCGTCGCCGCCTTCAGGCCCGAGGTCGATGATCCAATCGGCTTCGGCAATCACATCGAGGTCGTGTTCAATCACCACCACGCTGTGACCGCCATCGACCAAGCGATGCAACACACGAATGAGTTTGTCCACATCGGCCATGTGCAAACCGACGGTGGGTTCGTCCAACACATACAAGGTGTGCGGCGCTTTATTACCACGGCGTGTGACATCGTCGCGCACTTTGCTGAGTTCGGTCACCAACTTGATGCGCTGTGCTTCACCGCCACTGAGCGTGGGTGAGGGTTGACCCAAGGTGAGGTAACCCAAGCCGACATCTTTGAGCAATTGCAAGGGGTGTGCGATGTTGGGCATGGTGGCGAAAAATTCAACCGCTTCATCGACTTCCATTTGCAACACATCGCCAATGCTTTTGCCACGCCAACTCACCGCCAATGTTTCGGGGTTGAAGCGCGCACCATGACAGCTTTCACACAACACTTTCACATCGGGCAAAAAGCTCATCTCGATGGTGCGCAAACCTTGGCCTTCGCAGGTGTGGCAACGCCCTTCTCCGGTGTTGAAACTGAAACGCCCTGCGCCATAACCACGCGCTTTGGCTTCGAGTGTTTCAGCAAACAGTTTGCGAATGGTGTCCCAAAAACCAATGTAGGTGGCAGGGCAGCTGCGTGGTGTTTTGCCGATGGGTGTTTGGTCCACTTCGAGCACGCGGTCAATGGTTTGGTAACCGTCAACACTTTTGCAACCCATCCAAGCAGGATGCTTGCCTTCATCGTCCGCTTTGCGACCTGCTTGAGTAGAACGCTGCGCCACCGCTGCTGCCACATTGTGCAACAACACATCGCGTGCCAAAGTGGATTTGCCTGAGCCAGACACACCGGTCACCGCCACCAAGCGCTTCAAGGGAATGTCAACGCTGACATCCGACAAGTTGTGCAGCGATGCACCTTCTAGCGACAACCAAGTGAGTTCGTCTGCCACCTTGCGACGCAACTGCAACGGATGTTTCATGGCATGCAACAAATACTTGCCGGTTTGCGATTCGGCCTGTGATGTGATGTGCGCCACGGTGCCCTCGCCCATCAAACGCCCACCACGCTTGCCCGCGCTTGGCCCGATGTCGATGATGTGATCTGCACGGCGAATGGTGTCTTCGTCATGCTCCACCACCACCAGCGTGTTGCCTTTGTCGCTGAGTAAGTGCAAAGCGTTGAGCAAAATTTGGTTGTCGCGTGCATGCAAGCCGATGGTGGGTTCGTCCAACACATAGCACACACCTTGCAAGTTGCTGCCCAACTGCGCCGCCAAACGAATGCGCTGCGCTTCGCCACCGCTCAGGGTGGGGGCGCCACGGTCTAGCGTGAGGTAACCCAAGCCCACTTGCTCTAAAAATTCCAAGCGGCTTTTGATTTCTGGCAACAGGTCGCGTGCGATGTCTGCATCGCGTCCGACCAAGCCAACGGTTTCGGTCCACTTGCGCACATCGGTCACACTCAAACGCGCAATGTCTGTGATGCCCACGCCGGCGAATTTCACAGCGCGTGCAGTGGCGTTGAGTCGCGTGCCTTCACAGGTGGGGCAGGCGGTGTCGACCAAGTCTTCTACATCGGGCTCGGCAAAGGTTTGTTCGCGGCCTTTTTCTTTGTCGTCGCGCACCGAGTCATCTAACACTTGGCGTTGGTCTTTGGTGAGCTTCACGCCCGTACCCACGCAGTCTGTGCACCATCCGTGTTTGCTGTTGTAAGAGAACAAGCGTGGATCGAGTTCGGTGTAAGAAGTGGCGCACACGGGGCAAGCGCGTTTGGTCGAATACACATCCAAACGACCGATGCTGTTGGTGTCAGCGCCGATCGCCATGGCCTCGCGCAAGCCATCGAGTTGGCTTAACACATGCACCACGCCTTTACCGTGTTCGAGGGCGCGTTCTAAGCCCTGACGCAACAAGGTTTCGTTTTCAGGACTGACTTGCAAACTCAACACCGGCAACTCGATCGTGTGTTCTTTGAAACGGTCGATGCGCGGAAAACCAGTGGTAGGCAAGAAATGACCATCCACACGCAAGTGGGTGTAGCCGCGTGGACGCGCCCAATCTGCGAGTTCGGTGTACACACCTTTGCGGTTCATCACCAAAGGGCTCATCAAGCCAATGTGTTGACCTTTGAATTCGCGCATCAATTGCGCAGCGATGCGTTCAACCGTTTGCGGTTGCACCGCAGCACCATCGTGCACGCAATGCTGCGTGCCCAACTTCACAAACAACAAACGCAAAAAGTGCCACACCTCGGTGGTGGTACCCACGGTGGACTTGCGCCCACCGCGCGACAAACGCTGCTCAATCGCCACCGTGGGTGGAATGCCATACACCGCATCCACCTCAGGTCGCCCCGCAGGTTGCACGATGCTGCGCGCATAAGCGTTCAAACTCTCGAGATAACGGCGCTGACCTTCGTTGAACAAAATGTCAAACGCCAAAGTAGATTTACCTGAACCGGACACACCCGTAATGACATTGAATTTGCCACGCGGAATGTTGACACTCAAACTTTTGAGGTTGTGTTCTTTGGCATTGATGATTTGAATGGCATCAGGAGCAGATGAAGTGCCATGGTGCGCCTCATTCGGCGCACTCGCACCCACACCCGCATTCGGCGCAGTCAGTTTGCCGGGCAACGATTTCGGCCTGACGTATGAGGCGCCCGGCAAATTGGCTGCACCGGATGCAGCGCCAGAGGTTGCACAAGCCACTTCACGCGCCACCACACTTTCAGCAGCCACTAATCCAGAAGACCCAGAAGACACCTCATACAACACCCCCAAAGACTCAGCGTAATCACGCAAAGCCTTACCCGTATGCGAGGTCGGATGCAAACGCACTTCTTCAGGCGTCCCTTCTGCCACCAACAAACCACCCGCATCGCCCCCCTCTGGCCCCAAGTCGATCAACCAATCGCTGGCACGGATCACATCGAGGTTGTGTTCGATCACGATGAGTGAGTTGCCGTCTTCAAGCAAACGGCGCATCGCACGCATCAGTTTGGCGATGTCGTCAAAATGCAAACCCGTGGTGGGTTCGTCAAACAAAAACAACACGCCTTTTTTGGCGACTGATTGTTTGCTGGCCGTTTTGTTTTTCGCAGCCTCTGCCAAAAACCCCGCCAACTTCAAACGCTGCGCTTCACCACCGCTCAAGGTGGGCACAGGTTGACCGAGCTTCACATAGTCCAAACCGACATCGACGATCGGTTGCAAGGCGCGAATCACATCGCGGTCGTTGGCAAACAAATCAACGGCTTCGCCCACGGTGAGGTCGAGCACATCGGCCACATTCAAGTGACGCACATTGTGGTGCTCTGAAGAATTGGGTTCTGACCCCAATTTTTCTACCCCCAATTTTCTTTCTATTTTGATGTCGAGTATTTCAGGGCGATAGCGCTGGCCATTGCAGTCTTGGCAACGCAAATACACATCGCTCAAAAATTGCATCTCGACATGCTCAAAACCTGAACCACCGCAAGTGGGGCAGCGACCATCGCCGCTGTTGAAACTGAATTTCGACGCGGTGTAACCGCGCTGTTTAGACATGGGCGCCATCGCAAACAATTCGCGCACGGCGTCCCATGCGCCGACATAACTTGCGGGGTTGGAGCGTGCAGTTTTGCCAATGGGCGATTGGTCAACAAACACCACATCGCTCAAATGATCGGCACCCAACAAACGGTCGTGTGCGCCGGGTGTTTCGGTGGCACGACCGAAGTGACGCATCAAAGCAGGTGTGAGCACATCTTGGATCAAGGTCGATTTGCCTGAACCACTCACGCCGGTGATACACACCAAACGTTGCAGTGGAAACTCAATCGCCAAGTTTTGCAAATTGTGTTCGCGCGCACCTTCCAAAATCAAACGCGGCGTGCTGTCGGTCACCAAACGCTTCAAACCCAAGCCAATGGTTTTGCGCGCACCCAAATAGGCACCAGTCAAGGTGTCGGCCGATTTCAACGCTTCGGTGGTGCCATCGAACACAATTTGCCCACCACGCACACCGGGCCCAGGGCCCATGTCGATGATGCGATCGGCACACAACATGACCGCAGGGTCGTGCTCCACCACCACCAAGGTGTTGCCGGCATTGCGCAAACGCAACATGGCTTCGTTGATGCGGTTCATGTCACGCGGGTGCAAACCAATGCTCGGTTCGTCCAACACAAACAAGGTGTTCACCAACGATGTGCCCAAGGCGGTGGTGAGGTTGATGCGCTGCACTTCGCCGCCACTCAAGGTGCGGCTTTGGCGGTCCAGCGTCAAATAGCCAATGCCCACATCGCACAAATATTTCAGGCGTGTGCGAATTTCGTCCATCAACAATTGCAGGGCTTGTGCATCCGCACCTGCCAAATCAATTTGCACCGCGTTGAAAAACCGATGCAGTTTGTCGATGGGCAACAACATCAAATCATGCAAACACAAACCGGGCATGGCTTCGAGTTGCACGCGTGACCAGTTCACACCTTGCGGCATGAAACGTTTCTCGGGCAGCAACACTTCATTGGCATTGGCTTGACTGCCAATGCGCCACAACAGGCTTTCGGTTTTCAAACGTGCGCCAACACAGGTGCCGCAAGGTGTGTAGCTGCGGTATTTCGACAACAACACACGGATGTGCATCTTGTACGACTTGCTCTCGAGATATTCGAAGAAGCGCTTCACGCCGTACCACTGTTTGTTCCATTTGCCTTTCCACAAAGGCGAGCCGTTGATCACCCAGTCTTGCTGCTCGGCAGACAGCTTGTACCAAGGTGTGTCGCGCGGAATGCCTTCGGCTTCGGCGTGGCGCATCAAATCGTCTTGGCATTCTTTCCATGCAGGCGTTTGAATGGTTTTGATCGCACCTGCACGCAGCGTGAGTTTGTCGTTGGGAATGACCAAGCCGTAGTCGACCCCAATGACTCGACCAAAACCACGACACACCTCACACGCACCCACTGCCGAGTTGAAAGAAAACATGGAAGGAATGGGATCGCTATAACGCAAGTCGCTGTCGGGGCAATGCAAGCCCGTAGAGAAACGCCACAACTCGGGCGTGGCCTCTGCGTCAAGTGACCAATACACATACAAGCGACCGCTGCCGCGTTTGATGGCGAGCTCAATCGCTTCGACTACACGCGCTTGTTCGGTGTTGCCCAATTTGAAACGGTCTGCCACCACATCGAGCAATTTGCGTGGACCGGTGGGCGTGGCTACTTCGCGCTCTGCATGAATGCGCGTGAAGCCTGAGGCACTCAACCATTGCTCAACCTCTGCGGCTGTGGTGTTGGCGGGTAGCTCTACTGGGAAGGTGAAAACCAAGCGCGGATCTTGCGACATGGCCGTGCAACGGCGTTGCAACTCGGCATAAATGGTTTGCGGTGTGTCGTGTTGCACCGCTTGTGCGGTTTGTTTGTCAAACAACTGACCTGCACGCGCGATCAACAGTTTGAGGTGATCGTTCAACTCGGTCATGGTGCCCACGGTGGAGCGCGAACTGCGCACGGGGTTGGTTTGATCGATCGCAATTGCAGGGGGTACGCCTTCGACCTTGTCGACCGCAGGCCGGTCCATGCGGTCTAAAAATTGGCGCGCATAGGCACTGAAGGTTTCCACATAGCGGCGTTGGCCTTCGGCATACAAAGTGTCAAACACCAAACTCGATTTGCCGGAACCACTGGGGCCGGTGACCACCGTGAGTTCACCGGTGCGAATGTCAAGGTCGAGGTTTTTGAGGTTGTGTTGGCGAGCGCCGCGAATACGTATGGTGCCTGACATGGCTGGGCCTTGTGGAGTGAGGCAAATATTCTAGGGAGCATTGGGCAACCTGTTGCGGGAACGGGTCATTCAGCAGACGAAAAAAAACGCCACGGTCTCGCGTGGCGTTTGAAAGCTCACATCACGACCCGTCCGCCCTGGGCGAACGAACCGATGATTGGTTTTTATTTTGCGGCCGATGCGTCAGCAGCTGGGGCTGATGCAGGGGCAGCAGACGCGGCTTCAGCAGGTGCATGCACCGCATCAGCACCGTGTTTTTCGCCGCCCATGTCCAGGCTGTCGCCACCCTTCATGATGACAAAAATAGCCAAGCCCGCGAAGATCACAAAGCCAATGAAAATTTTCAACATAACCGTTCTCCGAATTCAGTAAAAAGCCCTCCGCGAGGGAGGGCTTGAATGTAGCACCTGGGTCACCCCAGGTGGCTTACAAAGATCAATCGTGTTCGTAAATATCGACGTCTTTGGTTTCTTTGACGAACAACATGCCGATGACGAATGTCATACCGGCCACGATGATGGGGTACCACAAGCCGTTGTACATGTTGCCGGTTTGCGCCACGATCGCAAAGGCGGTGGTGGGCAACAAGCCGCCGAACCAGCCGTTACCAATGTGGTAGGGCAAAGACATCGATGTGTAACGGATGCGAGTGGGGAACATTTCTACCAACATGGCTGCAATCGGGCCGTACACCATGGTCACCAAGATCACCAAGTAGATCAAGATGATCGAGACCTTGACGGTGTCCACACGGGCTGGATCAGCCTTGGTGGGATAACCATGCTCGTCCAAAGCCTTGCGCAGGCTGGAAGTCAACACAGCGTCTTTGTTCTTCTTCTCGTCAGCCAAAGTCTTGACGCTTGCTTCTGCAGCAGCCACGGCTTTTTCGTCCACAGGTGTGGCAGCCTTCAAGTCAGCCAGTTTCTTCTCTGCAGCTTCTTTGGCCGCAGCGATCTCTTCAGGTGTCACAGCCACGTTGATGACGGTCTCACCCACTTTGATGGTGGCGGGTGTACCCGCTGGTGCTGCCACGTTCGAGTAGCTCACAGAGTTGCTGGCCAGTTTTTGCTTGGCAATGTCGCAAGAGCTGGTGAACTTCACAGTACCTGTTGGGTTGAACTGGAAGGAACACTGTGCGGGGTCAGCAGTGACCACCACTTGGCTCTTTTGTTGTGCTTCGTACAACGCAGGGTTGGCGGCTTTGGTCAAAGCTTCAAACACGGGGAAGTAGGTGAGCACAGCCAACAAGCAACCCAACATGATGATGGGCTTGCGACCAATCTTGTCTGACAAAGCGCCAAAGACGATGAAGAAAGGTGTGCCAACGATCAACGACACGGCCACCAAAATGTTGGCAGTTGCGCCGTCCACTTTCAACGCTTGTGTTAAGAAGAACAAAGCGTAGAACTGACCCGAGTACCACACCACGGCTTGACCTGCGGTCAAACCGATCAGGGCCAAGATCACGATCTTCAGGTTTTTCCACTGCCCGAAAGATTCAGCCAGCGGTGCCTTCGATGTTTTGCCTTCCGCTTTCATCTTGGCGAATGCAGGTGATTCGTTCATTGACAAACGGATGTAGACCGACACGGCCAACAACGCGATCGACACAATGAACGGCACACGCCATCCCCAGTCAGCAAAAGCGGCTTCGCCGATCCATGTACGTGTACCCAAAATCACCATCAACGACAGGAACAAGCCCAGAGTAGCTGTGGTTTGAATCCATGCGGTGTAAGCGCCACGTTTGTCGTGCGGTGCGTGCTCGGCCACATATGTGGCAGCACCACCGTATTCACCGCCCAAGGCCAAGCCTTGGAGCAAACGCAAACAAATCAAAATTACAGGTGCTGCTACACCAATGCTGGCGTAGTTCGGCAAGATACCCACGATGAAAGTGGACAAACCCATGATCAAAATGGTCACCAAGAAGGTGTACTTGCGACCGATCATGTCACCCAAGCGGCCGAAGAAAATCGCACCGAAGGGGCGCACGATGAAGCCCGCAGCAAATGCCAGCAGCGCAAAAATGAAAGCTGAACCTTCATCCAAGCCGCTGAAGAATTGCTTGGCAATGATCGCTGCCAATGAACCATACAAGTAAAAGTCGTACCACTCGAATACGGTACCCAATGAAGAGGCGAAGATCACCTTCTTCTCTTCAGCCGACATCGGTCGGTTGGTATCTAGTGTTGCCATTTGATGTGTCTCCTCAGACTGAGTTGTCCAAACACTCGAAACAAGTGTTTGCGCAGCACGACTGTCAACGAGTTGTCTGACCGAAATCTGACGGTTTATTGCCTGAAACTTTTCTATAGAACCCTCAACCGATGAAATTTCGCGTTAACCCTTATGCATTTTTCCTCATTGCGAAATAATGGGTTGATGGAGGCGTTTTAAAGCCGGTGCGCAGGCCAGATGGCGTAAGGGTTTGTCCTCGGCAACAAATGGTGGCTTTTTACAACTCATTCAATTGCAAACCGAATTACCCCTAGTTTATGTAAGGGCATGGTCAGTCCCTGTTCGCACAATGCTTTAGCGGTATCGAAGAACTTGTTGTTTTTCTTTACATTTTTCATCCATCCTTATCAGGGAGACAACACCATGAGTGATCCAGTGGTCGACAAGATCCAGAACCACCCAAAGTACCAAGAGTTGCGCAGCAAACGCAACAGCTTTGGCTGGCTGCTGACTGTGTTGATGTTGGTCGTGTATTACGGCTACATCGCACTGATTGCATTTAACAAACCCTTTCTCGCGCAACCCATCGGTGCAGGCGTGACGACAGTTGGGATTCCGATTGGCATGGGAGTGATTGTGTTCACCATCGTGATCACAGGCATTTATGTGCGTCGCGCCAACAGCGAGTACGACACATTGACCAAAGAAATTTTGAAGGACGCCACAAAATGAAACACATTGCAATTTTGTTGAGCGCCTTGTTGGCGTCTGTGGCGGCTGTGGCAGCCGGTGGTGATGTTGGCGAAACCGCCAAACAAACCACCAACTGGACTGCCATTGGCATGTTCGGCACCTTCGTGGTGGCCACGTTGTGGATCACCAAATGGGCTGCCTCTAAAACACGTTCTGCCGCTGATTTCTACACCGCAGGTGGTGGCATCACTGGTTTTCAAAACGGTTTGGCGATTGCTGGCGACTACATGTCTGCCGCTTCGTTCTTGGGTATTTCTGCTGCCGTGATGGCCAGTGGTTATGACGGCTTGATTTACTCGATCGGCTTTTTGGTCGGTTGGCCCGTCATCACTTTCTTGATGGCAGAGCGTTTGCGTAACTTGGGCAAATTCACGTTTGCCGACGTGGCAGGCTATCGCTTCAAACAAACCCCCATTCGCGCCTTTGCAGCTTCTGGCACTTTGGTGGTGGTGGCGTTTTATCTGATTGCTCAGATGGTGGGTGCAGGTCAGTTGATCAAACTGTTGTTCGGTTTGGAATACTGGATGGCCGTGGTGATTGTGGGCGCCTTGATGATGGTGTATGTGTTGTTCGGCGGCATGACCGCGACCACATGGGTGCAGATCATCAAAGCCTGTTTGTTGCTGGCCGGTGTGACCTTCATGGCCTTCATGGTGTTGGCGCAATTTGGCTTCAGCCCTGAAGCGTTGTTCACACAAGGCGTGGCTGTTAAAACAGCCATCGCTGCTGGTGGCAAAGAAGCTGCCATTGCTGCAGCTGCAGCCTCTGCCGCAGTAGCTGCTACACCTGAAGCACAAGCTGCTGCTTCTGCAGCACTTGAAAAAGCCAACGCGATTGACCCTGCCAAAGTGGGCTTGTCGATCATGGGCCCTGGCGGCTTCATCAAAGATCCCATCTCTGCCATCAGCTTTGGCATGGCCTTGATGTTTGGTACCGCTGGTTTGCCACACATCTTGATGCGCTTCTTCACCGTGCCTGATGCTAAAGAAGCTCGCAAGTCGGTGTTCTGGGCCACCACATGGATTGGTTATTTCTATGTGTTGATCTTCATCATTGGCTTTGGTGCCATCACTTTGGTGTTGACCAACCCCGAGATGGCGGACACAGCCAAAGGCATCATCAAAGGTGGTGCGGGCACGGCCAACATGGCGGCTGTGTTGGTGGCGAAGTCTGTGGGCGGTGATGTGTTCTACGGCTTCATCTCTGCCGTGGCATTTGCCACCATCTTGGCTGTTGTGGCTGGCTTGACTTTGTCAGGCGCTTCTGCGGTGTCGCATGATTTGTATTCCACCGTGTTCAAACAAGGCAAAGCAGACAGCGCAGCTGAGTTGCGCGTGTCACGCATCACCACACTCGCCTTGGGTGTGATTGCGGTGGTCTTGGGCATTGCGTTTGAGAAACAAAACATCGCCTTCATGGTGGCGTTGGCGTTCGCAATTGCTGCGTCGGCCAACTTCCCTGTGTTGTTCATGTCTGTGTTGTGGAAAGATTGCACCACCAAGGGCGCTGTGATTGGCGGCTTCTTGGGTCTGATCTCTTCTGTGGCTTTGACCGTGGTGTCGCCTTCTGTGTGGGAAGCCACACTGGGCAACCCCAAGGGCTCTGCTTGGTTCCCTTACGCGTCACCTGCGTTGTTCTCGATGACGATTGGTTTCGTGGGCATTTGGTTGTTCTCGATCCTCGATCGCAGCGAAGATGCACGCAAAGAGCGTGAAGCCTTTGCCGCACAAGAAGTACGTTCAGAAACCGGCTTTGGCGCCTCTGGCGCTTCAGGTCACTGATCGTTGTGCGTTGAATAAAAAACCGGGCTGCGGCCCGGTTTTTTATTCGTCCTGCATTGATGCATGTCTTCATGCAAGCATGATCGTTGGCTGCGCTTTGCCACTCACTCGCTGCGAAGCTGCCTTAATTTGATGAAAGCCATGGCTGCCATCACCGCGTCGTTCAACGCGTCATGCGCTTCACGCACGGGCAAATTCAAATCCGCCATCAAGGTGTTGAAACGCAAATCAATATCCGGATTGGCCTGTTGTTGATAGGGCGGTAACTGGCGAAATTTGTAGTCGTAATACAAGCCCGACACTTCGATTTTGGGTTGCGGCAAACCTTGCCCCAACAATGGCCAGATGGCGCGGTTGAGCATGGCCACATCAAACTCTAAGTAATAGCCCACCAAAGGACGCGCGCCGATGAAACGCATCAACTGTTTCATGGCTTCGTCAATCGGCAAACCTTGCGCCACATCTTGTTCACGCAAACGGTGTATGCGTACGCTTTCAGCGGACACACCGCGCTCGGGTCGCACCAACAACTCTAAGCGCTCGCTGGTCATGATGCGGTTACCCACAATGCGCACCGCACCAATCGAAATGATTTCATCGGTGCTGACATTCAAACCCGTGGTTTCGCAATCGAGGGCCACCCACTCGTTGGGGGGCGGCGCATCGAACATGAAACGAAATTCCGGCAAGCCCAAGTGGTATATCAACCACTCGCGCTTGAGCGACTGCCACCAATGAACAGGCGATAAGAAAGACAGCATCACAAAGTGTCCAAACGGAAGCGGCTGCGCATCAAGGCTTTGAAATGCTTGACCACACCCAATGCGTCTTTGAGCAAATCGCGCTCTAAGCTGGTGAGTTGGCTCACATCGATCACACCGGAAATGGGCCGGTTGGTTTCCATGTCAGCCAAACCGGCTTTGAGTTTCAAGCCCATCAAGAAGTGCAAACTTTGTGTCAAATCTGCCCCCAAGGCTGGCGTGATGACCGCCTTGTCGACCAAGGCATCGATGCGTGCAGAGGTGCCGGTTTCTTGCAAATGCTCGGCCAGTGCCAAACTGCGCACACCATGCACCAGTGGAAAGATGCCTTCTTTTTTCAAGTGCAAACCGTTGGCATCGTTCAAGCCCAACAATCGGTTCCACCATCCTTGGCTGTTGCCAAAAGCATCGATGGCAGCAGCGAATCGCGCCAGCATGGCATCGTTGTCGGTGGCCAATCGCATGAGCGCTTGTTGTGCATGCGCTAACAAATGGGCATCGCCACACACCGCATGCGCGTCTAAAAAGATGGCCAAGTTCATCAAGCTGTTGGCATCGGGCATCAGCAACCACTGTTGCACCATTTGTCCGAATTCATACGCACTTTTGCGCCACACTGGGTTGCTGACCATGATGTGGCCGGGGCACTCTGGGTAGCCAAAGCTTTGGAGTGCTGCCGAGAATTGGCGACAAATGTCGTCTAGGTTGTCGGGTGGTGTGTAGCCATCGCGCAGGATCAAACCATTGTCTTGATCGGTCTTGAGCAATTGCTCGCCGCGCCCTTCGCTGCCCATCACAAACAAACAGCTGTTTTGCACCAACTCAGGTGGTGCAATCAATTGCCAGGCACGCTCAAACAAACGCGCGTTCATGTCTTGCACCAAACGCGCCATCAAACTCACGCGCGTGCCACTGCGGTACAAACTGGTGACCATTTGTGTCATTTGCGTAGCCGCTTGCGCCAAATCGTCGATGTCTGTGGCCGTCTCTATTTTCACGGAAAGCAAATGCGAATGGTTGGACAAGAAGCTGAACACATCCAACGCTTCCAGCACCCCCACCACATGATCGCCATCTTTCACCACCAAACGGTGCACGCGCTCGCGCAACATCATGGCCAAGGCATCGCCCACTTGGTCGGAGGGCTTGATGGTGAAGAGCGAAAAATTTGCCAAGGTGCCCACCGGCAATTGATCGAGCGGCGTCCCATTCAAAATCGCGCGCTGCAAAGCAGTAGCAGAAAAAATACCCAATCGCGACGGCACATGTTGTGTGTCTTGCACCAACACATTGGTGGTGCGTTGCTCATGAAATACTTTCACCACCGACAGCACATCGGTGTGTGCAGACACAAAATGTGGTGGACGCAAAAAAGCTTCGTCCACGCGTGACAGCGTGAGTGACTGCAATTCATGCTGACTTTGACGCTGCGCTAACGCACTGAGTTTGTGGCTCAAGTCTGAAAACAACAACGCACCAAATGTCGCGTTGTCAGAAATCAAGGCCATCACGGTTTGCCTTGCCAGCTGATAGGCCACGACTTCTTCAGCGGCCACAAATCGGTTGCTGGTTTTGCCCGCCACCAACCCGCGACCGTCGAAAGTGTCTTCAGGTCCGAAGGTGGTAACCACTTCGTCGCCATCGTATTGGGTGACAAAACCTTTGATGATCACAAACAGGTGCGTGACCTCACTTGCAACATCCAAGATCACCTCGCCTTGCGGGTAATACGCCACATCGACGCTGTCGCGCACCAAGCGCTGCTCGTCAGGCGTTAAGCAATCAAAGGGGGAAGCGGAGAAATGAAAAGCGTTGGGCATGCGGTGTCCATCAAAGCAATGCTTTGATTCAACGACGCACGCCTTGCATGACACTTGCAGCGTTGGCCCAATGGGTCTCAAACCATGGGTCTGCATCAAGATAGGCGCGCAGCATGGGCAAGGCGTCTAAACCCCAAAAAAGTTTGTCATCCACGGCAAAGGTGGGCACGCCAAACACCCCGGCGGCAACCGCCTCATCGGTATGGGTTTTGAGTTGTGCTTTGACTTCTGCGCTGTCCGGTGAACGCTGGGGTTGCAGCTGTTGCGTCAATTGCGCCAGGCGTTGTGCATCGTCTGCCACAGCACCACCCTGCCACACATGTCGAAAAATGGTTTCGCACACATACCGGTTGAGCATGCCTTGCGCGTCGCAGGCCACACTCAAACGCAACAACGACAAAGGGTTGAACGGGTGTGCGTGGGGCATGTCCAACGGCACACCGTGCTCTTTGGCTTGCCACAACACTTGACGGTAGGTCCACTCACGTTTGCCTGCAATTTCTGCGGGGCCCAATTGGCCATGGTGCTTGAGCAACGCAGCAAACAACACGGGTTTGTACACCACTTGGTAACTAGGGCTGTTTGCCAATGCTTTAGGTAAAGCTTCAAAAGCCAAATAAGCGTAAGGCGAAATGAAATCGATGTAGCAAGTGATGGTTTTCATGGTGCTGAAAAATGAGCGTGAATGCGTTGCGGCAGTTGCGACCACACGGTTTTTTTGTCTGCATCAGAGCAGCGTGACCACATGGCAATTTCGTCCAAAGTGCGCCAACAGCCTTCGCACACTTGTGTGTCATCTGACATGCGGCATACCGACACGCAAGGTGACGGCACATCGCCATCATCAGCCATCACAGCGTGCGCTTGACGCAGCAACCGTTGCACAGCAGGCGTGATGCCTTGGGGTTTGGGGGTGACTTCGCTTCCACACATAAACTTGATTGTCAGCGAAGTTTGCCAACTCAAGTTGAGCGTTTGTTCAAAACCGCAGTGGCCACGCGTGAATTGGTTTTGCGGCCAAGCGCTTCGCTGATGAACACGCCTGCGTCGATCAACTTTTCCAAATCAATGCCCGTATCAATGCCCATGCCTTGCAACATGTACACCACATCCTCTGTGGCCACATTGCCCGTGGCGCCTTTGGCATAAGGACAGCCCCCCAAGCCTGCCACCGAGGTGTCGAACTGCCACACACCCATTTCTAAAGCGGCATAGGTGTTGGACAGCGCTTGACCATAGGTGTCATGGAAATGGCCCGCCACATCTTTGATGGCGTAGTGCTTGAATGTCGCTTCAAACGCGGCTTGCACTTTGCGTGGTGTGCCCACACCGATGGTGTCAGCCACATACACATGTTGAATGCCAATTTGTTTCATCAAGCCAGCGAGATAGCTCACACGCTCAGGCGCCACATCGCCCTCATACGGACAACCCACCGCGCAGCTCATGGCCCCGCGAACGGGAATACCGGCATCACGTGCGGCTTGCACCACAGGCGCAAACCGCTCCATGCTTTCGGCAATCGAGCAGTTGATGTTTTTTTGGCTGAACGCCTCACTCGCCGCACCAAACACCACAATTTCATCGGGCTGTATCTTGAGTGCGGCTTCAAAGCCTTGCAAATTGGGTGTGAGCACCGAGTAGCGCACGCCCGCTTGACGCTGGATACCCGCCATGACTTCGGCGTTGTCTGCCATTTGCGGCACCCACTTGGGCGACACAAAACTGGTGACTTCAATGTCTTTCAACCCAGCGTCTTGCAAACGATGCACCAACTCGATCTTGACGGCAGCAGGCACCGGTTGTTTTTCGTTTTGCAGGCCATCGCGTGGACCCACATCTGTCAACTTAACGCGCCTTGGCAGACTCATGCTTTCACACTTTCAATTTCAACAGTTCTTCACCTTCGGCCACTTGGTCACCGGGTGCATACAGCAACTCTAACACCTCACCATCGGCAGGCGCTGCAATGGTGTGCTCCATTTTCATCGCCTCCATCACGGCCAGGGCTTGGCCTGCTTTGACTTTGTCGCCCGATTTGACTGCAAAAGAAACGACCTTACCGGGCATGGGTGCGGTCAATCGACCGCCAGCCTCTTGCACCTCGCCGGCGTGTGCCAATGCATCTACCACGGTGATGCGTGTCGCACCTTGCGGTGCAAACACATGCGCCACATCGTCTAGGCCTTCGGCATGGTGAAACACTTGTGCTTCGATGTGTTGCGTGTCGAAGGTGACGGATAAGGTGTTGGTGTTGGTGTTGGTGTTGGTGTTGGTGTTGGTGTTGGTGTTGGTGTTTGCATAGCCGTTATCGCCTTCGCCAACACGCCAAGCCAGTACACCCTCATGCGCTGCAATCTTCAAGTGCAAAGCGCCGTCATGCAAATAAGTTAACAGGGCTTGATGTGATTCACCCTGAAACACAAAACCAAATGGACGCATGGTGTTGCCGTAGGCTTTCCAGCCGTCGCGACGGCTGAAAGGATCGCGCCCTTCCAATGCTTTTTCAGCTTGCAAGGCATTGGCCACCACCGCTGCTGCGGCCAAGGCCAAGCCGATGGGCTCTTGGTTAAACAACACTTTTTCTTCGCGTTGTATCAAAGCCGTGTCGAGCTTGGCGTGTGCGAATGCATCGCTGCGCACCACATAACGCAAGAACTGCACATTGGTGGTCAAACCCACGATGCGTGTTTGCGCCAGGGCCTCGTCTAACAACGCCAATGCTTTTTCACGGGTGTCGCCATGCACGATGAGTTTGGCCACCATCGAGTCATAGAACGGGCTGATGCTGTCACCTTCGCGCACACCATCGTCCACGCGCACATGCAAGCCTTTGTTGCGCGCCAACTCAAAACTGCTGCACACCGGTTTGCGATACACCTGCAATGTGCCTGTGGCGGGTAAAAATTGGTTGTCTGGGTTTTCGGCACAAATGCGCGCTTCAATCGCATGACCGTGAATGCGCATTTCGTTTTGTTGCAAAGGCAAAGGCTCACCACTGGCCACGCGCAGTTGCCACTCCACCAAGTCCAAACCGGTGATGGCTTCGGTCACGGGGTGCTCCACCTGCAAACGCGTATTCATCTCCATGAAATAAAACTTCATCGACTCTGGTTGGTCGTAGCTCGCTTGCTCGACGATGAACTCCACCGTGCCCGCGCCCACATAGTTGACTGCTTTGGCAGCTGCTACGGCAGCTGCACCCATTTGTTCGCGCAAGGCTTGCGTCATGCCCGGCGCCGGGGCTTCTTCCAACACTTTTTGGTGACGGCGTTGCACTGAGCAATCGCGCTCGAACAAATACACACAGTTGCCATGCGTGTCGCCAAACACTTGTATTTCAATATGACGCGGGCGTTGCACATATTTTTCAATCAATACCGCGTCGTCACCAAAACTGTTGATGGCTTCGCGTTTACAACTGGCCAAGGCCTCTGCAAAGTCTGCCGCCTTGTCCACGGCACGCATGCCTTTACCGCCACCACCCGCACTGGCTTTGATGAGCACCGGGTAGCCAATGCGATCCGCCTCACGTTGCAACAAGGCAGGGTCTTGGTCGTTGCCGTGGTAGCCCGGCACCAAGGGCACACCGGCTTTTTCCATCAGTTGTTTTGACTCAGCCTTCAAACCCATCGCTTGAATGGCCGAAGCAGGCGGCCCGATGAACACCAAGCCTGCGGTAGCGCAGGCGTTAGCGAAGTCTTCGTTCTCACTCAAAAAACCATAACCGGGGTGCACCGCTTGCGCACCGGTGTCTTTGGCGGCTTGCAAAATACGCTCCCAACGCAAATAGCTGTCTTTGGGTGCGCTGCCACCGATGTGCACCGCTTCGTCGCACACTTGCACATGCTTGGCGTGTGCGTCAGCGTCGGAATACACCGCCACAGTTTTGATGCCCATGCGACGCGCCGTTGCTGCCACACGGCAGGCAATTTCACCGCGGTTGGCGATCAGAATTTTTTTAAACATCTTGGCTTCCTTCTATTCTGTGTGTGTGACAGTGGCCCTGTTGCAATAACCTGCTTACAACAACCAGTTCGGCTTACGTTTTTGCAAAAACGATTGCACGCCTTCTTTGCCTTCGGCACTCGCGCGAATATCCGCAATGCCTGCAACGGTACGCGCTCTCAATGTGCTGTCGATGTCTTTTTCCGCCACATCTTGTACGAGCTGTTTGCACGCTTTCACCGCATTGGGGCTGGCACTCACCAAAGCTTGCGTTAGCTCATGCAACTTGGCATCGAGTGCGTTTGCTGTCACCACTTCATGCACCAAACCAATACGATGCGCCTCGGCAGCATTGAAACGCTCGGCCGTTAAAAAGTAACGGTGCGACGCACGCGCACCCATGGCGCGAATCACATAAGGGCTGATAGTGGCGGGTATCAAGCCAAGCTTGACCTCGCTCAAACAATAAGTGGCTGTGTCAACGCTGATCGCCATGTCGCACGCCGCCACCAAACCCACACCACCTGCAAACACATCACCCTGCACGCGTGCGATGGTGGGCTTAGGACAGGTGTAAATCGTCTGCAGCATGTCTGCCAAACAACCGGCATCTGCCAAATTTTCGTCGCGCGTGTAGTCGGCCATGCGACGCATCCAATTCAAATCCGCACCCGCGCAAAACGCGGGCCCTTCTGCGGCCAGCACCACGCACCGCACACCGTTGGCTTGGCCCGCGTCTTCAAACGCCGCTTTCAACTCAGCAATCACTTCGTCATTGAATGCGTTGCGCACATCGGGGCGCGAAAGGGTGATGGTGCGAATAGCACCTTGTGTGGTTTGGGTCAATGCAGTCATGCGTAGCCTCTTACATGCGGAACAAACCAAACTTGGTGTCTTCGATAGGCGCATTCAACGATGCACTCAAACCCAATGCCAACACACGTCGTGTGTCGGCAGGGTCGATCACACCGTCGTCCCACAAACGAGCGGTGGCGTAGTAGGGGTGGCCTTGGTGTTCGTATTGCTCTTTGATGGGTGTTTTGAACGCGGCCTCTTCGTCTGAGCTCCACTGCCCGCCTTTGGCTTCAATGCCATCTCGCTTCACAGTGGCCAACACACTCGCCGCTTGTTCGCCGCCCATCACGCTGATGCGTGCGTTGGGCCACATCCACAAAAAGCGTGGGCTGTAGGCGCGGCCACACATGCCGTAGTTGCCTGCACCAAAACTGCCACCAATGATGACGGTGAACTTGGGCACCGCCGCAGTGGCCACTGCTGTCACCATCTTGGCCCCGTTGCGTGCGATGCCTTCGTTTTCATACTTGCGCCCCACCATGAAGCCAGTGATGTTTTGCAAAAACACCAACGGCGTTTTGCGCTGACAACACAGCTCAATGAAGTGCGCGCCTTTCAATGCCGACTCACTGAACAAAATGCCGTTGTTGGCGATGATGCCCACCGGCATGCCTTCGATGCGTGCAAAGCCACACACCAGAGTGGTACCGAAGCGTGCTTTGAATTCGTCAAACTCTGAACCATCCACAATGCGCGCAATGATTTCGCGCACATCAAACGGTTTGCGTGTGTCGGTCGGTATCACGCCATACAACTCTTGCGCATCGTATTTCGGCGGCACAGGCGTGTGGGTGGCGATGCTGGGTTGCTTTTGCGCATTCAAGTTTTTCACCACTTGGCGCGCCAAGCTCAAAGCATGTAAATCGTTTTGCGCCAAATGATCGGCCACGCCCGACAAACGGGTGTGTACATCGCCACCGCCCAAATCTTCTGCCGTCACAACTTCACCTGTGGCGGCTTTCACCAACGGTGGGCCGCCTAAAAAAATCGTGCCTTGGTTTTTCACGATGATGGTTTCATCGCTCATCGCAGGCACATACGCGCCACCAGCAGTGCAACTGCCCATCACCACTGCAATTTGTGCGATGCCTTGCGCACTCATATTGGCTTGGTTGAAGAAGATGCGGCCAAAGTGATCGCGGTCTGGAAACACTTCATCTTGGTTGGGCAAATTAGCACCACCAGAGTCCACCAAATAAATGCACGGCAAATGGTTTTGCTGCGCGATTTCTTGCGCACGCAAATGTTTCTTCACCGTCAAGGGGTAGTAGGTACCGCCCTTCACCGTGGCGTCGTTACAAACAATCATGCAGTCCACGCCGTTCACACGGCCAATGCCGGCGATCAAGCCCGCACACGGCGCGTCGTTGTTGTACATGTTGAGCGCCGCCAATGGCGCCACTTCTAAAAAGGGGGTGCCGGGGTCGAGCAACATTTGCACACGGTCGCGAGGCAACAACTTACCGCGTGCGGTGTGTTTGGCGCGCGCAGATTCACCGCCGCCGACCGCTACTTTTTCAATGTGTGCGGTCAAGTCGTCGACCAATGCACGCATGGCAGAGGCGTTGGCGGCAAAGTCAGCAGAGCGTGGGTTGAGTTGGGTGTGCAACAAGGCCATGGCGGTCTCACAGGTTCTAAGCAAGCCCTTAGGGTAGGGCTTGGGCCCCAACCATGCAAGACACATTGGTTGCAAATCCTGCCACAATTAAGCTTGAACTTGTCTTCCCCCCCTCAACGCCATCGTCGCCACCGCCTAACGCCCCATGACCAACCGCGCCACCAGCGATTTCCCTTATCCACTACTGAATAAGGGAAAAGAAGAGACCCCTATCGCATTCATCCAAGCCATCGTGCGTGCCTATGAGGCGCGAGGCTTGTCACCAAGGGCAGCACTCGAAAAGGCACAAATCGAGCCAAAACTATTGCAGCAAAAAAACGCCCGCGTCACAGCCTTGCAAATGGAGGTGCTGTCTGCCACCGCCATGCAAGCTTTAGACGACGAAGCGTTGGGCTGGTTTGAGCGACGCTTGCCTTGGGGCAGTTATGGCATGTTGGTGCGCGCCTCGCTCACCGCCCCCAATTTGGGTGTAGCCCTGAAGCGATGGTGCCGTCACCACAATTTGCTCACCCAAACCATTGCGTTGCAAGTGAGCGAGCACCAAGGCGTGGCCCATTTGAAATTGACAGAACTACGACCCTTAAGTGCTTGGCAAGAGTTTTGTGTGGTGTCGGTGTTGCGCAATGCTTTGGGCGTGTCTTGTTGGTTAACCGACTCGCGCATCTCACTGCAACACACCACCTTGCGTTTCAAAGCACCCAGCCACCACCCAAGCTATCGCGTGTTGTTCGATGGGCCTACCATATTTGAAGCCGATCAACACAGCTTGCAATTTGATGCGGGCTATCTTCAACTGCCCATACGCCGTGATGAAACCGCATTGCAACACATGCTAGACCGCGCATTGTTATTGACTATTCGTCCTTATCGGCGCGACCGTTTGTTGGTTGAAAAAGTGCGTCAAACATTAGCGCAACACCCAGAGCACAGCCGCAACGCTGACGACTTGGCGGCATGGCTCAACATGTCATCGCGCACACTGCACCGACAACTCAAAGAAGAAGGCGCCACCTTGCAACAACTCAAAGATGCCGTGCGACGTGAAGTCGCCATTCAACAATTGCAACGCACGTCACGCGCCATCAAACAAATCGCGCAAGCGGCAGGGTTTCAAAACGAAAAAAGTTTTATCCGAGCCTTCAAAGGCTGGACAGGTCAATCACCCGAGGCGTTTCGTCAGCAACAACGGTAGCTCGGTCATGCGGGTGAACACCTGTGCAGCGCCCGCGTCGCGCAACACATCAGCTTGACCATGCTCGGCATAGCCCCACACCTCAGCACCCGCGGCCACACCGGCCAACACACCGGTGGGTGTGTCTTCAATCGCTAGGCAACGCTCAGGTGCCTTGTTCAAAAAAGCGGCCGCTGCCAAATACACATCCGGAAAGGGCTTGCTGTTGGGCACTTCGTGACCGCTGAAAATGCGACCGTCGAAAAATTCAAACAAGCCCACTTTTTTGAGCATCAAGTTGATTTTGAAACGGTCTGCGCCTGAAGCACACGCCATCTGTTCGCCCCAATGTTGACGCACAAATTGCAAGGCATCGTGCACATCGGCAATGGCTTGAATTTCGTTTTCCAAGCGCACATTGCGGCGCGCATAAAAAGTTTGCAGCCAGTCCTCGGTGAAGGGCACACCGGTATGGGCTTCGATCAATTCTTTGCGTGTGCGCACGGTGTGCCCCACAAAATGCGCCATGCATTCTTGCAAGCTCATGCGCCAACCCAGCTCCTCGAACATGTCGCGCAGCACACCACAGGTGATGGCTTCGCTGTCAACCAACACACCATCACAATCAAACAACAAGGCTTCAAATGTCATGGGTACATTATCGATGCAGTGAAAACACAGCCTGTCGCGAATGTTCGTCAATGTTCACGCACGATCCCTCAGGCGCGCAGGTCACCATCCAGATACAACCAACGCCCTGCTTCGCGCACAAATCGGCTGCGCTCATGCAAGCGCACTGCTTTGCCAGCCACACGGTAGCGCGCCACAAACTCCACCTCGGCGGTGTTGTCTGATGTGATTTGATGGTCACGCACTTGTAGCCCCAACCATTTCACATCTCGCTCAAATGTCAACGACTCAGGTCGGGTGCTGCTGTGCCAGGTGTTTAACAAATACGCAGCATGAGCATGTACAAAGGCGCTGTAGCGCGAACGCATCAAATGCTCTGCATCGGGTGCAGCTGTATCTTCAAAATGATCGACAAACCGACCGCAGCAATTGGCATAGGTTTTCACACCGGTTTTGCTTGTTGACTCAACCTGCCCACAAGGGCAAGGCTGAGTGTCGCGCACTGGTATTGACACAAGGCCTCTCAAGGCAACACAGAAATCGTGCCACGCATGCCAGCTTCGTAATGTCCGGGCTCAAAGCAGGCCATCTGCACAACACCTGCATCGGTGAAAGTCCAAGTCAGCACACCACGCGCACCCGCCGCCAACGACAACACATTGGGCCCATGGTGTTTGTGGCTTGAAGAAGCTTGCTTCATCTCTTGTGCATGCGCTTTCAATTCTCCCTCAGTGCCCAGCACCAATTCGTGGCGCATTTTGCCAAGGTTAACCACTTCGATGCGCACCGTCTCACCCGCCGTGGCGTGCCAGTTGGCAGGGGAAAAGCGCATGTCATCCCCCAAGGTCAGAGTGACCGTGCGCGTTGGGGCTGCGTTTGTCGGTGTTGAAGGCGCATGATCCTGCGCATGATCGTGAGCAGATGTGCCATGTGCCGCACCATGATCATGAGCGTCTGTCGTCTGGTCTTTCAACGCGTTCCAAGCCAACCATGATGCCGCCATCACCACCGCGCAGGACAACACCCCATACACCAACAACGATTTCACCGAGGTGCGCGAGCGCCACGCCATCCAATACATCGCTACCAAACTCAGCACAAAACCCAGCGGCACCACCCACACACTGCGCTCGGGTGAATCAGGAAAATGCTGCAGACCGCCCGTGAAAAAACCCAGGCCTACCGAAGACACAATCCCCACGCCGAGCACATCAGCCCAACCCATTTTTTCATCGGTTTGCAAACGCATGTCTAACCATGAACCGACCAAATAAAACACCACACCAAAAGCGGCGGTGATGGCTGAACGTGTTTCACTGAACATACCATGGTTTACCGCGCCAGCAATGAAGCTGATGCCGCCATAACGCAACAAAGTGGCAACATGGGTGCTGGCAAATGACATGGTGAACTCCTAGTGTGTACTGGCATTGTGATGCAGACCCAATGCCCACGCCATCGGATGATCAATGGCGCTTAAGCCAACGCCCGCTGAATGATGATTTTTTGCACATCGCTGGTGCCTTCGTAAATTTGGCACACACGCACATCACGGTAAATGCGCTCCACCGGAAAATCGCTCACCACACCATAGCCACCCAAAGTTTGAATGGCTGCGCTGCACACTTTTTCAGCGGTTTCGCTCGCAAACAATTTGGCCATGGCCGCCTCTTTCAAGCAAGGCAATCCTGCATCGCGCAAAGCGGCTGCGTGGTACATCAGTTGACGCGCCGCTTCTAACTGCGTAGCGCATTCGGCCAAACGAAAACCCACCGCTTGGTGGTTGAAGATGGCGGTGCCAAAACTCTCGCGGTCTTTGCTGTATTGCAATGCCACCTCAAACGCACTGCGTGCCATGCCAATGCTTTGCGCGGCAATGCCAATGCGCCCGCCTTCGAGCGCAGACAAAGCAATCTTGTAGCCTTCGCCCTCAGCACCGATCAAGTTCTCTGCAGGCACACGGCAATTGTCAAAGTTGATCTGCGCGGTGTCGCTGCTGTGCTGGCCCAATTTTTCTTCCAAGCGTGCCACTTGATATCCAGCCAAGTTGGTGGGCACGATGAATGCGCTCATGCCTTTTTTGCCAGCACCTTTGTCGGTCACCGCAATCACAATCGCCACATGGCCGTTCTTGCCGCTGGTGATGAATTGCTTCACGCCGTTGATCACATAGTCGTCGCCCTGCTTCACCGCCGTGGTGCGCAAAGCAGATGCGTCTGAGCCCACATGAGGCTCGGTCAAACAAAACGCACCCAGCATCTCGCCCTGCGCCAGCGGTGTGAGCCACTTCTTTTGTTGCGCCTCGTTGCCGTAGCGCATCAGAATGGCATTCACCGGGCAATTGGTCACGCTGATGGCGGTGCTGGTACCACCGTCGCCGGCCGCAATTTCTTCTAACACCAACGCCAAGGTGAGGTAGTCCAAACCTGCGCCACCCAAGTTTTCAGGCACGCAAATGCCATACGCGCCCAATGCCGCCAAGCCCTTGTGCACCTCATGCGGAAAGGTTTGTTCTTTGTCCCAACGCGCCGCGTTTGGCCACAATTCTTGCTGCGAAAAATCGCGCACAGCATCGCGGATCATTTCTTGGTCAGGTGTGAGCAACATACAAATCCTGTTCGTTCAATTCATTTCAAATCTTCTACACCACCGAGCCAAATCACCAAGGCAAAGGCGTGCCGTCATATGACAAAAATTGCCCCTTGTGTGCATCGGTCACTGCGGCCAATGTTTGGCGCAATTGCGTCACGCTTTGCGTGGGCGTCAATGTGGCTTGCATGCCACCCATGTCGGTTTGCACCCAGCCCGGATGCACCGCAACCATGCGCGCACGTGGGTAGTCGTGCTGCGCTGTGCGCACGACCATGTTGAGCGCTGCTTTGCTGATGCGATACAAAGCCGCATCGCTGCTGCGGGTGTTTTGCAAACTGCCCATTTGGCTGCTGAAAAATGCAAACACACCGTTGGCCTCTTCCACCTTGGTTGCCACTTGCGGCACCACCATCATGGCGCCCATCACATTGGCATGCATCACATGGTCAAAGGTTTCTTGTGTGGGTGGTGTTTTTGCACTTGCACGGTCCACCACACCCGCAACATACAACGCGATGTCAATTTTTTCGCCATCGAGTTGCCAGTCGAGCGCGCTCACACTGGCGGGCTTCGCCACATCCACGCGCAGGGCTTGTGCGCCCAACGCTTGTAGGGCTTGCAAGCCCGCATCATCGCGCGCCGTGGCGATCACGCGGCAGTTGTCGGCGCGGTATTGCCGCACCAACTCCAAACCAATGCCGCGCGATGCGCCGATGATCAGAACGGTTGTCATCAAGCGATCAACTCAAGCGCCACCGCTGTGCCTTCGCCGCCGCCAATGCACAGCGTAGCCAAACCTTTTTTCAAACCACGTGCTTGCAAGGCATGGATCAAGGTCACCATGATGCGCGCACCCGATGCACCAATCGGGTGTCCCAAAGCGCAAGCACCGCCATTCACATTCACTTTGTCGTGCGGCACATTCAGCTCTTTCATCAAGGCCATGGGCACCACCGCAAAGGCTTCGTTGACTTCCCACAAATCCACATCAGCCACCGACCAACCGGCTTTCTTCAACGCTTGTTGCGACGCACCCACAGGCGCTGTGGCAAACCATTCTGGCTCTTGTGCGTGAGTGGCGTGGCTGACGATGCGCGCCAATGGTTTGCAACCCAATTTCTTCGCCGTGCTCTCGCGCATCAACACCATTGCCGCGGCACCGTCGTTGATCGATGAGCTTGACGCTGCCGTGATGGTGCCGTCTTTTTTGAACGCAGGTTTCAACGCCGGAATTTTGTCGAGTTTGATTTTGCCGGGGCCTTCATCCTTGGCAATCACTGTGTCCCCTGCGCGGCCCTTCACCGTCACCGGTGCAATTTCTTTCTCAAACGCACCCGAAGCAATCGCTGCTTGAGCGCGCTGCACACTGGCGGTGGCAAACGCGTCTTGTTCAGCGCGCGAGAAGTTGTATTTCGCGGCGCAGTCTTCACCAAAGGTGCCCATGCTGCGACCGGGTTCGTAAGCGTCTTCCAAACCGTCCAACATCATGTGGTCAAAAATACGGTCGTGACCAATGCGATAACCACCGCGTGCTTTGGGCAACAAATACGGTGCGTTGGTCATGCTCTCCATGCCACCCGCCACCAACACCTCGTGCGTGCCAGCCAACAACATGTCGTGCGCAAACATGGCAGCACGCATGCCCGAGCCACACATTTTTGACAAGGTCACCGCGCCAGCACTCTTGGGCAAACCGCCTTTGAACGCCGCTTGACGCGCAGGTGCTTGGCCTTGTCCGGCCATCAAGCAATTGCCAAACAACACTTCGGTCACGAGTTCAGGCTTCACACCCGCACGTTCAACGGCGGCCTGGATGGCCACACCACCCAAATCATGAGCCGCCAAACTGGCGAAGTCACTTTGAAAACTGCCCATCGGTGTGCGCGCTGCACTGACGATGACCACGGGATCGTTTTGATTCGACATAAACACTCCTCAATTAAAAATCACACCCACGCTCTAGTGAGCGTCACATTCCTCTTGGGTAACGCTTGAAAGCACGGCGAAACACATCCACCACTTCACCCGATGAGCTCATGCTCACATCGAGGTCTTTCACCAAGCCATCTGACACACCATAAATCCAACCGTGCACCGTCACCTTCTGACCACGACCCCAAGCGTCTTGCATCACATTGGACAACGCCACGTTACCAACTTGTTCAATCACATTCATCTCGCACATGGTGTTTTCCAACACCTCTTGTGGCAAATGGTTCAAACGTTGACGGTGACGCAAACGCACATCTTGCACATGGCGCAACCAGTTGTCCGCCAAACCAATGCGCGTGCCGCGCGTCGCTGCCAACACGCCACCGCAACCGTAGTGACCCACCACCATGATGTGCTCGACCTTCAACGCATCAACCGCGTATTGAATGACCGACAGCGCATTCAAATCGGAGTGCACCACCACATTGGCCACATTGCGGTGCACAAATACTTCACCAGGATCTAAGCCCGTGATTTGGTTGGCCGGTACGCGGCTATCAGAGCAACCAATCCAGAGGTACTTGGGGTTTTGCTGATTCGCCAAATGGCTGAAAAAGCCAGGCGTCTCGCGCTCCATGCGCGCCGCCCATTCGCGGTTGTTGTCAAATAGGTGTTGAAGTTGTGTGGTCATGTTGTGTATTGTCGTTGTACGCCAAGTCGATCAACAGGTTTCAGCAAACAACTCCCGCCCAATCAACATGCGGCGAATTTCGCTGGTGCCCGCACCAATTTCATACAGCTTGGCATCGCGCCACAAACGACCCAAGGGGTATTCGTTGATGTAGCCATTGCCACCAAAAATTTGCACGCCCTCGCCCGCCATCCAAGTGGCTTTTTCGGCGCACCACAAAATCACGCTCGCACAGTCTTTGCGCACTTGGCGCACATGGTCTGTGCCCAACAGATCGAGGTTTTTGGCCACGGTGTAGGCAAACGAACGGCCCGCTTGCAGCACGGTGTACATGTCGGCCACCTTGCCTTGGATGAGTTGAAACTCACCAATGCTCTGACCAAACTGTTTGCGGTCGTGAATGTAGGGAATCACGTTGTCCATCACCGATTGCATGATGCCCAACGGCCCACCGGTCAACACCGCACGTTCATAGTCCAAACCACTCATCAGCACTTTCGCACCGTTGTTCAAGCCACCCAAAATATTGGCTTCAGGCACTTCCACATTGTTGAACACCAATTCACCGGTGTGGCTGCCACGCATACCGAGCTTGTCGAGTTTTTGTGCGATTGAAAAACCTTTCATGCCTTTTTCTATCAAAAACGCAGTCACGCCACGCGCACCCAATTCAGGCTCGGTCTTGGCATACACCACCAAGGTGTCCGCATCCGGCCCGTTGGTGATCCACATCTTGCTGCCGTTGAGCAAGTAGTAACCGCCCTTGTCCTCGGCCTTCAACTTCATGCTGATCACATCGCTGCCCGCACCGGGCTCAGACATCGCCAACGCACCCACATGTTCACCGGTGATGAGCTTGGGCAAATACTTTTGACGTTGCGCATCGTTGCCATTGCGCTTGATTTGGTTCACACACAAATTGCTGTGTGCGCCATAGCTCAACCCCACGCTCGCAGATGCACGCGAAATTTCTTCCATCGCAATCATGTGCGCGAGGTAGCCCATGTTGGCGCCACCGTATTCTTCGCCCACGGTGATGCCCAGAACACCCAAGTCACCCATCTTGCGCCAGAGGTCCATGGGGAACTGGTCGTTGTGATCAATCTCAGCTGCACGCGGTGCAATTTCTGCTTGCGCAAAATCGCGCACCGCATCGCGCAAGGCGTCAATGTCTTCGCCGAGTTGAAAATTCAGTCCGGGTAAATTGTTCATGCTGTTTCTCCAGTTCGCGTACTCATGTCATGTTTGCTTTGCGACAAATGCGTTGTGTCAAATGTGTTTCGTTCAATGCATTGCTTGACATTTATCACATCTACGTCGTCAATAGGTTTGCTTCACCGTGGCCAAGGTTTGCTGCATCAAGGCACAAGGCGACTCACCGCCATCGTCATCCAAATGCACCACTTCAGCCGTGGTGATGATCAAACGTTTGCCCGCACGCACCACCTTGCCACGCGCACGCAATTCGCCCCCTTGAAAAGCGGCTAAAAAATTGATTTTGTATTCCACCGTGGTCACCTCTTGACCTTCTGCAGCCAGGGTCAAACCTGCATAACCTGCCGCAATGTCAGCCAAAGCACCGGTTGCACCGCCGTGGTAACCACCTTGTTGTTGCGTCACCCGCTCTGAATAGGGCAAGGCAATTTCTACTTCACCGGGCGCCACCGACACCAAGCGCGCACCCAAATGTTTCATCATGCCTTGACGCACAAAGCTCGCTTCAATGCGCGCGTGCAACGCAGCGGCTTCTTGTTGTGACACATGGTTTGCATCTTTGTCGCCGCCTATGCCCACATCATTGGTTTTGGTATGGCTCATGCTTTAGCCCCCACCTTGATCGCTTTGCTGTTTGACGCAGGCTTCGTCGTTTGCTTGGCCAGCAAATTGCGCGCTTCTTTCTCGTGTACTTTCACTTCATCCAAGTTGGCTTGAATTTCTGCCATCTGCGCTTCAAGTTGACGTTTGTGATCGGCCAGCACCACCAAAAATTTTTGCAACTGTGGTCCGGTGTCACGCGGGCTGTCGTACATGTCGATCAAGTCTTTGGCCTCGGTCAATGACAAGCCCAAACGTTTGGCTCGCAAGGTCAACTTCAACCGCGTGCGGTCGCGGTGGCTATACACGCGGTTGCGTCCACCGGGCCCTGAGCGCTCAGGTTGCAACAAACCCATGTCTTCGTAAAAACGGATGGCTCGGGTGGTGAGGTCAAACTCACGCGCCAAATCGCTGATGGTGTAGGTGGTGGCCATGTCTGCCCGTTTGAAAAGGTTTACGTTTACGTAAGCGTCAATTATGACGGCAAATTCGCTGAGCGTAAATGCCCCGACCAAGCTGCATCAAACCTCAACCCCAAGGCGGCAACATCTGCTCGCGCAACACCCGCCGCCGCTTGGCGTAATCGGGCACCACGCTCTCCACGGTTTCCCAAAACTGTGGGCTGTGGTTCATCACGCGCAAATGGCTCAACTCATGCGCCACCACATAGTCAATGATGTCGAGCTTGTGGTGAATCAAACGCCAGTTCAAACGAATGCCGCCATCAGCGCCCGCGCTGCCCCAGCGCGTTGCCGCACTGCTGAGCGACAACTTGCGCCACTGCACTTGCAACTGCGGCGCGAAGTGATCCAACCGTTGCGTGAACAACAGCTTGGCCTGGCGCATCAACCACGCTTGCGCAGCGTCGCGAATTTGTGCGGCATCGGCATGCATCGGCAACCCCAAGCGCAACACCGCACCGTCCAAATGTGCGGCGCCTTTTTTCAAAGCTTGGGTCGAGTCCAACACCACTTGCAAGTCATTGCCCAAATAGGGAATGACCACACCATCACGCCAATCAATGCGCGCCGCACCGAGTTGCTGTTGGCGCTCATCCATCTCAACCAATTTGCGCGCAATCCAATCGGCTTTTTCGCGCAGCGCCAACTCCACCTCGCCCACACTCACCCAACGCGGCGCACTCACCTCCAACCCATCAGGGCCCACAGCCATGCCAATCGTGCGCCGTTTGGCACGACGAAACGCATAAGCCACATCGGTATGTCCCAGTTGAATGCGACGCGAAGCCCGCGGGTGCACATAGCAAGCACGCGGCAACACTTGAGGCAACGATTCAGCAGGAGGTTGAGGACCCTGAATGGCTGGCGATTCAAACAAATCAAGCACCAGTTGCATCAAGCCGCTCATAGGTCAGGTCTCAGCTTTGGTAGGCCTGTGGATCGAGTCGCCGCATTTCAGCTTCAATCCAGTTTTCAACTTCGCGCATCAACTCATCTGCATCACGGCCCGCGCTTGAAATGGGTTGGCCAATCGACACATCCACCACGCCTGGAAATTTCACAAACGCACGGCGCGGCCAACACTTGGCAGAGGTCACTGCCACCGGAATCACAGGCGCACCGGTGGCCACCGCCAAACGTGTGCCACCACTTTTGTAGGTACCACGCTGCCCACGTGGAATGCGCGTACCTTCAGGAAACATGATCACCCACACGCCCTTTGCCAACAGCGCTTTACCTTGCTCTACCACTTTGGCAAACGCTTTGGCGCGCTGACTGCGGTCAATGTGAATCATGTCGAGCTTGCCAATCGCCCAACCAAAAAACGGCACATACAACAACTCGCGCTTGAACACATATGCCAAGGGGTGCGGCATGATGGCAGGCATCAAAAATGTTTCATAGGTCGATTGGTGCTTGACCAACAAAATCGCTGGGCTGGTTTCACCCACGGGCAAATTTTCATAGCCGTGTATCTCGTAGCGAATGCCCATGATCACTCGCGCCGCCGCAATGCTCAAACTCAACCAGCGTTGCGCGCACACATACAACTTTTTGCCCGACGCCCCAAAGAGCGATGCCAACACAATCATCATCGCGTAAGGCATGACCGTCAAAAACATGAACACCATGTGCACAGTGGAGCGCAGCAAAGCCAGCAACCAACTCACGACAACGCTCCTGCTTTGTTCGCAGCTTTACCAGCGGGTTTGGTGTGTGATTCGGGTTGCTCTAACAACCAATCTGCAAACGCCGACAAATCGTTGTGCACACGCGTGCCCTCTGGAAAATCAGCAGGCAAAGTTTGACCACGCCACTTCTCGCCCTTGCCGGTCAGCACCAAATGCGGCACACATCCCACAGAAGAACCCGCCACCAAATCGCGCGGCGTGTCCCCCACGGTGTGAATGCCCGTCAAATCCATGCCGTAGCGTTCACCAATTTGTTCAAACAAACCAGATGCAGGCTTGCGACAGTTGCATGCTTCATCTGGGCTATGCGGGCAATAAAACACCGCATCAATTCTTCCGCCTGCCGTTGCCAACAATTTGTGCATCTTGCTGTGCATCGCATTCAACGCCGCCACATCAAACAAACCACGCCCCAACCCGGATTGGTTAGACGCCACCGCCACATGCCATCCCGCGTGGTTCAAACGCGCAATCGCTTCTAGCGCACCGGGCAGTGGCATCCATTCGTCAGCTGACTTCACATAGTCATCACTGTCTTGGTTGATGGTGCCGTCGCGGTCCAGAATGACAAGTTTGGTGATCATGGGTTGACCGTGTTCAAGAAGCCAAGCAAGACAAATCAGCCACGCGATTCATCGCCAGGTGCAAACTCTTGAGCAAGCCCTGACGGTTCAATCGCACATCCATTTCTTCGGCATTCACCATCACGCCGTCAAAGAATGCATCCACTGGTTCACGCAACACCGACAAAGTTTTGAGTGACGCGGTGTAGTCACCTGCCTCCCACTGCGCTTGCGCTTGTGGCGTCACTTGTTTCATCGCTTGGTACAACGCCACCTCGGCAGGCTCTTTGAGCAACACCTCGCTCACATGGCCATCCACCTCGGGTGCCTTCTTCAAAATATTGCCAATGCGTTTATTCGCCGCAGCCAGCGCTTGGCTCTCTGGCAAAGCTGCAAACGCGCGCACCGCTGTCAAACGCAGCGGCACATCGCTCAAACGCTGTGGACGCAAGGCCAGCACCGCTTCCACTTCTTGTGCGGTGTAACCTTGCTCGCGCAAATTGCCCGACAAACGGTCATACACAAACGCACTCAATGCCTCGCGTGGATCGGCAATCTTGTCGCCAAACACAGGCACTGCTTGCGCCAGCAAATCATCCAGCGACAAAGCCAAACCTGCGTCGCTCAACATGCGCACCACACCCAAGGCGTGGCGACGCAAAGCAAACGGGTCTTTGTCACCGGTTGGCAAATTGCCAATGCCAAACATGCCCACCAATGTTTCGAGCTTGTCGGCCAACGCCACCACCAAACCCACCGTGTTGCGTGGCAACGCATCGCCTGCAAAGCGCGGCTTGTAGTGGTCTTCAATCGCATGCGCCACCTCGTCACCCAAACCATCGTGGCGCGCATAGTAGCCACCCATGATGCCTTGCAACTCTGGAAACTCACCCACCATATCGGTCAACAAATCGGTCTTGGCCAATTGCGCAGCCGTGTCTACCGCTTGCACAAACGCGGCCTCTTTGCTTTGCGGCAACAAAGCGGAAATCGCTTTGGCAATCGCACGCACGCGCTCGGTGCGTTCACCTTGGGTGCCCAACTTGTTGTGGTACACCACCTTGCCCAAACCTTCCACGCGCGAGGCCAATGTTTTCTTGCGGTCTTGGTCAAAGAAAAACTTGGCATCGGCCAAACGCGGGCGCACCACACGCTCGTTACCACCCACCACCGCACTCGCGTCATCTGGCGTGATGTTGCTCACCACCAAAAACTGATGCGTCAATTTGCCAGCGGCATCGAGCAGCGGAAAATATTTTTGGTTCGCCTTCATCGTCAAAATCAGGCACTCTTGCGGCACATCCAAAAACTGCTTTTCAAACGCACACACCAACACATTGGGTCGCTCAACCAACGCCGTCACTTCATCTAGTAAAGCAGCATCGTCAATCGCACGCACACCACCGCCCACTTTGGCAGCCGCCGCTTGCAACTGTCGCGCAATCTCTGCGCGGCGCTCGGTGAAGCTCGCAATCACTGCACCGTCTTGGGCCAAAGTTTGCGCATAACTGTCTGCATGCGTCAACACCACCGTCGCCACTTTCGCTTCAAAGCGATGCCCTTGCGTGCTGTTACCCGCCGACAAGCCCAAGGCCTTCACCGGCACCACCGTGCTGCCATGCAAAGCCACCAACCGGTGTGCAGGTCGCACAAAATTCACACTGCTCCAGCCCGGCAATTCGCAATCGGTTTCCAACTGATAGCTCATCACTTTGGGAATGGGCAATTTCGCAATCGCTTCGTCCAAGGCTTTTTGCAAACCCTGCACCAAGCTCGCACCTTTGACCACGCTGTCATAAAACAAAGCTTCGGCTTTGCCGTCTGGTGCACGCTTCAATTGCGCCACAGCCTCAGGCCCTGCACCCAAGGCTTGCAGTTTTTTTAGCAACGCCGGTGTGGCTTGACCATTTGCATCCAAGCCTACCGTCACAGGCATCAGCTTTTGTTGCACCGCACGATCTGCCGCCAACGCCAACACATCGGTGATGTGCGCCGCCAAACGGCGCGGTGATGAATAAGGTGTCACTTGCGAAGAAGCCGCCGTCAATCCTTGCGCTTTGAGTTGTTCAAACAACACATTGGAAAACGCGTCGCCCAATTTTTGCAATGCCTTGGGCGGCAGTTCTTCCACAAACAGTTCAATCAATAAATTTTGCGTGCTCATGTTCTTGTTCTCTCACGCTGCTTTTTTGGTCATGTTGTCCACCCACTCGCGCGGCGCCATCGGAAAGCCCAAACGCTCGCGACTCTCGTAATAGCTTTGCGCCACAGCACGCGCTAAATTGCGAATGCGCCCAATGTAGGCCGCACGCTCGGTCACGCTGATGGCACCGCGTGCATCCAACAAATTAAAGGTGTGTGCCGCCTTCAGCACTTGTTCGTACGCAGGCAAAGCGAGTTGCTCACCCATCAAATGCTGCGCTTGTTTTTCATAGGCGCTAAATGCGGTGAACAAAAACTCGGCATCGCTGTGTTCAAAGTTGTAGGTCGATTGCTCCACCTCGTTTTGTTTGTACACATCGCCATAGGTCAGACCATCGGTCCACTGCAAGTTGTAAACGTTATCCACGCCTTGCAAATACATCGCCAACCGTTCCAACCCATAGGTGATTTCGCCCGTGATCGGTTTGCAATCAATGCCACCCACTTGCTGGAAGTAAGTGAACTGCGTCACCTCCATGCCGTTGAGCCACACTTCCCAACCCAAGCCCCACGCACCCAGCGTTGGGTTTTCCCAATCGTCTTCCACAAAACGGATGTCGTTTTTCTTCAAATCAAAACCAAGCGCTTCTAACGAGCCCAAATACAACTCAAGAATGTTGCTTGGTGCGGGCTTCAACACCACTTGGTATTGGTAGTAATGCTGCAAACGGTTGGGGTTCTCACCATAGCGACCATCTTTGGGTCGACGGCTGGGCTGCACATACGCCGCCTTCCAAGGCTCAGGGCCAATCGCACGCAAAAATGTAGCGGTGTGCGAGGTGCCAGCACCGACCTCCATGTCATAGGGTTGCAACAAGGCACAACCTTGCGCGTCCCAATAAGACTGGAGCTTGAGAATAATTTGTTGAAAAGTCAGCATAACAACCGAGGCGAGTGATCAACCCGCCAAACAAGGCAGCAGGGCCACATGCCTGCAACCCTACATTTTACGGCGCGAAGCGGCGATGGCCATGGCGCGCCTGATAACCCACCCAGCCCGCGCCCATCACACAAGCCAAACCCAGCAACCACAAAGGCCACAAGCCATAGGCCGATACCCACTGTGCATAGGGCGTGACGGCACCCTCCACCCCATGCACCTCTGCCGTCAGCGTGGCCTTGACCGCGCTAGGCAAACGGTGTGTCACCACCCCTTGTGCATTGATGATGGCCGTGGCTCCCGTGTTGGTGGCCCGCAGCATGGGCCGGTTCATTTCAATCGC
>JBEGOM010000016.1:0-47760 GCA_041181985.1 Pseudomonadota bacterium | reverse complement strand
CCACCATCACCTTTGCGGCGAATATGGGCCTTGATGACATTCTTTTTTTGCTTTTGGGCGGTGGTCTGTTTTTTGGCGGGCGCAGCAGCATGTGCGTTGAATGAACCCAGAGTGACCAACAAGCCGATAGAAGTAGCAACGAGCAGTTGTTTCAAGAGGAGATCCTTTGACTTGAAAAACAAAATTTCGACGAGTGTATCAAAAAAATTGAAAAAACCACACAAGATCAATGACTTGCGTGGTTTTTTTGATAACTCAGCTGAGACCAGGGGTTAACCCTGAAAACTCAGCATCATCAGCCTTGCGCAGCCACCCGGTCAGACTTACTTTGCAACTTGTTGAGCGCACTCAAATAAGCTTTGGCAGAGGCCACCACGATGTCAGGATCAGAGCCCACACCGTTGACCACTCGTCCGCTGTTTTGCAATCGCACAGTTACTTCACCTTGGCTCTCGGTGGAACCGCTGATGGCGTTGACCGAGTACAGCACCATTTCAGCACCACTCTTGACATGCGATTCAATGGCTTTGAGCGAAGCATCCACAGGCCCGTTGCCGTCAGACGCACCATGCACTTCTTTACCAGCCACCGTGAACACCACTTTGGCATGCGGACGCTCGCCTGTTTCGCTGTGCTGCGCCAACGACACAAAAGCAAACTGCTCGTCTGAGTTTTGCACACTCTCTTCGCTCACCAAGGCCAAGATGTCTTCGTCAAAAATTTCGCTCTTGCGGTCAGCCAACTCTTTGAACTTAGAAAACGCTGTGTTGATGTCGCTCTCGCTTTCCATCACGACGCCCAAGTCTTCTAAGCGCTGTTTGAATGCATTGCGACCGCTGAGTTTGCCCAACACAATTTTGTTGGCACTCCAACCCACATCTTCGGCGCGCATGATCTCGTAGGTATCGCGCGCTTTCAACACGCCGTCTTGGTGAATGCCTGAGGCATGCGCAAACGCATTGGCCCCCACCACCGCTTTGTTGGGTTGCACCACAAAACCGGTGGTTTGGCTGACCATGCGGCTGGCAGGCACGATTTGTTTGGTGTCGATGCCGAGCTCCAAATTGAAATAGTCTTTGCGGGTTTTGACCGCCATGACGATTTCTTCTAATGAGCAGTTGCCTGCACGTTCGCCCAAACCGTTGATGGTGCACTCCACTTGGCGCGCGCCACCAATCTTCACACCTGCCAACGAGTTGGCGACGGCCATGCCCAAATCGTTGTGGCAATGCACTGACCAAATGGCTTTGTCGCTGTTGGGCACGCGTTCGCGCAAGGTTTTGATGAAGTTGCCATACAACTCGGGCACGGCGTAACCCACGGTGTCAGGCACATTGATGGTGGTGGCACCTTCGGCAATGACTGCCTCAAGCACGCGGCACAAAAAGTCCATCTCGCTGCGGTAACCGTCTTCGGGGCTGAACTCAACATCACCCACCAAGTTGCGGGCAAATCGCACCGACTGCTTGGCTTGTTCGAGCACTTGCTCAGGCGACATGCGCAACTTCTTTTCCATGTGCAAGGGCGACGTGGCAATGAAGGTGTGAATGCGCGCACGGTTGGCACCTTTGAGCGCCTCGGCAGCGCGACTGATGTCACGGTCATTGGCGCGTGAAAGCGAGCAAATGGTCGAGTCTTTCACAGCGTTGGCAATGGCTTGTACCGCTTCGAAGTCGCCATTGGAGCTGGCCGCAAAACCGGCTTCAATGACATCCACCTTCAAGCGCTCCAACTGGCGGGCAATGCGCAGCTTTTCATCGCGCGTCATGGAAGCGCCGGGCGACTGTTCGCCGTCGCGCAAAGTGGTGTCAAAAATGATGAGCTTGTCGGTCATGGTCAGAACTCCTTGTATCTCTCAAATACCTGCAACGTTTGTGTAACCCCAAAGCAAAAGGCCCGTTGCGGGTGCATACGGGCCTTGTGGGGTTTTTGCGCGTGCGCTACCAACTCCGCCCGTTGGGGGATAGCAGTAGTAGAGCCAGCGAAATTTTGTTCATGTCTGGAATTTAGCACAAAGCCAAACCCTTTGTGTCAATCAGGTGTCTCATTTGTGCAAACCTTGCTCGTCCGGCTCATCGGTCGAGGTGCTGATGACGCTGGTTTGCATGCCCTTGGCGCGGCGCCATGCATACAACACATAGCCACTCAGTCCGTACATCACAAACAAAGCAAACAAAACAATAGGTGGGTGAATGTTGATGACGGCGATCGTCAAGGCCAACATCACAATGACTGCAAAGGGCACGCTCTTTTTCATCCGCACGTCTTTGAAACTGTAAAACGGCGCATTGGTGACCATGGTCAAACCAGAGTAAAGGCAAAAAGCAAACATCGCCCAAGCCATGTCCGCGCCCTGATAACCCATTTCGTTCATCAACCAAATAAAGCCCATCACCAAAGCGGCTGCAGCGGGTGACGGCAAGCCTTGAAAGTAGCGCTTATCGACCACCGCCGTGTTCACATTGAAGCGCGCCAAACGCAAGGCTGCGCAAGAAATGTAAACAAACGCGGCCATCCAACCCCAACGGCCCAAGCCTTTGAGCGCCCATTCATAAGAAATCAAAGCAGGGGCCGCACCAAAAGACACCATGTCGGCCAACGAGTCCATCTGCTCGCCAAAGGCGCTTTGGGTGTTGGTCATGCGCGCCACTCGACCGTCTAAGCTGTCGAGCACCATGGCAGCGAACACGCCAATGGCCGCCATCTCGAAGCGGTCGTTCATGGCCATCACAATGGCGTAAAAACCACCAAACAAGGCCGCCAAAGTGAACAGATTGGGCAACACATAGATGCCCTTTCTGGGCTTGTGAGGCACATCAACCTCGGCTTGGTCGTGTTGGTCTGACATATCGTTGACTCCGCAAAATTTCGCTTAAGTGTAAAGGCTGAACACCTTTCAGCCATGAAAAAGGCCACCGAAGTGGCCCTTTTCTATCGAACTGAAAAAATCAGTTGCGTGATTGGTCAACCAATTTGTTCTTGGCAATCCAAGGCATCATGGCGCGCAATTGGCCGCCCACCACTTCGATCTGGTGATCGGCGGTGTTGCGACGGCGTGCGGTCATGCTGGGATAGTTCAAACGACCTTCTTGGATGAACATCTTGGCGTAGTCACCGTCTTGAATGCGCTTCAAAGCGTGACGCATGGCTTTGCGTGACTCTTCGTTGATCACTTCAGGACCTGTCACATATTCGCCAAACTCAGCGTTGTTCGAGATCGAGTAGTTCATGTTGGCGATACCGCCTTCATAGATCAAGTCAACGATCAACTTCAACTCGTGCAAGCACTCGAAGTACGCCATTTCAGGTGCGTAACCAGCTTCCACCAAAGTCTCGAAACCCATTTTTACCAATTCAACCGCGCCACCGCACAACACGGCTTGTTCGCCGAACAAGTCGGTTTCGGTTTCTTCTTTGAAGTTGGTTTCAATGATGCCGGCCTTGCCACCACCGTTGGCCATGGCGTAGCTCAATGCCAAGTCGCGGGCTTTGCCGCTTTGGTCTTGGTGAACTGCCACGAGGTGGGGCACGCCACCGCCTTGGGTGTAGGTGTTACGCACGGTGTGGCCAGGGGCCTTGGGTGCGACCATCCACACATCCAAATCGGCACGGGGTACCACTTGGTTGTAGTGAATGTTGAAGCCGTGGGCAAATGCCAACGAAGCGCCTTTTTTGATGTTAGGTGCCACATTGTTGTTGTACACCTCAGCGATTTGTTCATCAGGCAACAAGATCATGACGACATCAGCGGCTTTCACAGCATCGTTGACTTCCATCACGGTCAAGCCGGCTTTGCCAACTTTGTCCCACGATGCGCCGCCTTTGCGCAAACCCACCACAACTTTGACGCCGCTGTCGTTCAAGTTTTGTGCGTGTGCGTGGCCTTGTGAACCGTAACCAATGATGGCCACAGTTTTGCCTTTGATCAAGCTCAGATCACAGTCTTTGTCGTAATAAACCTTCATGGTCGCTCCTAAAAAATCTTATAAAAAAGGGGGTTGTATCAAACACGCAAGATGCGCTCACCGCGGCCAATGCCACAAGCGCCCGTGCGAACGGTTTCCAAAATTGCACTGCGGTCGATGGCTTCTAAGAACGCGTCGTTCTTACCCATATCGCCCGTCAATTCAATCGTGTAGCTTTTCTCAGTCACATCAATGATGCGACCGCGAAAAATATCGGCCATGCGCTTCATTTCTTCGCGCTCTTTGCCCACCGCACGCACCTTCACCATCATGAGCTCGCGCTCGGTGTAAGCACCTTCGGTGAGGTCGACCACTTTCACCACTTCGATCAAGCGGTTCAAGTGTTTGGTGATTTGTTCAATCACATCGTCAGAACCATGGGTTTGGATGGTCATGCGCGACAGACTGGCGTCTTCGGTGGGGGCCACCGTCAACGATTCAATGTTGTAACCACGGGCAGAGAACAAGCCGACCACGCGTGAGAGCGCGCCGGGTTCGTTTTCAAGCATGAGAGAGATGATGTGTTTCATGTAGCGCCCCTCCCCTTCACAGATCTTCGCTGCCGAGCAGCATTTCGGTGATGCCCTTGCCGGCTTGCACCATGGGGAACACGTTTTCGGTAGGGTCGGTGCGAATGTCTAAAAACACCGTGCGGTCTTTGAGCTTGCGGGCTTCACGCAACGCAGGCTCAACATCTTCTGGTTTCTCAATCAACATGCCCACATGACCATACGACTCGGCCAACTTCACAAAGTTGGGCAACGCATCCATGTAGCTGTGGCTGTAACGGCCTGAGTATTCAATCTCTTGCCACTGACGCACCATGCCGAGGTAGCGGTTGTTCAAAGCCAAAATTTTGATGGGTGTGTTGTATTGCAAACAAGTGGACAACTCTTGAATGCACATTTGCACCGAGCCTTCACCCGTCACACAAAACACTTCGCTGTCAGGCTTGGCCAGTTTGATGCCCATGGCGTAAGGAATGCCCACGCCCATGGTGCCCAAGCCGCCGGAGTTGATCCAACGACGGGGTTCGTCAAAGCCGTAGTACTGCGCGGCCCACATTTGGTGTTGACCGACATCAGAGGTGATGTAGGTATCGGTGCCCTTGGTCATGTTGTGCAAGGTCTCGATCACATACTGAGGCTTGATGACTTCGGTGTTGCTGCGGTCGTATTTCAAGCAATCGCGCTTGCGCCAGCCTTCGATGGTTTCCCACCAACCGGCCAAGGCATTGGCGTCGGGTTTGGCGCCGCCTTCTTTGATCATCTCGATCATTTCAAGCAGCACATCTTTCACATCGCCCACGATGGGAATGTCCACCTTCACGCGCTTGGAAATGCTGGAAGGATCGATGTCAATGTGAATGATCTTGCGTTCGTTTTGCGCGAAGTGTTTGGGGTTGCCAATCACGCGGTCATCGAACCGCGCGCCCACGGCTAACAACACATCGCAGTGCTGCATGGCGTTGTTGGCTTCGATGGTGCCGTGCATGCCCAGCATGCCCAAAAACTTGGGATCGCTGGCAGGGTAAGCACCCAAGCCCATGAGGGTGTTGGTGCAGGGGTAGCCCAGCATGTTGACCAGCGTACGCAACTCTTGTGAAGCATTGCTCAACAGCACACCACCGCCGGTGTAGATGTAGGGGCGCTTGGCCGCCATCAACAACTGCAATGCTTTGCGAATTTGACCACCGTGGCCTTTGCGAACAGGGTTGTAAGAGCGCATTTGCACTTCGCCAGGGCATCCGTCGTAAAGCGCTTTTTTGAAGGACACGTCTTTGGGAATATCCACCACCACAGGGCCGGGGCGACCGCTGCGGGCAATGTGAAACGCTTTTTTGATGGTCATGGCCAAATCGCGCACATCTTTGACCAAGAAGTTGTGTTTGACGATGGGGCGAGTGATGCCCACGGTGTCGCATTCTTGGAAAGCATCTAAACCAATCGCGTGCGTGGGCACTTGACCAGTGATGATGACCATGGGAATGCTGTCCATGTAAGCGGTGGCAATGCCAGTGATCGCATTGGTCACACCGGGACCAGAAGTGACCAGCGCCACACCTACTTCGCCAGTGGCTCGGGCATAGCCGTCAGCCGCGTGGACTGCTGCTTGTTCGTGACGAACCAGCACATGTTGAATGGAGTTTTGTTTGTAGAGCGCGTCGTAGATGTAGAGCACCGCGCCGCCTGGGTAGCCCCAGAGATACTGAACATTTTCAGCTTCAAGCGCTTTGACCATGATCTCAGCGCCCATCAGTTCTTGTGTTTGCCCCAATGAAGGAGCTGCGGAAGCTTTTTCCGCTTGAATCGTTTCCATGTTGTTACCTTTTAACCTGAGTGAATTTCGTCAACGAAATACCTTGGGTGCCTCTTCACCCACCTTTGTGGGGCGGTGTTGAGACTTAAGACCTTCAGCCATGGGCGCATGGGAAACGCGCCGGACCCAGATCCGTTTGCCTTTTTTGTTGAACTGCAACCCATCATTATGGCATTAACTGGGCTAGCCTATCGCAAAACCGGAGTTTCAAGTACGAGTGACGGTGCCATAATCGCGCCCGAACTCAACCGTCCCCCGCCGTGGCCTCCGAAAAAGAACTGTCCGACTTTCTGCAAAGTGTTGAAAAGCGTGCCTTCAAACGTTCGCTCTACCATGTGCGGGACGAAGAGGCCGCGCTAGACATCGTGCAAGACAGCATGATGAAACTAGCGGAACATTACGGCGACAAACCGGCAGATGAGCTGCCCATGCTGTTTCAGCGAATCTTGTCGAACACCACATTGGACTGGTTTCGTCGGCAAAAAACACGCAAAGCGCTGTTCAGCAATTTCAGCGATTTTGAGTCCGGCTCAGACGATAGCGAATTTGATTTACTGGAATCTTTGGCCAGCAGCGCCAACAACCCCACGGCCCAGAGCGCCGAGGATCATTTCGCGAGCGTCGCCAATGTTCACGAGATAGAGGAAGAGATACAAAACCTGCCGGCGCGTCAACGAGAAGCCTTCCTGCTGCGTTATTGGGAGGATCTCGACGTTGCCGAGACAGCTGCTGCCATGGGTTGTTCAGAAGGAAGTGTTAAAACGCACTGTTCCAGGGCAATTCAGGCGCTGCACAAGGCACTCACCGCAAAAGGGCTACAACCATGACCAATCCGACTCACAATCGCACATTCTCTGCCCAAGACCAATTCGGCATGCGCGTTGCTGCCCGTTTGGACACCGCCAGCCTAGAACTTTCGCACGATATCGCCGAACGGTTGCGCGCCGCCAGAAGCCGCGCTGTTGCTGCCCGCATGGCGCCGCAAAGCCGTTTACGCACCAGCGCTGATGTGTCTGTGCAAAACAGCGTGGGCTTGTTGCACTTTGGGGATGAGGGCTTGAATGTCTGGAGCCGTTTGGCCTCATTGATGCCTCTGATTGCCTTGGTGGCCGGTTTGGCCTTCATCCAACACATCACGGATGACGACCGCGCCAACGAACTGGCCGAGGTGGACTCCGCCCTGCTAACCGATGACCTGCCCCCATCCGCTTACGCTGACCCCGGCTTTTTGCAGTTCCTGAAAATGCCACTGACGGTTGAAAAACAGGACTAAACCCCTCACCTCACCCCATGCACCCCATGCGCTTTGCCTCCAGCCTGCCCTCTGCTGTTTTATTGACAGCCGGGCTATTGCTGGGCTGCGCCTCTATGGGGTTCGCGCAAAGCACATCCACAACGGCAGCACCCACGGCTGATGCACCCGCGCGCGCGCCACAAAAAGTCATCAACACAAAACCTGAATGGCAAGACCTGACGGCTGCGCAAAAGCAAGCCTTGGCCCCCCTGACAAAACTGTGGCCCAGCATGACTGAAGCCCACAAACGCAAGTGGTTGGCCTTGTCACAAAACTTCGCTCAACTGCCCGAGGCTGACAAGAACACTTTGCAAAGCCGCATGCGCGAGTGGGCGGCACTGTCTTCACAGCAACGTGCCCAAGCGCGTTTGAATTTTGCCGATGCCAAACAATTGCCCCAAGATGAGCGACGCTCCAAATGGGAGGCTTATCAAGCTCTGAGCCCCGAGGAAAAGCAAAAGTTAGCCGCCCAAAAACCAGTTGCCAAAGTTGGTGCTGCTCTTGCACCCAAACCGGTATCTGCTGAAAAACTGGCTGCCCCACCAACGGCGAGCGGCAACAAGGCTTTGCCCCGCATTGCGTCTGACCAAGCCGCCCGCACCACCTTGCTGCCCAACACAGCAGCAGCACCAGCCAGTGTGGCTCCTGTGAGCGCAGAAACAGAAAACCCCACCAGCGAGCAATGAACCACGCGGTTGAGCCTTTGGCACAAGACACCTTGACAGAAAACACTTTGGCAGAGGCGTCAACTATCACTTCTTTGATGGCGCCAAGCTTGCGGCGTCGCATGGCCTGTTGGTTGTACGAGGGTTTGTTGCTGTTTGGCGTGGTGTTCATCTCAGGCTACTTGTTCAGCACCCTTAGCCAAACACGCCACGCGCTAGATAACCGTCACGGCTTGCAAGCTTTTGTGTTTTTGGTTTTTGCGATTTACTTCACATGGTTTGGTCACAAAGGGCAAACCTTGGCTATGAAGACTTGGCATATCCGTTTGGTCGATGCGCATGGCCTGCCCTTGACCCAAAAGCGCGCGTTGCTGCGCTATGTTCTAAGCTGGATTTGGTTTTTACCGCCGCTTGCCGTCCTGGCCCCCTTACAACTCTCCGGGGGCGAAACACTGGTGTTGACTTTGGGTTGGGTAGGCATTTGGGCCGTGTTGAGCCGATTTCAAAGTGACAAACAGTTTTGGCATGATGTGTGGGCTGGTACACGCTTGGTGAATGCCGTTGCAACAACGAAGTCTTGAAAAGCTCGCACATGGAAAATGTCAACCCTCAAAAAACACGCACTGGGCTGAACCGTGTTTGGCACGCGTTTGGCTATTCGCTGGCAGGCCTGCGCGCCGGTTGGCACGAAAAAGCCTTTCAACAAGAAGCCGTGGCTGCAGTTGTTTTGGTGCCGCTGTCTTTTTGGCTCGGCCAAACATGGATAGAAACTTCGCTTTTGATCGGCACCGTGGTGTTTGTGATGGTGGTGGAGTTGCTCAACACGGGACTTGAGTCAGCGATTGATCGCGTGGGGCCAGAGTGGCACGATTTGTCTAAACGCGCAAAAGACATGGGCAGTGCAGCGGTACTCTTGAGTTTGCTTCTTTGTGTAGGTGTTTGGGTGGCAGCTGTGTATGTTCACTTTTTTTCCTGCTGATGGCGTCACTAATTGCCTGACAAGAACTGAACATTGAATGACATCTACCCCTGCGTTTTCGGTGTGCGTGTATTGCGGCTCACGCAATGGTGTATCGCCTGCCTACGCAGAGGTAGCACGCACAGTGGGGCATTGGATTGGCAAGCACCAGGGCCAGTTGGTATACGGTGGTGGCAACAATGGGTTGATGGGTTTGGTGGCTCAGGCCACTAACGAGGCGGGTGGTCGTGTGGTGGGCATCATTCCCAAAGCTTTGCAGTCCCACGAAAACACGCGCACAGCTTGCGATGAGGTGCATGTGGTGGACACCATGCACGAGCGCAAACGCATGATGGCTGAACGCGCCGATGTGTTCTTGGCGCTGCCCGGCGGCATTGGCACATTTGAAGAATTTTTTGAAGTGTGGACATGGCGCCAATTGGGCTACCACGACAAACCAGTGGGTTTACTCAACACCGAAGGCTATTACGATGGTTTGCTGGCATTTGCGCAGCACAGTGTGACGCAAGGTTTTTTGAGCGACTGGCAACTCGATTTGATCAAATGCCACGATCAACCCGAAACGTTGCTGCAAGAACTGGTGCAAGCTGCGGGCTTCACACCGCAGTCGCATTTGGAGTCGCTTTGAATACCAGACTAAGCCATGGCTGGCTTAGCCGTGACAAGCTTGATGATTGGCGTTTAGATCGCTGCGCTGTCTAATTCACCAGTGCGAATGCGCACCACGCGCTCAACGGGGGTGATGAAGATTTTGCCGTCGCCAATTTTGCCAGTGTGTGCGGCTTTGATGATGGCGTCCACGCAATGGTCGAGGTCTTCGGCTTTGACCACCACCTCCACTTTGACTTTGGGCAAGAAGTCAACCACATACTCAGCACCACGGTAGAGCTCGGTGTGGCCTTTTTGGCGACCAAAGCCCTTCACTTCTGTGACGGTCAAACCAGTCACGCCGCATTCGGCAAGCGCTTCGCGCACTTCTTCGAGTTTGAAGGGTTTGATGATGGCTGTGATTTGTTTCATGGTCGGCTTCCTTGGATGGTGATCATTTTAAGCGTAACGCTCAAAGGCCTGCACTAAGCACGGAACTTGTTGGTGATGGGGTAGCGCCAATCTTTGCCAAAGCTGCGGTGGGTGACGCGAATGCCCACGGGTGACTGGCGGCGCTTGTATTCGTTGATGCGAATCAAACGGGTGACTTTCTCGACATCTTCACGCGCGAAACCGGCGGCGATGATCTCGTCTGAGCTTTGGTCGTTTTCCATGAAGCGCGAGACGATCTCGTCGAGCACTTCGTAGGGCGGCAGGCTGTCTTGGTCTTTCTGATCGGGTCGCAACTCGGCGCTGGGTGGGCGCGTGATGATGCGCTCTGGAATGGGCTGCTGACCGGTGCCGTAGGGGTCGTTGGCATTGCGCCATCGGGCGAGTTGAAACACCAGGGTTTTGGCCACATCCTTGATGACTGCAAAGCCGCCCGCCATGTCGCCATACAAGGTGCAATAACCGGTGGCCATTTCACTTTTGTTGCCCGTGGTCAAGACGATGGATCCAAACTTGTTGGACAAGGCCATCAGCAAGGTGCCGCGAATGCGCGCTTGGATGTTTTCTTCGGTGGTGTCGAGTTGTGTGCCTTCAAAGTCTGCTTTGAGGGAAGACAAAAACGCTTCGAACTCGGGCACGATAGAGACTTCGTCGTAGCGCACCCCCAAGCGTTGCGCCATGTCGCGCGCATCGACCCAGCTGATTTCTGCGGTGTAGGGTGACGGCATCATGACGGTGCGTACTTTGCTGGCGCCCAACGCGTCAACGGCGATGGCCAAGACCAAAGCGGAATCGATGCCACCGGACAAACCGAGCAGTGCGCCAGGAAAACCGTTTTTGCCAATGTAGTCGTGCACGCCTAGCACCAAGGCGTGCCAAAGGTCTGCTTCTAGGCTGCCTTCGGCTGCGATGTGTGCTGACAAATGTGTGCCTGAAGGACTGCGTTCAAGCGTGACTTCGAATTGAGCCTCGGCAAAACTCGGCGCCCTGCCCGCCAATTGACCGTTTGCATTGAGTGCAAACGAACGGCCTTCAAACACCACTTCGTCTTGACCGCCCACCAAGTGGGCATACACCAAGGGCAAGCATGTGGCTTTTACGCGCAAGCGCATGGCTTGTTCGCGCTCATCGCCTTTGCCCACGTGAAAAGGCGACGCGTTGATAACTGCCAGCAGTTCCGCACCGGCGTCTTTGGCATCTTTGGCGGGGGCGTCAAACCAAGCGTCTTCACAAATGAGCAGGCCCACGCGCACGCCCTCCAGTTCAAACACGCAGGGCTTGTGGCCGGGTGTGAAGTAGCGGCGTTCGTCAAACACTTGGTAGTTGGGCAATTCGCGCTTGGCGTATTGCGCCACCAATCGACCTTCGCTGACCACGCTGGCGAGGTTGTAGCGGCGTTGCACCGAGACAGAACGGCTGCGCTCGTCACCGCCCGAAGGGTGCCCGACCACCACATGCAGGCCTTTTAACCCGCTGAGAGCGTCGGTCACTGTTTTCAAGGCATCATCGCAAGCAGTGATGAAGGACGGACGCAAAAACAAATCTTCTGCGGCATAACCACACAAGGACAGCTCTGGGGTCAAAACCAAACGAGCCCCTTGCGCATAAGCGGTTTGAGCACAGTCGATGATTTTTTGCGCATTGCCGGCCATGTCGCCAACAACAAAATTCAACTGCGCAACACAAAGTTTGAGGGTCATGGAAAAAGACACACCGTCTGAAGTGAACCACCTGTCAGGGGGTGGCTCGAATGAAAATGGGCCCTTGAATTATGTCACCCGCGTGCTCAATAGCCCGCTTGAGATTGACCCTGCTGAATGGGACGGATTGTTAGCCGCGCAAGATGCACCCTCGCCTTTCATGCGCCACGCGTATTTGGCGGCAATGCATACCAGCGACAGCGCCACCGTAGACACCGGTTGGGAACCACAGTTTGTGACGGTGTGGCACAACAAACAGCTGGTGGCGGCTTGCCCGATGTATCTCAAAACGCATTCGTATGGCGAGTATGTGTTTGATTGGGCGTGGGCCAATGCTTACGAGCAACATGGGTTGCGTTACTACCCCAAGGGCTTGTGTGCGGTGCCGTTCACGCCTGTGCCGGGCAGCCGCTTATTGGCGCGCAATGCTTCAGCTCGCGTAGCTTTGTTACAAGCGATGTTGGATGTGTGTCAGCAGAAAAATTTGTCTTCATTGCATGTGCTGCTGCTGAGCGATGACGACCGTGTGGCTTGCGATGCACTGGGCATGCTGGCGCGACAGTCGGTGCAGTTTCATTGGCACAACCGCGGTTTTGAAAGCTTCGATGGTTTTTTGGCGAGCTTGTCGCAAGACAAACGCAAAAAAATCAAACAAGAACGCAAGCGTGTGGCGCAAGCGGGTGTGACTTTTGACACCTTGGTGGGCCAAGACATTACCGAACAAGACTGGGATTTTTTCTACGCTTGCTACGAACGCACTTACCTTGAGCATGGCAATGCGCCCTACCTGACGCGCGACTTTTTCACCCGAATGCAACAAGATATGCCTGAGAACTGGGTGATGTTTATGGCGCGGCGCGAGGGCCGTCCGATGGCCAGCAGTTTGATCGCAGTGCAAGATGTGGGGTTGCCAACAGCCAGTGCGTATGGTCGCTATTGGGGTGCATTAGAACGGGTGGATTGCTTGCATTTTGAAGCTTGCTATTACCAACCACTGCAATGGTGCATTACCAACGGCGTGCAGCGTTTTGAAGGCGGCGCACAGGGCGAGCACAAGATGGCCCGCGCCTTGATGCCAGTGCCAACGCACAGCGCGCATTGGCTGGCGCACCCTGCGTTTGCCGATGCCGTGGATCGGTTTTTAGAACGCGAACGCGACGGTGTGAATGCTTATATGTCGCACTTAGAAGCGCGTTCACCGTTCAAAACTGAGCCGATGTGACGAGGCATTACCCATGAAAAAGCCCCGCATGGCGGGGCTTTGGGTAGTGCATGAAATGGAGAGTAGCGAAAGCAATTCGCTAACCCATCACTTGTGCGCTTTGTTGTAGTTGGCAATGCCGTCCATGATTTCTTTTTTGGCAGACTCTGGGCCTTCCCAACCCAACACCTTGACCCATTTGCCTTCTTCCAAATCTTTGTAGTGTTCAAAGAAATGGGCGATGGTTTTCAAACGCATGGGGTTCAAGTCTTCGGGCTTTTGCCATTGGGTGTAGATCGACAAAATTTTGTCGGTGGGCACAGCCAAAACTTTGCCGTCTTCACCGGCTTCGTCTTCCATTTTCAAAATACCGATGGCGCGGCAAGGCACGACCACGCCTGGAATCAAGGGCACAGGTGTGATAACCAACACATCCACAGGGTCGCCGTCGCCGCTGATGGTTTTGGGCACATAGCCGTAGTTGGTGGGGTAATGCATGGCGGTGCTCATGAAGCGGTCCACGAAGATGGCACCAGTTTCTTTGTCGACTTCGTATTTGATGGGGTCGGCGTTCATCGGGATTTCGATGATCACATTGAATGCTTCGGGGACTTTGCTACCTGGGGTGACGTTATCTAAGGACATGTTGTCTTCTTGAAGTTGAAAAGTGAAATGAAACGATAGGGATTAACCCCGATTTTACTTTCATGGGGCTTGCATATCGGGTTTGATTCGATAAAGTGGCTTGGTTGGCCAATCACAGCACCCCGGAATCCCCGTGTGGCTGGAGGAAGCAACGCAGTGGTGGGGTCTTCCAACTGCGTTGACACCACCTCCCAGCGAGACAACACAAGGAGGTTATTCATGTCCGGAAATTCCGCACTTCTCTTCGCCCTGGCCTGCGGCTTGGTGGCGGTCATTTATGGTTTTTGGGCCCGAGCGTCGATCTTGTCGCTTGATGCGGGCAATGCACGCATGCAAGAAATTGCAGCGGCCATTCAACAAGGCGCTGCGGCGTATTTGGCGCGACAGTACCGCACCATCGCCATGGTGGGCGTGGTGTTGACGGTGTTGATAGGTATTTTCTTAGGTCAAACCACGGCGCTTGGTTTCATCGTTGGCGCAGTGCTCTCCGGCGCATGCGGCTTCATTGGCATGAATGTGTCGGTTCGCGCCAATGTGCGCACCGCGCAGGCCGCCACGCACGGCATTGGCCCTGCGCTGGATGTTGCGTTCAAGGGCGGCGCCATCACCGGCATGTTGGTGGTGGGCTTGGGGCTTTTGGGCGTGGGATGTTTCTATTGGTTTTTGGTGGGCAATGGCAATTACACGCCTGACAAAAACCTCTCCGAGTTGCTCAACCCGCTGATTGGTTTGGCGTTTGGCTCGTCACTGATTTCGATTTTTGCGCGGTTGGGGGGTGGCATTTTCACCAAAGGCGCTGATGTGGGCGCTGATCTGGTGGGCAAGGTGGAAGCTGGTATTCCCGAAGACGACCCCCGCAATCCAGCCGTGATTGCCGACAACGTGGGTGACAACGTGGGCGACTGCGCTGGCATGGCCGCTGACTTGTTTGAAACCTATGCGGTGACCCTGATCGCCACCATGGTGCTCGGCGCCTTGATGGTGGCAGCAGCTCCCATGCAAGCTGTGCTCTACCCCTTGGTGTTGGGTGGTGTGTCGATTTTGGCGTCCATCGTGGGTTGCTTCTTTGTGAAGGCGTCGCCTGGCATGAAGAATGTCATGCCCGCCTTGTACAAAGGCCTGGTGGTCGCCGGTGTGCTGAGCTTGATCGCGTTCTTTTTCGTGACCAAAGAAATGATTCCCGATGACGCATTGGGTGCTGGCACGCAAATGCGTTTGTTTGGCGCTTGCGCAGTGGGCTTGGTGCTGACCGCCGCCTTGGTGTGGATCACCGAGTACTACACCGGTACCGACTACGCGCCTGTGAAACATGTGGCGCAAGCTTCGACCACGGGGCACGCGACCAACATCATTGCGGGTATTGGCATCTCGATGAAGTCCACAGCTTGGCCTGTGCTGTCGGTGTGCGTGGCAATTGTGGCGTCGTATGGCCTAGCTGGTTTGTATGGCGTGGCCACAGCGGCTACCGCCATGTTGAGCATGGCGGGCATTGTGGTGGCGTTGGATGCGTATGGCCCCATCACCGACAACGCGGGTGGCATTGCCGAAATGGCCGAATTGCCCAGCAGCGTGCGCGATGTGACTGACCCCCTCGACGCCGTGGGCAACACCACCAAAGCGGTAACCAAGGGCTATGCGATTGGCTCGGCCGGTTTGGCAGCGTTGGTGCTGTTTGCCGACTACACCCATAAGCTCGAAACTGCTGGCAAAGCGGTGAAGTTTGATTTGTCAGACCCGATGGTGATCGTCGGTTTGTTCATTGGCGGTTTGATTCCCTACCTCTTTGGCGCGATGGCGATGGAAGCGGTAGGCCGCTCTGCCAGCGCTGTGGTGGAAGAAGTACGCCGTCAGTTCCGCGAGATTCCCGGCATCATGGAAGGCACTGGCAAGCCTGAGTACGGCCGCGCGGTAGACATGCTGACGACTGCGGCTATCAAGGAAATGATGGTGCCATCGCTCTTGCCTGTGGTGGTACCGATTTTGGTGGGCGTGTTCTTGGGACCCGTGGCCTTGGGCGGCTTGTTGATGGGCACGATCGTGACTGGCCTGTTTGTGGCCATTTCGATGTGTACCGGCGGCGGCGCTTGGGACAACGCCAAGAAGTACATCGAAGACGGCCACTTTGGCGGCAAGGGCAGCGAGGCCCACAAAGCCGCTGTGACGGGCGACACCGTGGGCGACCCCTACAAGGACACCGCAGGTCCTGCGGTGAACCCGCTCATCAAGATCATCAACATCGTGGCTTTGTTGATCGTGCCATTGTTGTGATGTTGTGACGAACTGGGCGGGCCATGCGCTGTCCGCCCTACTCGTTCAATTGCGTTTAAAAAGCCCAGCTGTTTTGGCTGGGCTTTTTTGTTTTATACGCCCTAGAAAGATGCGCCATAAAGGCCTGAGGCACAATCACAACCATGTCTGAACGCGTGATACCTTTGGTTGACCAACGCCTGCGTGCCCTGCCCGCTGTGGTGCCAGCGCGCGCGATTGCCAGCACGGGTTTGCTCAGCGATGCACGGGGCCGTGCGTTGCATGATTTGCGCATCAGCGTGACCGACCGTTGCAACTTTCGCTGCAACTATTGCATGCCCAAAGAAGTGTTCAACCAAGACTATGCGTATTTACCGCAAGGCGATTTGTTGCGCTTTGAAGAAATCACTCGCTTGGCCAAAATTTTTGTGGGCCACGGTGTGCGCAAAATTCGCCTGACAGGCGGCGAACCTTTGTTGCGAAAAAATTTAGAAATTTTGATCGATCAACTCGCCAACATTTCAACACCCGACGGCACACCGCTTGACATCACGCTCACCACCAACGGTGCCTTGTTGGCCCGCAAAGCGCAAAGTTTGAAAGACGCTGGACTGAACCGCGTGACGGTCAGTTTGGATGGCTTGGACGATGCGGTGTTTCGCGAAATGAACGATGTGGATTTTCCGGTGGCCGAAGTGCTTGAAGGCATTGAAGCGGCCAAGGCAGCAGGGTTGGGTCTTGATGCCCAAGGACGCCAAAGCGGCTTGAAGATCAACATGGTGGTCAAGCGCAGCACGAATGTGGATCAAATTGTGCCAATGGCGCGGTATTTCAGAGGCACAGGCATGACCTTGCGCTTCATCGAATACATGGATGTGGGTGCCACCAATGGTTGGTGCATGGACGAGGTGTTGCCTTCTGCCGAGGTGTTGCAGTTGATTCAACAAGCGTTTCCTTTGGTGCCATTGGAAGCCAGCGCACAAGGTGAAACAGCGCAACGCTGGGGCTATGCCGATGCCACGGGTCAATTTGACCCAACCCTTGGCGAAGTGGGTGTGATCAGCAGCGTGACGCAAGCGTTTTGCCATGACTGCAACCGCGCACGTTTGTCCACCGAAGGCAAGTTGTATTTGTGCTTGTTTGCCACCCAAGGCTATGACTTGCGCGCCTTGTTGCGCGACCAGCAAGCCAACGATGCCGACATCGCCTCTGCCATTGGACACATTTGGCACCAGCGTGATGACCGTTACTCTGAGCTTCGCGCTTCCATGCCTCAAGACAGCGCGCCCTCAGCACGCCGTGTTGAGATGAGCTATATCGGCGGCTAAACACTTTGAGCGCGACATGACCACAAGCATTTCATCGCAAGACATCACGGGCATCATCTTGGCCGGTGGTCGAGGCACGCGCATGGGTGGCGTTGACAAAGGTTTGCAAAACTTCAACGGCATGCCGCTGGCCCTGCAAGCCCTGATGCGACTCAGCCCACAAGTGGCCGATGTGATGGTGAACGCCAACCGCAATTTATCGGCCTATGAATCGTTCGGTGCAGCGGTGTGGCCCGATGCTTCGAGCGATTTTGCAGGCCCTTTGTCGGGCTTTTTGGTGGGCTTGGAGCGCTGCGAAACCCCTTACCTCGTGACGGTGCCGTGTGACTGCCCGCGTTTTCCGCTCGACTTGGTGGAACGCTTGTCAAACGCTTTGCAAGAAGCGCAAGCCGACATTGCGATGGTGAGTGCTTTGGAAACGCAAGACAATGGGTCGCCAAGTTTGCGCACCCAACCTGTGTTTTGTTTGTTGCGTGCTGATTTGTTGGAGAGCTTGGTGAAGTTCACCCATGGTGGCGGTCGCAAAATCGATGCATGGACGGCACAACACAAAACTGTAGAAGTGCCTTTTGACAAACCCACCGATGACCCGCGTGCGTTTTTCAATGTGAACACATTGCACGAATTGCAAGCCCTCGAAAACACACCCTAGCCTTCGTACTCAGCCCTACTTTGCCGACATGAAAAGCATCGAAGACATCGCAGCGGCCTTGCAAGGCTATGACCCACAAGCACTGAGCGTGCAACAAGTGGGCGAATTTTTGCAGCAGTTGGTACAACCTGTTCGTGACACAGAAGTGTTGCCCTTGTTTGACGCGCTCGACCGTGTGTTGGCGCAAGATGTGATGTCACCCATCAACGTGCCACCACACAACAACTCGGCCATGGATGGTTATGCGTTTGATGGTGCACAACTGAGCGATCAACCCTTGCACTTGAGGGTGGTGGGCACAGCCTTGGCAGGCCGCGCGTGGCAAGGCCAAGTGCAAGTGGGTGAGTGTTTGAAAATCATGACCGGCGCGATACTGCCAGACGGCATGGACACGGTGGTGCCACAAGAGTTCACGCAAAGTGCGGGCAACGATCAGATCGTCATTCCTGCAGGTGTGTTGAAGCGCGGCGACAACAGTCGGCAAATGGGTGAAGACCTCCGTCAAGGTTTGCCCGCTTTGCTGCAAGGCACCCTTTTGAGACCTGCAGCGTTGGGTTTGTTGGCAAGCTTAGGCATACCCACCGTCACCGTCTATCGCCGTTTGAAGGTGGCGTATTTTTCAACCGGCGACGAAATACTGAGTTTGGGTGAAACGCTGCGTGAAGGCGCGGTGTATGACAGCAACCGCTACACCGTGTTTGGTTTGCTCACGCGCATGGGGTGCGAGGTGATCGACATGGGCGTGGTGCGCGATGACCCTGCCTTGCTCGAAGCGGCGTTCACACAAGCGGCACAACAAGCCGACGCGATCATCACCAGCGGTGGTGTGAGTGTGGGTGAAGCAGACTACACCAAAGCGATGATGAAAAAACTCGGCGATGTGGCGTTTTGGAAAATTGCCATGCGACCAGGCAGACCCATGGCGGTGGGTCGCATTGGCAGATCGGTGTTGTTTGGTTTGCCCGGCAACCCAGTAGCGGTGATGGTGACCTTCTTGGCCTTCGTGCGCCCTGCCCTGTTGCGCATGATCGGCAGCAATGCGCCGGCACCGGTGTTGTTGCGCGCCAAAAGTGTTGAGGCTTTGCGCAAAAAAGCGGGCCGCACCGAATACCAACGCGGTTTTGTGAGCACTGCACCCGATGGCCGATTGCAAGTCAGCGCTGCGGGGAACCAAGGCTCGGGGGTTTTGCGTTCGATGGTCGAAGCCAATGGCTTGATCGTTTTGCACCACCACCAAGGCAATGTTGAAGCAGGCGAAGAAGTCGATGTGATGATGTTTGAGGGCGTGATCTAAATCACGCTTTCAACATCAAGCCCCAACCTCGGTGTCTTCGTGACGAATGGTGATCGCGCCCGGCACCGCTTTGCGTGCCAACAAGGTGTACATGGTGGGCACCACAAAAATCGTGAGCAAGGTGCCCAAGCTCATGCCACCCACAATGACCCAACCGATTTGCTTGCGGCTTTCGGCGCCTGCACCGCTGGCCAAAGCCAATGGCACAGCACCCAACACCATGGCACCCGTGGTCATCAAAATGGGGCGCAAACGCAAGGTGGCAGATTGCTTGACCGCCGCGAACAACTCCATGCCTTCGGCGCGCAGCTGATTGGCGAATTCAACAATCAAAATACCGTGTTTGGTGATGAGGCCAACTAAGGTGATCAGACCAATTTGACTGAACACATTGAGCGTGCCGCCGGACAGTTGCAAAGCCAGCAAAGCACCCACCATCGACAAGGGCACCGACAGCAAGATCACCAGTGGGTCAATAAAGCTTTCGAACTGCGCAGCCAACACCAAGAAGATGAACAGCAAGGCCAACACAAACACCACCACCAATGAACCAGCAGACTTCACAAACTCACGCGAGGTGCCGTTGAGGTCGGTGGAGTAACCGGGTTTCAACACTTTTTGCGCGGTGGCATTCATGAAAGTCAATGCTTCGCCGAGCGAATAAGTGGGGGCCAAGTTGGCGGTGATCGAAGCACTGCGGCGTTGGCCAAAGTGATTCAACTCACGCGGCACAACGACCTCTTTGATTTTCACCAAGGCTGACAACGGAATCATGGCCTCGTTTTTGCCGCGCACAAAAATGTGTTCGATGTCATCGGGTGTGTCACGGCCGCTGGGGTTGGTTTGCACGATCACATCGTATTGATCGCCTTCACGCTTGTAACGCGTGACTTGGCGTCCGCCCATCATGGTTTCAACAGCGCGAGCGATTTGCTCAACCGGCACACCCATGTCAGCGGCGCGTTCGCGATCAACTTCCATGCTGATTTCGGGTTTGTTCAAACGCAGGTCGGTGTCCACGCTCACAATGCCCGGGTTTTTGGCCAACTCTTCTTGAAAACTGCGCACCACTTGCGCCAAGTTTTGGTAACTGTCAGAAGTCAAGATCACGAAGTTGACGGGACGCTCGCGAAACGGTTGGCCCAATGAGGGTGGCGTGATGGGAAAGGCTGTCACGCCTGGCAGACTGGCAACCGCTGGCGTCATGTCACGCGCAATTTCGAGGGTGCTGCGTTTGCGTTCTTCCCAAGGTAAAGCGCGGTAAAACACATTGCCTTGCGCAACCGTGGGGTTACCTGCCACAGTGAAGATACGATCAAATTCGGAATACTTGTTGGACATGCGCTCGATGGCTTGCGCGTAACGCATGGTGTAGTCCATGGTGGCGCCATCGGGGCCATTGATGACGGTCAAAATCACACCGCGGTCTTCCAAGGGTGCGAGTTCGCTCTTGGTGGTTTTGAGCAATGTGAAGGTACCCACGCCTGCCAACACCATCACCGCCACCACAATCCAGCGGCGTGACATCTCGCGTCCAAACACTTGGCCGCGCGACAGTGTCCAACCCAGCACGCGACCGTAACCGTCAGACAACGCGGTAAGTTTGCGTTCCATGTAATCGTCAAACCACGAGCGTTTGTCCACATGCTTGAGCATGACCGAACACATCATGGGCGACAAGGTCAGCGCCACAAAACCAGACACCACCACCGAACCTGCCAAAGCCAGCGCAAACTCGGTGAACAACTTACCCGTGCGACCGGGTGTGAAAGCCAATGGCGCATACACCGCGGCCAAGGTCATGGTCATGGCCACCACGGCAAAGCCCACTTCTTTGGCACCTTTGATGGCCGCATGAAACGGTGCCATGCCCTCTTCGATGTGTCGGTAAATGTTTTCTAACACCACGATCGCATCGTCCACCACCAAACCAATGGCGAGCACCAAGGCGAGCATGGTGAGTGAGTTGACGGTGAAACCAAACATGGCCATCAACGCAAAACTACCAATCAAACAAACTGGAATGGTGACCAACGGAATGAGCGATGCACGCAAAGTGCGCAAGAAAACAAAAATCACCAAGGCCACCAACACCACAGCTTCTAAGATGGTTTGGTACACCGCTTTGATAGAACGGTCAATGAACACTGAGTTGTCATTGGCCACTTCAATTTCAACGCCGGGAGGCAAGTTTTCTTTGATCTTGGGAATCATCGCGCGCACGGCTGAACTCAAATCGAGTGGGTTGGCCGTGGCGTTGCGGATCACACCCAAAGTGATGGCATCACGACCATTCAAACGTGTGGAGGTTCGCTCAGACAATGGACCCTGCTCAACACGTGCCACATCGCCAATGCGCACTGAAATGCCGTTGACGGTTTTGATCACCACTTGCCTGAACTCGGCTGGCTTTTGCAAGTCGGTAGACGCGGTCACGTTGAATTCACGCAAGCGGCTTTCAATGCGACCTGCGGGCACTTCGACATTGGAGCGTCGCAAGGCATCTTCCACATCTTGCGTGGTGAGTTTGTAAGACGCCAAGCGATCGGGGTCGAGCCAAATGCGCATGGAATATTTGCGCTCGCCATACACACGCACATCGGAGGCACCGGGTGCCGTTTGCATCATCGGCTTGGCAATACGGTTGGCATAGTCGGTGAGTTGCAACACATCTAAGTTGTCAGCTGTGAACGACAACCAAATGACAGGAAACGCATCGGCTTCCACTTTGGCAATGACGGGTTCGTCAATGCCCACGGGTAGTTTTTGTCGCACGCGGCTGACTTTGTCACGCACATCGGCAGCGGCAGAATCGGCATCGCGGGAGAGCACAAAGCTGACCGTAATTTGGCTTTGCTCTTGTCGGCTGATGGAGGTGATGACATCCACCCCTTCAATGCCTGCCAACGAATCTTCTAGCACCTTGGTGACTTGCGACTCCACCACCGCACTCGAAGCGCCGGTGTATTTGGTTTCCACCGTGACCACGGGGTTGTCGATCTTGGGATATTCACGCACATTCAAACGCGTGAACGACACAAAGCCGACCAACAAAATGAGCAACGACAACACCGTTGCAAAGACAGGACGGCGAACCGATATTTCTGGGAGTTGCATGGTGACCCTGCCCTTTGCTGAAGTTAGCGGCTAGCTGCGCCCGAGGGTGCGCTGGCAGAGGAAGATGAAGCAGCCCCAGAAGATGCACCGCCTGGCGAAGACGCACCCGCTGAAGCTGCGTTGGCAGCACCACGACCCAACTCAACCACGCGCAACTGTGTGCCATCTTTTTGCAAACGCTGCTGACCGGCGATCACAATTTGTTCACCTTCATTCAAGCCTTCGGTGATTTCAACTTGGCCTGCACGGCGAATGCCCAACTTCACCTCGACACGTTGCGAGACCAAGGCATCAGGCGCGGGCGCAGAGGCAGCTGACGCAGGTGATGCCGCTGTAGCGCTTGGCCCACCAGCACCGCCAGCAGAACCTGCACCACTTGCTGCACTGGCAGGCTGCGCTGGCAAATCGGCATACGACACGGCTTTGATCACGAACTGTTTGCCGCCTTGCGGCACGATGGCTTCTTCAGGTACCACCAAAGCATTGGGCTTGACCGCAAACACGGCCGTCACGCGCGCAAACATACCTGGGCGCAATGGGCCGCCTTGTGCGCTCGCCAAAGGCTGCACACGCGCACGGTCAAACACATTAGGGGGGCAACCCAAACTTTGAGGTGAGGCCAACTGAATGGCGCTTGAGACGCGGTTGTTGCTAGAAACCGCAGGAGTGACAGGTGCTGATGTTTTGCCCGTTGATGATGGTTCAGCTTTAGCGCCTCTGGCTGCACCAGCAGCAGCACCTTGACCACCGGGCCCACCCACAGGACGCGCTGCAATCGGTTCACCTGGCCCATTTGGCAAGATGGCGCGCACGCCAATCGAACGTCCATTGGCATCGATGGTGGGGTCCACGGCTTCGACGTTGGCTTTATAGAGGCGATTGGGCACAGCATCAACACGCAACTCGATGGTTTGACCCGCAGCCACTTTCGCTTGGTAACGCTCAGGCAAACGGTAGTCGACATACAAAGTGCCGATATCTTCTAAGTTGATGAGGTCGGCGCCATCTTTCACAAAGTCGCCCACGTTGATGTTGCGAATGCCCACCACGCCAGCGAAAGGCGCCACGATGCGCATGCGCTCCAAGCGCGCACACGACAAGCCGAGTTGCGCATCAGCCACTTGCAAACTGGCCGCGCTTTCGTCGAGCACACGTTGTGCCACAAAATTTTGCGCCACCAATTCTTGGTTGCGTTTGTGGTTGGCTTTGGCAATGGACATTTGTGCCAACGACTGCTGCACTTCTGCGCGTTGCAAAGTGTCATCGAGTTGCACCAACACTTGACCTGCGCTGACACGCGCACCGTCGGCAAAACCCAAAGCCAAAATACGACCGGCCACTTCGGGGCGCAACATCACATTTTGACGGGAACGCAATGTGCCCACGGCTTCAGCGTCGTCACGCAAAGTTTGTTTTTGCACCTTTGCCAACTCGACACCCACTGGGCGACCTGCGCCCCCACCTGCGGGGCCTGCACCACCGCCACCTGTGATGTTGGTGGTCGTGTTGTTCGCATTGTTTTGATACCACCATGCGACGGTGGAAGCGGTCGCGATCCCCACCACGGCGACGACCGTGTAAACAACTTTAGATGCCATGTGCTTGATTCTTTTTGGGTGAATTTAACTCACACGAATGTACCAGTATTCGTGCTATTCCGCCGCTGTCACGCAGACGACAAAACCGAGCTCACACCTCGGTTGGCCAACCCGTCCGCCCGCTCGTTTTCAACATGCCCCGCGTGCCCCTTCACCCAGTGCCATTCGATGGCATGCTCCCCCCCGTGCACCAGCACATCCAACTGTTGCCACAGGTCGGCATTTTTCACCGGTTGCTTGGCGGCTGTCCGCCAGCCTTTGGCTTTCCAGCCGTGAATCCAATCTGTAATACCTTTGCGTACATATTCGCTGTCTAAATACAACGCCACATCACAAGGCCGTTTCAAGGCCTGCAAGGCTTGAATCACCGCCATCAACTCCATGCGGTTGTTGGTGGTGTTGAGCTCGCCACCAAACAGTTCTTTTTCTTGACCCGAGGGTGAGCGCAACAACACGCCCCAGCCGCCCGGACCAGGGTTGCCCTTGCAGGCACCGTCGGTGTAAATCTCGACACGATTCATTCCATTTCCTTTGACACCGTGGTCACTGCACTCGCGTTGCGCGCTTTGGCGCGTTTCCAAACGGGTGAGAGCAAACGCGTGCCACGCACCCGCTTGATGGCCACCACACAATACGCCGCGCCAAAAATTGGCCACCATTTTTGGCCAGCCATGTCCATCCAGTCGTAGCGTTGCAACCATCGCTCAGACTTCATCGGCGGACGATAACAACCCAAGCGCGTGCTTTGCACATCAAAGCTGAGCAAACGCAACCAATCGCGCAAACGCCAATGGCCAATGAAGTCGCCCATCTCAGGCAGGCCTTTGCCCCAACGGTGGCTCATGCCCCACAAACTGGTGGGGTTGAAGCCGCACACCACCACGCGCCCTTCAGGCACCAACACGCGCTCGACTTCACGCAAAGTGGCGTGGGGGTCAAAACTCATCTCGAGCGTGTGGGGCAAGACCAGCAAATCTAGGCTGTTGTCGGGGAACGGCAAGGCTTCGTAATTGGTGAGCAACACATCGCGATCAACCACGGCTGAAACATCTGTCAAGGGCAACGCATCCGAACCCAACCAACGGTGCGGCATGCGGTTGGCTTGCAAAGCGTTGAGTTGTGGCAACCCCAATTGCAGCGCATGAAAACCAAACACATCGGCGACCGCATGGTCGAACTGTGATTGCTCCCAGTTGAGCAAATACTGGCCAGCAGGTGTTTGCAGCCAATCGTGCAAACTATCGGGTTGTGAAATTTTTTGAGGTTGAGGTGTCATGCAACTGATTCCGCTGCCCGCATTCTCTGACAACTACCTGTGGTTGTGGCAACAAGGCACACAAGCTGTGGTGGTTGATCCGGGTGACGCCGCACCTGTGTTGGCGGCCTTGGCCCAAGAAAACTTGACGCTGGTGGCGATTTTAGTCACCCATCACCATGCCGACCATGTGGGCGGTGTAGCGCAACTGCACCAAGCCACCGGTGCGCAGGTGTATGGCCCTGCGCGCGAAGAAGTGCCTGCACCGTTCACACCGGTGATGTCAAGCGACACACTCAACTTGCTGGGCCAAGCCGTGCAGGTGATGGATGTGCCTGGGCACACCGCAGGTCATGTGGCTTATTTTTTACCTGAAGCGCAGCCCCACCCTGTTTTGTTTTGTGGTGACACATTATTCTCAGGTGGATGCGGGCGTATTTTTGAAGGCACACCTGCACAAATGCTGGCCTCGTTGGACGCACTGGCCGCGCTGCCGGGCGACACGCAAGTGTGTTGCGCGCACGAGTACACTCTGGGCAACTTGCGATTTGCCTTGGCTGTAGAACCTGACAACACCGATTTGCAGGCCTACACCGCGCAGTGCCAGCAACGCCGTGCACAGGGTCAGCCCACGCTGCCCGCACAGCTTGGCACTGAGTTGCGAATCAACCCGTTTTTAAGGGCAAGACACCCCGTCATTCGTCAAGCTGTGGCGCACCATGCGCAACTCAGCCATGAAGAAGAAAACAACGATGTGGCTGTGTTTGCCGCCCTTCGTCAATGGAAGAACGATTTCAAATGAAATTAGTGCTGTTAGGTTTCACACTGGCGTTGAGCTTGCTGACAGGTTGTTCAACCGTGTCTATGCCCAGTGCCAGTTCTGGTACCAGTTCAAATAAAGCTGTGGATGGTTTGTTGAGCCCAGTGCAACAAGCATCGGTTGCCAACAGCCGCATTGCCGCTGTTGCCTTGCCCAACGACTTGTGGGAGCGTATTCGCAAGGGCTACAAAATGCCCGATCTGGAATCAGACCTGGTGAATGACCGCACCCAGTGGTATGCGAGCAAGCCAGATTATTTGCAACGCATGGGCGAACGCTCTGGCCGTTACCTCTACTACATCGTAGAAGAAATTGAACGCCGCAACATGCCGATGGAATTGGCTTTGCTGCCATTCATCGAAAGCGCTTTCAACCCGCAAGCGGTGTCAAGTGCGCGTGCGAGTGGCATGTGGCAATTCATGCCGGCCACAGGCAAAAGTTTTGACTTGAAGCAAAACGCGTTTCGCGATGACCGCCGCGATGTGCAAGCCTCTACCCGCGCAGCGCTCGATTACTTGGAGCGACTGCACAAAATGTTTGGCGACTGGCACCTGGCTTTGGCCGCCTACAACTGGGGCGAAGGCAATGTGGGCAAAGCGATTGCACGCAACCAACGCGCTGGCTTACCCACCAAGTACACCGACTTGAACATGCCGATGGAAACACGCATGTATGTGCCCAAGTTGCAAGCCATGAAAAACATTGTGGGCAACCCGCCGCAATATGGTGTTGTACTGACCAGCATTCCCAATCACCCGTATTTTCAAAGCGTGCCCCTACCACGTGATATGGATGTGACCATCATCGCCAAGCTGGCTGAAATTTCGGTCGAAGACTTCAAAGCCTTGAACCCTTCGGCCAGTCGTCCCGTGATGTTGGCCGCTGGCACACCGAGTATTTTGTTGCCTTGGGATAACGCTGAAGTGTTTCAGCGCAATTATGAGACGACCACCATCACGCGCATGGCCTCGTGGACCGCTTGGATTGCTCCGGCCAACATGAAAGTGGCCGAAGCTGCGAAACGCGTTCGCATGAGTGAAGCTGACTTTCGCGCCATCAACAACATTCCGCCGCGCATGCAAATCAAAGCTGGCTCTGCCCTGTTGGTGCCACGCACATCCAACATCGTTGAAGATGTGACGGCACGCGTGGCTGATAACGGTCAGTTGGGCTTGTCACCTGAGGCTGTTGCCAAGCGCAAGGGCGCCAAAGGTGGCAAGGGCAAAACCGTCATCAAATATGGCGTTAAAGCAGACACCAAACAGGCTGGGAAAAGCAAGAAATCCAAAGCCGATGTGCGAGTGGCTAAAAAGTAAATCAAGCATCGCGTCTGTCCACCAAGGCATGCGCGATGGTGCCCAGATCGACAAACTCCAACTCGCTGCCCACCGGCACACCACGCGCCAAGCGGGTGACTTGAATGCCGCGTTTTTTCAAGCCTTCGCCAATCACATGTGCGGTGGCCTCACCTTCTGCGGTGAAGTTGGTGGCCAAAATCACTTCGCGCACCAGACCGTCGTTGGCTCGGTCCATCAGCTTTTGCAAACCAATGTCTTTGGGGCCCACACCATCGAGCGGGCTGATATGGCCCATCAACACAAAATACAAACCCTTGTAAGCTGCAGTGCGCTCCACTGCCGATTGATCGGCAGGCGTTTCCACCACACACAAACGAGACGCATCGCGCGTGGTGTCTAAACAGGTATCGCACACGAGTTGGGTGGTGAAGGTGTAACACCGCTCGCAATGCTGCACATGCGAGGCTGCTTCTTGCAAAGCACGCGACAACAGTTGTGCGCCTTCGCGGTCGTGCTGCAACAAGTGATACGCCATGCGCGATGCCGACTTGACCCCCACCCCGGGCAAGCGACGCAAGGCCTGAATCAGGCCTTCGAGCACGGAAACATCTGCCATGTGTGGTTAGAAAGGCATCTTCAAGCCAGGAGGCAAACCAGCGGTGAGCTTGCTCATCTTGGCTTCGCTGGTTTCAGCGGCTTTGCGCACGGCATCGTTGAAGGCGGCGGCCACCAAATCTTCGAGCATGTCTTTGTCGTCGGCCAACAAGCTGGGGTCGATGGTGACGCGGCGCACTTCGTGTTTGCAGGTCATCAAAATTTTGACCATGCCAGAGCCCGATTCGCCTGTCACTTCAATGCTGCCCAATTCTTCTTGGGCTTTTTTGAGGTTTTCTTGCATGGCCTGTGCTTGCTTCATCAGGCCAGAGAGTTGTCCTTTGTTGAACATGGTCTTCCTTGAAATAAAAAATCAATTCGGTTGAATGCTGCCAGGCACAATTTTCGCGCCAAAGTCACGCATCAGGGTTTGCACATAAGGGTCGTTCAATATCAGCGCTTCGGCGGCCTCTTGCTTGGCTGCTGCAGCGGCGGCATTGCGTTTGGCAGGACTGTCCATCACACGGCCCACCTCAACCGCCAAACGCACCGCATGGCCTGCGTTGGAGAGCGCGGCTTGCAAACGCTCACGGCTGGTGTTGCTGTTGAGCGATTCACGCTCCACGCGCAGCATCCATGTGTCACTGTCGCGCGCCACCAACTGCGATTGCAATGCCAACTCACGCACCAAGGCGTTGATGGCCTCAGCTTGCACCAGTTGCTGCACCACCTCGTACCAAACATCGCCTTCGGGTGTGCTCACCACATTGGGGGCACTGACCACCTGCGTATCGCGTTGCGGGTTGATTTGCACTTGTTCACGCACAGGCACTGCAACCACTGCGGCATCGGAATCGTGGTCGTGATCTTGGTTGTGATCATGACTGTCTGGGTGGTCATGCAAGTGGTCGTCTTGCAACGAGCCTGCATGTGCGTCTTGTGTTTGTGGGGAAACTCGCGCAGGTGCCGCAGGCTTGGGCATCTGACGCACTGGCAGTGGTTGCACTTTTTGAGCGGGCTGTGAGACAGCCGCTGGTTTTTGCGCAGGCGCTTCAATCAGAGTTTTTTTTTCAGCCAGTGCCGAAGGGGCTACATGAGCTGCTTGTGGTTTGAACGCCAACAAGCGCAACAACACCATGGTGAGTGCGGCGTATTCGTCAGGTGCCAAGCCTAGTTCTTGACGGCCGTGCAAACACAGGCTGTACAGCAACTGTGTTTCATCGGCGGGTAGCAACGCGGCCAAGCGTTTGAGCTCTGAGGCTTCGGGGTCGGTGTCAGAGGCCTCAGCCATGCTTGGCACTGCTTGCAACACAGCCATGCGTTGCAACACCATCGACATGTCTTCGAGCGTGGCAGCGGCACTCAAACCATTCATGCGCAAAGCTTCGGAGGTGTCAACCACCGATTTGCCGTCACCTTGTGCCAAAGCTTCGATCAAACGGAACACATGCGAGCGATCGGCACTGCCCAACATTTGACGCACCGCAGTTTCTTGCAACTGACCGCCACCAAACGCAATGGCTTGATCGGTCAAGCTCAAGGCGTCACGCATGGAGCCACGCGCTGCGCGGGCCAACAAACGCAAGGCTTGGGGCTCAGAAGAGATGTTTTCTTGTTGCAACACATGGCCCAAGTGCTCGAGCACGGTTTCAGGCGCCATGGGACGCAAATTGAATTGCAAACAACGCGACAACACGGTGACTGGCACTTTTTGTGGGTCGGTCGTGGCCAACACAAATTTCAAATACTCGGGCGGCTCTTCCAAGGTTTTCAACATCGCGTTGAACGCAGTGTTGGTGAGCATGTGCACCTCGTCAATCATGAACACCTTGAAGCGGCCTTGCACTGGCTTGTAAACCGCTTGCTCGAGCAAGGATTGCACTTCATCCACACCGCGGTTAGAGGCGGCGTCGAGTTCGGTGTAATCGACAAAGCGACCAGCATCGATGTCGCTGCACGCTTGGCACACGCCACACGGCTCAGCGGTGATACCGCCCTGCCCGTCCGCACCTTGGCAGTTGAGCGATTTGGCCAACACACGCGAGACCGTGGTTTTGCCCACACCGCGAGTGCCGGTGAACAAATACGCATGGTGCAAACGCTGTGTGGTCAGCGCGTTGGTCAAGGCTTGCACGACATGCTCCTGCCCCACCATTTCGGTGAAGGTTTTGGGGCGGTACTTGCGAGCGAGCACGAGGTAAGACATAGCCTCCCATTCTAAGGGGCGTCTTGGTGGCCGTCGGCGTGACCTACAATCGCAAGTGACGGGCCTTCCCGCATGGTGAAGCGGCCAACCGGGTCAGGTGGGGAACCAAGCAGCCCTAACTGTGGAGTCAGTGCCGGGGCGAGGCTCGTCACCCTTTCTTTTTTTGATGGTCGATCAATCGCCCATCTTTTGATGGGGAATCAATCCCCCATCTTCTCCTGAATTGCTGCCCAGCGCATCACCATTTGGGCGGCGGCATTCACCAGCAACCACACCAAGATGAAGTTCCAGTAAACATCTTTGTGCGCGCGCTCTTGTTCTTCATCTAATTTCTGAAACACAGTTTCTTGCAGTTTGTGTCTCTCTTGTGCTTGTTTACACAGCACTGCGGTGGAGTCAAAACTGTTGTTTTCGGTCAAACCGGTTTCTTTACACACCTCAAGCAACTTCAAATCGCTTTCGCGCATTTGCGTTTCGCGTTCTAAAGTGGCTTCGATCGCCGTGTGATTGACGTCGTAGCGCCAAGTCGCAAAAAAATAGGCTGGCAACAAGGCCAACAAGCCCACCAACAAGGCTTTTTTTTGTGTAGCTGTCATGGTGTGTTTGTGACTCCATTTTTGTGGGCAGACGCAGCAGTGATGGCGGTTAACACGGCATTTTCTGTTTCATTTGAATCAGCGCTATTTTGCAAGCCCTGACGCAAAGTGCTCTCGCCTGCGGCTTGGGCGATCAAAGTCAGTTGCCCCACCAAAATCTTAAACTGCATGGCGGCCAATTCTGGATGTGCTTTGGCGTCTAGCAACACACCGCCGCTCATTTTCAACTCTTGTTCAGCCGCTTTGGTGACAAACTCGAATTCAGCCCGTGCCTCTTCGGTCAAACGCTTGACTTCTTCTTGCGACAAATGCAAACGCTCGGCCTCGGCAATGATCATTTCTTTTTCTTTTTGATCCAACGACCCATCTTCAAACGCCACCATCAAGCGGCGTTTGAATTCGTCGCGGTCAATTCGCAGTTGATCGGTAAAGGCAGAGGCCAACAAGCCCGCAGGTATGGCAAAAATACCAATGCCGACCAAAGCCAAGATGACTGTGAGCAAACGCCCCATGGGCGTGATGGGCGAAATGTCACCATAGCCCACCGAGGCCAAAGTCACCACAGCCCAATAAATGGACTGCGGAATGTTTTCAAACTTGTCGGGCTGCGCGGGGTGTTCAAACAAGTAGCCCAAGCTGGCGGTCAGCACCACCAAAAGCATCATGACAAACACCGAGGCAAAAATCACTTGCCACTCGCGCTTGACCACTTTGTAAAGTGTTTCCAGCGCCGAGGTGTAGCGTGTGAGCTTGAGCATGCGCATCAAACGGAACACGCGCAAGAAACGCAAATCCAAATGTTGCTGGAAAAAACGCTCGAGCAAGAACGGCAAGATGGCCAGCAAATCGATGATGGCGCCACCTGAGCGAATGTGTGCCCATCGTGGCATTTTCAAGCGGTGAAAGTTGGGGTTTTCAGGCGCGGTGTAAACACGTGCGATGTACTCGATCGTGAAAACGGTGAAGGCCATCACATCAATGATGTGAAATTCTTGTGCGAAGAGTTCTTGAATCGACACGACAGTTTCAAGCACCACGCAGGTGATGGACAACGCGATCCAAAACACAATGAAGTTATCCACATAGGCATGCAAGCGACCCGAGTGACCGGTGGGTTCTAGCAAAGCATACAACTTGGCGCGAAAACTGCGATGCGCGTTGAGTTCTTGAAATTCGTGCCATGCCGGAATGAGTTGACGCGAGAGTTTGAAAATTCGCATCAACCGCAACAGCCGCAACACGCGCAACATTTCAACATCCACACTGACGATATTGGCAATGTAAAAAGGTGCGATGGCTACCAAATCGACCAGCGCATAAAAGCTGAACATGTAACGCAAACGCGCAAACCGCTTGCCTGCGAATTCGGGCTCTAAGTGTGCGGTGGCCACACGCAACACATATTCAATTGAAAAAATGGTGACCGTGAGCAAGTCGAAAAGATGAAACTCCTCTGCGTAGACTTGGGTCAGCGCAGGAATGGTTTCGCACACCACGGCCAACACGCTGGCGATGATCAGAAAGGCAATGAAGCGATCAATCTGTTGGCTGAAGCCGTCTTTGAATTCACTGTCAAACAACCATTTGTGTAAGGTCGCAAATACGCCTTGCGGCTCTAAGGTGTTGGTGCTGGCAGTCATGGGCGCAATGCCCGTATTTCAGGGCTAGAGATTGAGTTACTTTGAATTATCTTGGCAAGCCACGCCAGCAAAAACTGATGCGCATCAAATCAAACGCAAGCAGTTCAATAACCCAAAGAAAAGTTCACTTAAGTAGTCTATTTACGCCGTTATTTTTTACTGGCCGTTGTATTTCTACCCGCCAAAAAACTGGCCAGGTCAGCGTTGCTCATGGTGGGCGCTTGGGCTTGCGCACCCCGAATTTGCTGAATCAACATTTTTTTCACATCGCTTTGCATAGAAGCCATGCGCAATTCAACATAGCGCAGTTTGGCTTTGCCCTGGTCGAGTTTGCTCTCTGACATGGCTTGCAACCACAGCCCGTCATGACGCACGCCGTCTTCGAGTTCACGCAACACCAACGAACGCACCATGTCTGAAGAAAGATCGGCCATGCCAGACTCCCACGCAAATAAGTTCCAACATTTTGCCAGCGCTGAGGTAAATTCACCAAACATGATTGCGAAAGGAAATGCCATGCCTGAAATGTTCGGGGTCGATGCTTACTCACCCAAAGAAATTGCCGCAAAGATTGAAAATGTGGGCGTGGTGAAAGCCAACATGGCCACCCTGCCCTTGGTGATGTTGGGCGTGCTGGCAGGCGCTTTCATTGGCTTGGGTGGTTTGTTTTTTGTGATTGTGAAGTCAGACAGCAGCTTGGGTTTTGCTGCCAGTCAGTTGCTGGGTGGCTTGGTGTTTTGCTTGGGGTTGTTGCTTGTTGTTGTGGCAGGTGCTGAGTTGTTCACGGGTAACAATTTGTTGGCCATGGCGTGGGCTGATCACAATATAACCACTGCACAAGTGTTGCGCAATTGGCTGTGGGTGTGCGCGGCCAACTTTGTGGGCGCAGCTGGTTTGGCGTTGTTGGTTTATTTCAGCGGCCACACACATATGAATGGCGGGCAAGTGGGCCAAACGGTGTTGCGCATTGCGTTGGCGAAACAAAATTTGCCTTGGCAAGAAGCTTTTTTGCGGGGTGTACTGTGCAATGTTTTGGTTTGCATGGCCGTGTGGATGGCCATGGCCGGGCGCAGCGTGATTGACAAAGCAGTGGCCATTGTGTTTCCGATCAGCGCTTTTGTGGCGGCCGGGTTTGAGCACAGCATTGCCAACATGTATCTCATGTCGCTGGCGTTATTGATTCAGTTATTTGAAGTAGACGCCGCACAACACAGCTTGACAGTGCTGGGCATGCTGGGCAATTTGCTGCCAGTGATTTTGGGTAATTTGGTGGGTGGCAGTGTGTTGGTGGGTTTGGTGTACCACTTGATTTATCGCAGTCCACCTGCAAGTCACTGAAACACAAGAATGTTTTCTTGAGCTTCTTACATCAGCGCGCGTATTCGTGTGGGCTTACATATCTTTAGGCTTGCTCTAACGCCTGCTCCATCGCCTGCAACAACGATTCACTCTCGTGCGCGCCTGACACACCCACCTTGCGATTGAAGATGAAAAACGGCACACCTGTGATGCCCATTTCGCGCGCCGCTTGATCTGATGCGCGAATTTGTTCGTGCAACACGGTGTCGCTCAACGCTTGTTGCACCACCTCTTGCGCCATGCCTGCGGATACAGCAATGTCAGCCAACACTTGCGCTTGGGTGAGGTCTTTGCCTTGCACAAAGTACGCTTCAAACAACGCTTCGACCACTTGGGTTTGTGTGTCACCTTGACCCGCAGCAGAAATCAAACTGTGCGGCAACACGGTGTTGGGCTGCTGCTGGATGCGATCAATCGCCAAGTTCAAACCCACTTCTTTGGCCACCAAGGTGACACGGTCATACACCGAAGCAGCGCGATCGCCAAATTTTTGTAACACATAAGTTTGACGGCTGATGCCTTCTTGCGCCAAGTCGGGGTTGAGCTGGAAAGGATGCCAGCGCACCTGAGGCACGATATCGGGGTGTTTGTTAGCCCAGAGCTGCAATGCGCCCTCGAGCCGGCGTTTGCCGATGTAACACCAGGGACAAACCACATCGGAGACAACATCAATGCTGAGCGTTTTCATGGGGGTACTTGCTTTCTGCCACAATGCCCCTACTGTATCTGTATCGCCAATAGACAGAAGGAAAACACCATGGCCAGCGACCTGATCAAAAACATCACCGACACCACTTTCGAAGCCGACGTCTTGCTTGCCGACAAGCCTGTGCTGGTCGACTACTGGGCCGCATGGTGCGGTCCATGCAAGATGATCGCCCCCATCTTGGACGAAATTTCCACCGCTTACGACGGCAAATTGCAAGTCGCCAAGATGAATGTGGACGAAAACCGCGACATTCCCGCCAAATTTGGCATCCGCGGCATTCCCACGCTCATGTTGTTCAAAGGCGGCCAGTTGGCAGCCACCAAAGTGGGCGCCATGAGCAAAGCACAGTTGACGGCCTTCATTGACCAACAATTGGCCTAAAACCACCTGACTCCCCCTTCAAAAGCCTGCTGATGACCTCAGCAGGCTTTTTTGTGGGCGTTTTTTCCTGTCATAATCTCGTTCAACTCGCCGCTCACCCATGAGGTCAGCGGGTCACCTACCCGGTACCGAGTTTTGGTCTGTGCAACACCTCGCGTTGCCAAAAGACCCTCCCCCCAATTTTTTACTGAACTCCAAATGGAGTCTTTCTATGCACCTGAATGAACTCAAGGCACTGCATGTGTCTGAAGTGTTGAAGCAAGCCGAAGCGCTTGAAATTGAAAACACCGGCCGCATGCGCAAGCAAGAGCTGATGTTTGCCATCATCAAAAAACGCGCGCGCGCAGGCGAGCAAGTGTTTGCCGATGGTGTGCTCGAAATCTTGCCCGATGGTTTCGGTTTCTTGCGCAGCCCCGACACCAGCTACACCGCCAGCACCGACGACATCTACATCAGCCCCAGTCAGGTGCGTCGTTTCAATTTGCACACCGGCGACATGATCGAAGGTGAAGTGCGAATCCCCAAAGACGGTGAACGCTACTTCGCATTGACCAAGCTCGACCAAGTCAATGGCGACTTGCCTGAGAACAACAAACACAAGGTCATGTTCGAGAACTTGACGCCGTTGTTTCCTCGTGAGCAAATGAAGTTGGAGCGCGAAATCAAAGGTGAAGAAAACATCACCGGTCGCATCATCGACATCATTGCGCCCATTGGCAAAGGCCAACGCGCTTTGCTAGTCGCGCCACCCAAGAGCGGTAAGACCGTGATGATGCAGCACATCGCCCACGCGATTGCCGCCAACTACCCCGACAGCCACATGATGGTGTTGTTGGTGGACGAACGCCCTGAAGAAGTGACCGAAATGCAGCGCTCGGTGAAAGCCGAAGTAATTGCCTCGACCTTTGACGAACCCGCCGCTCGCCATGTGCATGTGGCCGAAATGGTGATTGAACGCGCCAAGCGTTTGGTGGAACTGAAAAAAGATGTGGTGATCTTGCTCGACTCGATCACCCGCCTCGCCCGCGCTTACAACAATGTGGTGCCCTCATCAGGCAAGGTGTTGACCGGTGGTGTTGACGCCAACGCTTTACAACGCCCCAAGCGTTTCTTTGGTGCGGCTCGTAAAGTGGAAGAAGGCGGATCGCTCACCATCATCGCCACAGCTTTGGTCGACACTGGCAGCCGCATGGACGAAGTGATTTTTGAAGAATTCAAAGGCACCGGTAACTGCGAAATTCACTTGGACCGCCGCTTGTATGAAAAGCGCGTGTTCCCTGCTATTCAACTCAACCGCAGCGGCACACGCCGTGAAGAGATGTTGTTGCCACCCGAGATTTTGCAGAAGTCACGCATCTTGCGTCAGTTCATGTACAACATGGACGAGATCGAGTCGATGGAATTGATGTTGAAGAACATGAAGGCCACCAAGTCGAATGTGGAGTTCTTTGACATGATGCGTCGGGGTGGGTAACTTCCACTCTTTGTCTTGAAGCAAAAAGAGCGAGGGCCCTGTGGCGCTTGGTCGACTTCCTGGCCCAAAGGGACAGAGAGACCAAGCGCCACAGGGCCCTCGCTCTTTTTTTAGTTCGGAACTAAGAACTCTCTGCTGATACTTGCGCCGATTTCGTTCACGCGGTCTAAGAACTGGGTGAGAAACGCGTGCAAGCCATTGGCCAACAACTCTTCAATGTTGGCGTATTGAATTTCAGCGCGCAGCTTGCCTGCGCGGCGTGAACTCTCGAACGACGGCTCACTGCCCACCATGGCCAAGTTGCTGACCACTTCGTTCATGCAAGCATGTAACGATCGCGGCATGTCTGAGCGCAATATGAGCAACTCGGCCACGCGTTCGGGTTGAATCACATCGCGGTAGACCTTGCGGTAAATTTCAAAGCCCGACACGCTGCGCAAAATAGCGCTCCAGTGGTAGAAGTCGTATTCTTGGTCTTCGGCCTTGTTGTGGCTGGGGGTGTGACCAAAGAAATCGCTCGGCACGGCGTGAAATTTCACATCGACCAAACGCGCTGTGTTGTCGGCACGCTCTAAGAATGTGCCCAAGCGCATGAAGTGCAAGGCTTCGTCGATCAGCATGGTGCCCACCGTCACACCGCGTGACAGGTGCGAGCGAAATTTCACCCATTCAAAAAATTGGCCGGGATCGCGCTCGAACTCGCCGCTTTTGATCATGCGACGCAGTTCTAACCACGTTTGGTTTTGGGTTTCCCACACTTCGGTGGTCAAACTACCTCGCACAGCGCGTGCGTTTTCGCGTGCGGCTTTCAAACATGAAATGATGCTGGATGGGTTGTCTTCGTCTTTCACCATGAATTCCATCACGCCCTTGGGTGTGATCTCGCCATACAAGGCCTGGTAAGACGGCAACAACTCGCTGATCGAGAGCAAACCTTGCCAACCGAGTTGCGCCACTTCAGCGGACTGTGGCAACAACGAGGTTTGGTAATTCACATCGAGCAAGCGTGCGGTGTTTTCGGCCCGCTCGGTGTAGCGGGACATCCAAAATAAATGGTCGGCGGTGCGGCTGAGCATGGTCAAACTTCCAAAATCCAAGTGTCTTTGGTGCCACCGCCTTGCGATGAGTTCACCACCAACGAGCCTTCTTTCAAAGCCACGCGCGTCAATCCACCGGGCACCATTTGCACACTCTTGCCACTCAACACGAAGGGGCGCAAATCGATGTGTCGCGGTGCAATGCCGCTCTCGACATAGGTGGGGCAGCTCGACAAACTCAAGGTGGGTTGCGAAATATAGCCATCGGGTTTGGCAATGAGCACTTGACGAAATTCTTCAATTTCTGCCTTGGTGGCAGCAGGGCCGACCAACATGCCGTAACCGCCCGCACCGTGCACTTCTTTGACCACCAATTCGCTCAAGTGATCAAGCGTGTATTGCAAATCTTCTTTTTTGCGGCATTGGTAAGTGGGCACATTGTTGAGGATGGGTTTTTCACCCAAGTAAAACGCAATCATTTGCGGCACATAGGGGTAAATCGATTTGTCGTCTGCAATACCGGTGCCCACCGCGTTGCAAATGCTGACATGGCCGGCTTGGTAAACCTCCATCAAACCGGCGCAACCTAATGTGGAGCTTGAGCGGAATACGCGTGGGTCTAGAAAGTCGTCGTCGACTCGGCGGTAAATCACATCCACACGCTTGGGGCCGCGCGTGGTGCGCATGTAAACAAACTTGTCTTTCACAAACAGGTCTTGGCCTTCAACCAACTCCACACCCATTTGTTGCGCCAAAAACGCGTGTTCGAAATACGCGCTGTTGTACATGCCAGGCGTCAACACCACCACCGTGGGGTTGTCGGTGGTGCCGGGGCAACTGGCGCGCAATGTCTCGAGCAACAAATCGGGGTAATGCGCCACAGGTGCCACGCGGTGTTGGTTGAACAACTCGGGGAAGAGTCGCATCATCATCTTGCGATCTTCGAGCATGTAGCTCACACCGCTGGGCACGCGCAGGTTGTCTTCGAGCACGTAGTATTCACCCTCGCCTTGCGCGTTGGGCGCACGCACGATGTCGATGCCGCTGATGTGTGAATACACATCGTTGGGCACATCGATGCCCATCATCTCCGGGCGAAACTGCGCGTTGTTAAGCACTTGTTCTGAAGGAATGACACCCGCCTTCAAGATCTCTTGATCGTGGTAGATGTCGTAGATGAAACGGTTGAGTGCGGTCACCCGTTGCACCAAACCGGTTTGCATGTCGCGCCATTCATGCGCAGGAATGATGCGGGGAATGAGGTCGAAGGGAATAAGACGCTCGGTGCCGGCACCGTCTTCGTCTTTGTCGCCATACACGGCGAAGGTGATGCCCACGCGGCGAAAAATCATTTCTGCTTCTTCGCGACGGCCGCGCATGGCGTTGGGGTCTTGCCGTTGCAACCAAGTCAGGTAGTTTTGGTAATGCGTGCGAACAGCACCGTCACTCAGGCCGTTGCCATCGTGCATGGGCACGGTGGGCAGTTGGGCGTACATCTCATCGAACTTGTGCATTGAAAACTCCTGCACATGACTTAGCAAATTGAGTGCCAACCCAATTGCAAGCTAAGGCAACCGGTGGTGCCAATAGCGTTGTTGCTCGTCGCGTGCGCAATGCACCATTATGGGTCGTTCGCTTTGCCATTTCGATGCACCACAACGGGTTGTTTGCACCACAAGGGCTTGAATATCGTCGTACCGCGCCATCACATCGGCCCGCGGGTGGCCATAGCGATTGCGATAGCCCGCTTGCACCAAGGCGATGTCGGGCTGCACCGCTTGCAAAAAATCGGTGGTCGAAGATGTGGCGCTGCCGTGGTGTGGCACGAGCAACCAGGTGGCTTTTAGGGGTGAAGGCGATGAAAATTGCGATGAAGATTGAAATTGCGATTGGATTGGTGCATTGACTGGGTCTTTTGAAGCGGTATGCCGCGCCAAAAGTTCTCGCTCTTGCGGCGCCTCTATATCGCCCACCAACAACGCCACTTGTCCGTTGGCACTTTGCAAGCGCAGCACACAGCTGTTGGCGTTGGGCGACAGGCCGCGTGTGTAGTCTTTCTCGAGCGGATGCAGCATTGAAAAATGCACACCATCCCATGTCCATTCTTGTCCTGCCATACAGGTTTGCATTGGGTATTTCATTCGCAAGGGATGTTCAGGCGCAATCGATGTCAACACATCGGCTTGTGGCTGCATGGCCAACACCGCAGGTGCACCACCGCTGTGGTCGCTGTCTTGGTGGCTGATGATGACGCGGTCAAGCTGTTCACCCAAAGCGCGCAACAAGGGCACCAACACGCGTTGGCCGGCATCGGTTTCGCTGGAGTAGCGTGGGCCTGTGTCGTAGAGCAATGCATGGGTGGCCGTGCGCACCAACACCGCATGGCCTTGGCCCATGTCAGCGGCTAGCAATTCAAATTCACCTTTCAGCGGTCGTTCGACTTGCCAAGTCAACATCACACCCACCATGGGCACGCTGAAGGCGCGTATCCACCAAGGTAAACGCAACACCCACAAAGCCATACCAAACAATGCGGAAGCATTCACCCACACCGGCACAGAAGGCGCTGACCATTGCGCCCAAGGCACGGTGGCCGCATGGGCCAAACCCATCATCAATGCTTGTAAGCCCCAAGCCGCCATGTCCCACGCTTGGGGCACCAATAAACCCAACAAACAAAACGGTGTGACCACCAAAGTCACCCAAGGCACCGCCAACCAATTGGCAAACAAACCCACAACCGACACTTGGTTGAACAGCAACAAAGTGAGCGGCGCCAAACACACACTCATCAACCATTGCTCACGGCCCATGCGTTTGAGATGTTCTCGCACACCTGTGCCCCAACCACTCTCTAAAACAGGTTCTTCGCGACCCGATGCAAACAACACGCCCACCGCCACAAAGCTCAACCAAAAACCGGCTTGCATCAAGGCCCATGGGTCAATCGCCAACACCAAAGCACACACCCACAACCACACCTGTGGCCAAGGCCAACGATGGCCTTGCCAACGCAGCAATAGCACCCACAACAACATCCACACCGTGCGCTGTGCTGGCAAGCCCCAACCGCTGAAGAGTGCATACGCAAAGGCCACCACACAACCCAAGGCTTGCCCAGCCAAGGGTGCTGACAACCACAAGGTGAGCGGACGTTGGGGCCAAAGCACATCGCTGCGTCGCCACAACCAACCCACACACATCGAAGCCAGCCATGCCAACCCCGTGATGTGCAAACCTGAAATGGCCATCAAGTGCGCCACACCGGTGATGCGAAACACATCCCAATCGGCACGCTCAATCGCGGCTTGGTCGCCCACCAACAAAGCCGCAATCACACCTGCGCTTCGGTGGTCAGACACCTGTTGCAACACCCGACTGCGCACTTTTTGGCGCAAGCGTTCCACTGGGTGCGCACCTGTGTTGCCCAAAAATTTTGGCGGTACATCGCGCTTGCCATTGCGCACAGTGCCTGAAGCTTGCAAGCCTTGCTCCCACAACCACAGTTCCAAATCAAAACCATGCGGATTGATGTGCCCATGCGGTGCTTTGAGGCGCACCTGAAATTGCCACTGGTCACCCGCTTGAATGTCGGGCGGCACATCCACCACTTCAGCACCTGCAGCGCGTGCGCCATACCAACCGAGCATGACCAAGGGCGGCACCACCACTTCATCATTTTTGGCGTTGCGTGCTGTTTGCACTTCAAAGGGAAAACGCACACTGTCTTCGGTGCGTTGCGGCATGGCTGACACCACGCCGGTGAGCAACAAGGTTTGCCCTTCGAGTGCGGGGTTCAGTGCGCTGGCTTGAAAGTGTGTGGCACGCCAACCCACTTGTGCGAAGGCCAATGTGGCAGACACCACGCACCATGCACAGCGACGCACATTGGCGTGCAAAAGTGCTTGCGGGCTTGGGGTGTTGCTGAACCACACCTCGTGTCGTGTGGTCAACGCCAACGCATATGCCAATAGCAAACTCGCTGCGAACAGGGTTTGATAATTCGCCGCCGACCACAACTGCGCTTGTTGCAATTGCAAGGTGGTACCAGCCAACCAACCTAGGCCAATGGGGGTGATGAAATAAAACATGCAAGCGTTTGAAAAAAACAGCTTGCAATCTAGTGCTTGTCTAAAGACATAAAAAAAGCCGCGCTTACAAATAAACGCGGCTGGTTGCTAACACTTTGAAAAAATCAGCCTGCAGCACCTTTGGGTGAACACACTTCTTTTTTCAACGCAGCCATATAGGTGTTGGGGCGCACGGGTGCTTCGCGGTTGCGCCACTCTTGCAAGTCTTCAGAAGACACTTCTTTGCCCTTGCCCATGGGCTTTTCAAAGTAGCTCACATTCAAGCGCACCACCATGTCGGTTTTGCAATACATGCGCACGCGCAACATGTACGACTGGTAGGTTTCGCCTGTGGGCGTTTTGTCGCTCTTGGGCAGGTCGGTCAAAATCCATGCGTAGCGCGACACATGCACCGGCATGACCGACTGCTTGTCGAAGTAATACGCGGCCTCTTCTTCTTTGGCCAATTCGCTCCACTCGGCCATGGCCAAGCTCGACCCACCCAACAAGGTGGTCAATACCAACAGTTTGAGAAAAAATCGACGAACAAACATGGTGCGTGGTGGTGTAGAAAAGGAAAAATCGCTCACGTGCTCAGTATCGGTGCCGTCTGGGAAAACTTGAATGCACCGAGATGGCGCATTTTTGAGCGTTTTTGGCGCATTTTGACTGGCGCGTGTTTTGCTAAATAAGGTGCATGTCTATTCACGCCGCCCTTCACCACGTCACCCACTACCGCTACGACAGACCGGTGCAACTGGGCCCCCAAGTCATTCGCTTGCGCCCTGCCCCGCATTGCCGCAGCAACATCATTTCGTATTCATTGCGGGTCGAGCCCAACCATTTCATCAACTGGCAGCAAGACCCGTTTGCCAATTACCAAGCCCGCTTGGTGTTTCCCGAAAAAACCACCGAGTTCAAAGTCACGGTCGACTTGGTAGTGGAAATGGCGGTCTACAACCCGTTCGACTTTTTCTTAGAACCTGAGGCTGAACACTTCCCCTTTGGCTACAGCAAAGCGCAAGAACAAGAGTTGGCGCCCTACTTGGCCACCGCCAAAATGGGCAAGCGTTTGAAAGACTACTTTGTGTCGCTCGACCTCAAAGCGATTCAACGCAAAAAACTGCGCACCATCGATTTTTTGGTGCAGATCAACCAAAAATTGCACCAAGACATTCGCTATGTGATTCGCATGGAACCCGGTGTGCAAACGCCCGAAGAAACACTCAAGCTGCGCAGCGGTTCGTGCCGAGACAGCGGTTGGTTGTTGGTGCAGTTGCTCAGGCACTGCGGATTGGCCGCGCGCTTTGTGTCAGGCTATTTGATTCAACTCACCCCCGATGTGAAATCGCTCGACGGCCCCAGCGGCACCGAGGTGGACTTCACTGATTTGCACGCCTGGTGCGAGGTGTATTTGCCCGGCGCAGGCTGGATTGGGCTAGACCCCACCTCGGGCCTGTTGGCGGGTGAAGGACACATTCCGCTGGCCTGCACACCACAACCGTCAAGTGCCGCACCCATCGAAGGTTTGGTGGACGAAGCAGAAGTGACTTTCGGGCACGACATGAAGGTGACCCGTGTGCTCGAGACACCTCGCGTGACCAAGCCCTACACCGAAGACCAGTGGATGAATGTGTTGGCCTTGGGCGATGAAGTAGATCGCCGATTGAACGCTGGCGATGTGCGCTTGACCATGGGTGGCGAGCCCACATTTGTGGCGGTGAACGATCGCGACGCGCCCGAGTGGAACACCGATGCCTTGGGCCCCACCAAGCGTGGTTTTGCCACCGAGTTGGTTCACAAACTGCGGGCCGAATATGGCGCAGGCGGTTTCTTGCACTTTGGACAAGGCAAGTGGTATCCCGGCGAACAGCTGCCCCGCTGGGCCTTGGGCATTTATTGGCGCAACGATGGTCAACCGTGTTGGCTCAACCCCGATTTGTTTGCCGATGAGCGCGTGCCTTCGCACTACACCACAGAAGATGCACAGGCGTTTACAAAAATGCTGGCACACAAATTGGGCGTGGGCGATCAATTCATCGAGCCCGGCTTTGAAGACACTTGGTATTACCTCTGGCGCGAGCGCCGTTTGCCTGTCAATGTCGACCCCTTCGATTCACGCTTAGACGACGAGATGGAACGCGCGCGTTTACGCCGCGTGTTCACCCAAGGCCTCGACAAAACAGTGGGCTATGTGTTGCCCTTGCAAAGCAACGAGCATGGTGTGGGCCCGCGTTGGCAAAGTGGCCCTTGGTTCTTGCGCGATGAACGCATGTATCTCATACCGGGTGATTCACCCATGGGCTATCGTTTGCCCCTCGACTCCTTGCCTTGGGTCAGCCAAGCCGACGCGCCTTATTTGATTGCGCAAGATCACTTTGCCGAGCGCAAACCTTTGCCACACGCCGCCACTTTGCGTGCGCAGTATGCCAAGCATGCGCGGCACAGCTATTACAACGCGCATGTGCCGGGTGGTGGGTTTGCAGAAGGCGGCACTGTGGCAATGCAAAGCGCATCGCATGTTCATCATGCTGCACCGGACAAACACCAATCCGCGCACTGGATCACGCGCACGGCGTTGTGCATTGAAGTGCGCGACCCATCGCGTGCCAATGGCCCAGACGTTGAACTCGCAGGTCGTGCGACGAACGGTGTGATGTACATCTTCATGCCACCGCTCCAGCGTTTAGAAGACTACCTCGATTTGCTCAGCGCCATCGAAGCCACCGCAGAAGAATTGCAAATGCGCATCGTGCTTGAAGGCTATCCACCGCCACGCGATGCACGCTTGAAAGTGTTGCAAGTCACCCCTGACCCTGGTGTGATTGAGGTCAACATTCACCCCGCACACAACTGGGGTGAAGTGGTGCAGCACACCGAGTTTTTGTACCAAGCTGCATTTGAATCGCGCTTGTCCGCCGAAAAATTCATGACCGATGGTCGACACACCGGCACCGGCGGTGGCAACCATGTGGTGATGGGCGGCGCCACACCCGCTGACAGTCCGTTCTTGCGCAAACCTGAGTTGTTGGCCAGTTTGATTTTGTACTGGCACAACCACCCTTCCCTCAGCTATTTGTTCAGCGGCATGTTCATTGGCCCCACCAGCCAAGCCCCGCGTGTGGACGAAGCTCGCAATGACCAAATTTATGAGCTTGAAATTGCGTTGCGTGAGATCAATCGCAACCGACACATCTACGGGGCAGATATGCCCCCATGGTTAGTTGACCGCACGTTGCGCAACATCTTGATCGATGTCACCGGCAACACGCACCGCAGCGAGTTTTGCATCGACAAACTCTACTCACCCGACTCCTCCACCGGACGTTTGGGTTTGCTTGAACTGCGTGCGTTCGAAATGCCACCGCATGCCCACATGAGTGTGGTGCAACAACTTTTATTGCGGGCGTTGGTGGCGCGTTTTTGGGAAAAACCATACCAAGCACCGGCCACGCGTTGGGGCACCGAGTTGCATGACCGTTTCCTGTTGCCCTATTTCATCAAAAACGATTTTGACGATGTGTTGACCGAACTCGGCGATGTGGGTTTCCAATTTGACCCTGCGTGGTTCGCACCGCATTTTGAATTCCGCTTTCCGCATGTGGGTGAGTTGCATGCCTTGGGTGTGTCACTGCAACTGCGCAATGCTCTAGAGCCTTGGCATGTGATGGGCGAAGAAGGTGGCGGTGGTGGCACGGTGCGTTATGTCGACTCATCACTCGAGCGCATGGAAGTGCATGTGCAAGGCCTCAACCCAAGTCGACACACTGTCACCGTCAACGGTGTGCCTTTGCCCTTGCAACCCACGGGTGTGGTGGGTGAATATGTGGCTGGTGTGCGGTACCGCGCATGGGCACCTGCATCTGCATTGCATCCCACAATTGGTGTGCACGCACCACTCACCTTTGATGTCGTAGACACATGGATGAAACGCGCCGTCGCGGGTTGCCAATACCATGTCGCACACCCCGGTGGACGCAATTACGACACCTTCCCTGTCAACGCGTATGAGGCGGAAAGCCGTCGCTTGGCGCGCTTTTTCCCGATGGGTCACAGCCCCGGCGTGTGGGACCACATTGCACCGACCTTGTCGGTGCCAGCCAGCAAAGAATTTCCGTTCACACTCGACCTGCGACGATGAGACAATGCGGCCATTGTGGAAAAACCCATTCAACAAGCCGCGCCCTCAGCATCGCCACCGCATTGGGATGATGTGGTGAAACAACTCGCGCCTGAATGGCAAACTTTTTTTGACCACCTCGGCCCTCGCGGCTTGCTCGACCTCGACCGCCGCACACAAACACTCGCACGCCAAGTGCGCGACAACGGCATCACCTACAACGTGTATGCCAACCAAGATGGTCCGCAACGCCCCTGGGCGCTCGACTTGTTTCCGCTCATCATCACGCCCGAGAGTTGGGCACACATCGAAAGCGGTGTGTTGCAACGCACGCGTTTGCTCGAATGCATCATGGCCGATGTGTATGGGCCACAACAACTCATTCGCCAAGCCATGATCCCGCCTGCGTTGGTGCAAGGCCACCCCGGTTATTTGCGCGCCATGCACGGTGTCACACCGGTGGGTGGCACACATTTGCACATCGCTGCGTTTGACCTGGCCTGCAATGCCGAAGGCCAATGGGCCGTGGTGTCGCAACGCACACAAGCGCCTTCAGGCTTGGGGTATTTGTTAGAAAACCGTTTGCTCATTTCGCGTCAGTTTCCACAAGCGTTTGAAAACATGCACATCCAACGCTTGGCGGCCACCTATCGCGTGTGGGTGGAATCACTCAAACAACACAGCCCCGAAGGTCACAACGCCCATGTGGCATTGCTCACCCCTGGTCCTTACAACGAAACTTATTTTGAACACGCCTACCTTGCGCGTTATTTGGGTTTGAGTTTGGTCGAAGGCAGCGACCTCACGGTGCGTGACGAGCGTTTGTATTTGCGCACCTTGCGCGGCTTAGAGCCTGTGCATGTGTTGCTCAAACGTTTGGACGATGAGTTTTTAGACCCGCTCGAGTTGCGCGCTGACTCCACCTTGGGCATACCCGGTTTGCTACAAGCAGTTCGCGCAGGCCATGTGGTGGTCGCCAACGCACCGGGTTCGGCGTTTTTAGAGTCACCTGCGTTGCTGGGTTTTTTACCCGCGTTGAGCGAGGCCTTGCTCGGCGAAAAATTGCAGCTTCCTTCACTCGACACCTGGTGGTGTGGTGAGCGTGCCGCCATGGCTTCGGTGTTGCCGCAGCTAGCACACATGGTCATCAAGCCCACTTACCCAGGCTCGGCCAGCCATGGCAGTTTTGAATCGGCCTTGGGTTTGAACTTGACCCAAGCCCAGCAAGACGAATGGGTGGGCCGCATCACACGACAACCCAACCAACACACCTTGCAAGCCTACAGCCCCTTGTCGCAAATGCCCACTTGGAAAAACGCGCAAGAAGGTGTGGTGCAACGCTCTGTCATGTTGCGAGTCTTTGCACTGCGCGATGGTGCGCATGGTGTGAACGATGCCAATGCTTGGCGTGTCTTACCCGGTGGCTTGGCACGTTTAACCGCACCCGATGCGCAAATTGCGTCGATGCAACGCGGTGGCAGCAGTGCCGATGTCTGGGTGCAAACGCAAGCGGCAGCGGTTGATCACACCACCTTGCTACAAAAACCCTCTGCCTCATCGGTGAGCACACAACGCCAACGCATCGTCACCAGTCGCGCCGCAGAAAATTTGTATTGGCTGGGCCGTTACACCGAACGCAGCGAAAACAGCGTGCGCTTGGTGCGGTTGTGTATTGAAGCATTGCATGGCGAAGAACCTGCTTCTGCTACTTTGTGGCTGTGGTTGCAAACCTTGGCCGAGCGACAAGGCTTGGTGCCCAGCGGTGTGCCTGCCTTGAAATTGCGTGATGGTGAATCACCCCAAGCCTTGGCGCGGCGACACATGTTTGAGCGCACCCTCATCGCCGGCTTAGACAACGACCCCAACACCACCAGCGTGGGTTTCAATTTGCGCTCGTTGCAACAAGCGGCTTCGTCGTTGCGCGAACGCTTGTCGCCCGAACATTGGAACGCCATCGTGCAATGCGTGCAGCATTTCAGCAACAACTGCCAACACACGACCGACAAACCAGAGTTTTCTGCCATTCAAGCCTTGCATGCACTCGATGCGGCCAGCACCTCACTCGCCGCCATCACCGGCGCACAAACCGATCGCATGACGCGCGACGATGGTTGGCAATTGCTCAGCATCGGTCGCCATGTTGAACGCTTGGGCTTTTT
>JBEGOM010000015.1:0-48265 GCA_041181985.1 Pseudomonadota bacterium | reverse complement strand
AGCCAGCCCACAAGCGTATTTTGCTCAAGCTGTCAGGCGAGGCGTTGATGGGAGACGACGCATTTGGTATCAACCGTGACACCATTGTGCGCATCGTGAATGAGGTGAAAGAAGTCATCAACTTAGGCGTTGAAGTGGCCATCGTCATTGGCGGCGGCAACATCTTTCGCGGTGTTGCTGGCGGTGCTGTGGGCATGGACCGTGCCACTGCAGACTACATGGGCATGTTGGCCACCGTCATGAACTCTTTGGCTTTGGCTGACACCATGAACAAAGCGGGTTCAACAGCGCGTGTCATGTCTGCCATTGCGATTGACCAAGTGGTAGAGCCTTATGTGCGCCCAAAAGCCTTGCAGTATTTAGAAGAAGGCAAGGTGGTGATTTTTGCCGCTGGCACCGGCAACCCATTTTTCACCACCGACACAGCCGCTGCATTGCGCGGTGCTGAGATTGGTGCAGAAATGGTGCTCAAAGCCACCAAGGTCGATGGTGTGTACACCGCTGACCCCAAGAAAGATCCCAAGGCCACACGTTACAGCCAAATCAGTTTTGACGATGCCATCAGCCAAAATTTGGGCATCATGGATGCCACCGCCTTTGCGTTGTGCCGTGATCAAAAACTGCCCATCAAAGTATTTTCAATTTTCAAAAATGGCGCGCTCAAACGCGTGGTCATGGGCGAAGACGAAGGCACTTTGGTGCATGTCTGACACGCCGCGTTAGTTGTTTGTTCGAGGAACTGATATGCCGATCGCTGACATCAAGAAAAACATGGAAACCAAGATGGACCAATCCATCGCGGCCTTCACCAACACACTCACCAAAATTCGCACTGGACGCGCCAACCCGGCGTTGCTCGACACCGTGCAGGTTGACTACTACGGTTCATTGATGCCCATCAACCAAGTGGCCAATGTGTCCTTGCTCGATGCACGCACCATCAGCGTTCAGCCTTGGGAAAAATCCATGGCGGCCAAAATTGAAAAAGCCATTCGCGACAGCGATTTGGGTTTGAACCCTTCGGCCATGGGCGAGTTGATCCGCGTGCCTCTGCCTCCCATGACCGAAGAGCGCCGCAAAGAACTCACCAAAGTGGTTCGCTCTGAAGGCGAAAACGCCAAAGTGGCCATTCGCAATTTGCGCCGTGATGCCAACGAATCGGTCAAAAAATTGGTGAAAGACAAAGAAGCTTCTGAAGACGATCAAAAACGCGCCGAAGCCGACATCCAAAAAGTGACCGACAAACACATTGCTGACATCGACAAATTGATTGCTGGCAAAGAACAAGAAATCATGGCGGTTTAACCTACATGTTGAAACAACGCGTCATCACCGCCCTTGTGTTGTTGGCGTTGTTGTTGCCAGCCTTGTTGGCTGAAACAGCAGAACCTTTGGCCGGCTTGACCTTGGTTCTCATTGCTGCTGGTGCATGGGAATGGGGACGCTTGAATGGCTTGGCCATGCGTGGTTCTTTGCGCATGGGTGCTGCTTGCGTGATGCTTTGTTTGGGCACCTGGTCCGCCGCGTGGGCCTACCAACCTCCTGTTTTGATTTGGCCTTTGGCCGGTGGCATTTGGGTGTTGATGAGCGCTTGGTTATTGCGCCGTGGCGTTGAGGGTTGGCCGCATATTTCTCTTTCATTGCGATTGGTAGCAGGGTTGTTGGTGTTGTGGTTGACTTGGTTGGCCATGTACCAAGCCAAGGTCAAAGGCATCAATTTTTTGCTCTCGTTGCTGTTGTTGGTTTGGATGGCCGACATCGCGGCTTATTTCGCAGGTCGCGCTTTTGGCAAGCGCAAATTGGCGCTGGCCATCAGTCCCGGTAAAAGTTGGGAAGGCGTGTGGGGTGGCATGACTGGTGTGTTGGTCATGGCTTGCGTGTGGGTGTGGGCTGATACGCAATGGGCCATGGACAGCGACAGCATCTACACCCTGTTGCAATCCAAAGGCTGGCCCTTTTTGATATTGGCCACGGTGTTTTTGGTGGCCATGAGTGTGGTGGGTGATTTGGTCGAGTCATTGGTCAAACGCAGCGCAGGCATGAAAGACAGCAGCCAGTTGTTGCCAGGCCACGGCGGTGTGCTCGACCGGGTGGACGCTTTGTTGCCCACCTTGCCTGTGGCCATGATGTTGTTGCAATCGTTTTGAAAACGACGCCAAGTGCCATGACAAAACAAACCGACTCACACCAGCCTATGCGACAACGCCTGACCATCTTGGGTTCTACCGGCTCGATTGGTACCAACACCTTAGATGTCGTAGCGCGTCATCCAGAACGTTTTGAAGTGTTTGCGCTCTCAGGTGCATCGCAAGTCGATTTGATGTTGCAACAATGCGCGCAGTTCAAACCACAAGTGGCGGTCATGGTTCACCCAGAATCTGCCAAACAATTGCAAGACAAAGTACGCGCTGAAGGTTTGGCCGTTGAGGTGAGGTCCGGTGCACAAGCGCTGGACGATATTGCTGCTCACCCGCAAGTCGACATGGTGATGGCTGCTATCGTTGGTGCTGCTGGTTTGTCGCCTTGTTTGGCCGCTGCGCGCAGTGGTAAACGTCTGTTGTTGGCCAACAAAGAAGCCTTGGTGGTGGGCGCTGAAGTTTTCTTGCAGGCGGTGAAACAAGGTGGCGCCACTTTGTTGCCAATTGACAGCGAACACTCAGCGATTTTTCAGTCTTTGCCTGAAGACCCCAACACGTGGGATGCGCGGGTTGAAAAAATCATCCTCACAGCATCGGGCGGTCCGTTTCGCACACGCGATGTAGCCAGCTTGAAAGATGTCACGCCGGAACAAGCTTGCGCGCACCCCAATTGGGTGATGGGTCGCAAAATTTCTGTTGACTCGGCCACCATGATGAACAAAGCGCTTGAAGTCATTGAAGCGCGTTATTTGTTTGGTTTGCCCCCTGAGCGTTTGGAAGTGGTGATTCACCCGCAAAGCGTGATTCACTCGATGGTGCAGTACCGCGACACATCCGTGGTCGCGCAGCTGGGCACGCCCGACATGCGTGTGCCCATTGCGTATGGTTTGAGTTGGCCAGAGCGCATGGCATCGGGTTCTCAAGCGCTCGATTTTCATGCGCTCTCAGCCATGACCTTTGAAGCGTTGGATGACCATGGACATGCCGAGCGTTTTGCAGGCATTCATTTGGCGTGGGAGGCGTTGCGTGGCCCACAAGGTACCACGGTGGTGTTGAACGCAGCCAATGAAATTGCGGTCGACGCGTTTTTGAACAAACGCATTCGCTTTGACCAAATTCACCATGTCAACCTCGGCACCTTGTCGCGCTTGACACCGCATGCGCCTGCTGATTTAAACGACTTGTTGGCACTTGATCAAGAATCGCGAACGGTCGCTGATCAGGTGATTGCACAACTCTAAGCCCATGACGGTCCTGGCTTTTCTCGTTGCTTTGGGTGTGTTGGTCACAGTGCACGAGTGGGCCCATTACCGAGTGGCTGTTGCCTGTGGCATTCAGGTGCTGACTTTCTCGGTGGGTTTTGGCAAGCCCTTGGTGCGATGGAAGTCGCGTCACCCACATCCGGGACAAGACACAGAGTTTGTGATCGGCCTCATTCCTTTGGGAGGCTATGTGCGTATGCTCGATGCAACCGAAGGCGATGTGCCGACCGCATTACTTCCTCGTGCGTTTGACCGTCAGCCTTTGCGTGTTCGAAGTGCAGTGGTTGCTGCCGGTCCTTTGGCCAATTTGCTGCTGGCTGTGGTGCTCTATGCCGTGGTATTTTTCACGGGGCAACTCGAAACCAAAGCAGTTGTGTCTTCGCCAATGGCGGGCTCAATCGCGCAAGCCGCAGGTGTAAAAAGCGGCGACGAAATTTTGCGTGTGGGCTTGTCTGAAGACGGTTTGCAAGATGTGCGATCGATGGAGGACTTGCGTTGGTGGTTGATGAATTTGCCCAGTGATGCAGAACAAATTTGGTGGGAAGTTCAATCGCAGGGTGTGTCCGGCCAGCAGCGTTTGGCTTTGAAATTGAAGACCACTGAGTCTTCGACATCAGACATAGCGGCGCCACAACAAAAACATTCAGCGTTTTTGACAGACTTGCCCAAGCTCGGCATTCAGGGTGCATGGACTGCGCCTGTGATCGGTGAATTGCAAGCAGATAAACCAGCGCAAAGGGCTGGTTTGTCGCGTGGGGATGTTGTCCTACGTGTAGAAGGACAACGTATCAGCGATGCGGCGCAGCTGCGTCAACTGGTGCGTGCCAGCGGTGCCAAGTCTGAGCCCGAGCCTCAGGTCTGGGAGGTGCAGCGCCGCCAGCACGGTGTGTTGTTGATCGAGGTCACGCCCGACAGAGTACAAGAGGGCGATGAAAGTTTTGGTCGCATTGGCGCATTCATCGGCGGTGCACCTGCCACTGTTTGGGTAGAGTTGGATGTGGTGCAGAGTGTGAGCAGGGCCTTAGAGCGCACCTGGGACATGAGCGCTATGACCTTGCAGCTCTTGACCCAAATGGTGTTGGGCGAGGCTGAATGGCGGCACTTGAGTGGGCCATTGACCATGGCGGATTACGCAGGTCGGTCGGCCAGCTTGGGGTTGTCGGCGTATTTGATGTATCTGGCCGCCTTGAGCGTCAGTTTGGGCGTGTTCAACCTCCTGCCTCTGCCCATGCTGGATGGCGGGCACCTGATGTATTATCTTTATGAGGCTTTCACGGGGCGTGCGCCCTCTCAAAAGTGGCTTGATGTCATGCAACGGCTCGGCATTGCTGTGTTGTTGGGATTGATGGCTGTTTCTTTTTTCAACGATGTGGTTCGATTGGGGTGGCTGGGTTGATGTCATGTCTTCAACGCAGTCTTTCTTATGATCCACAAAAAATCTGCACATGAACCAGCCGAACTTTAGTCTTCGCCAAACCACTTTATCGCGTGCCATCGCTCTTCTTGCCGGCGCCACCTTGGCAGTGTCTGCATGGGCTGTTGAGCCTTTCAAAGTGGCTGATATTCAGGTTGAAGGTTTGCAGCGTGTCGAACCCGGAACTGTGTTCGCATCAATCCCATTTCGTGTGGGTGATGATTACAACGACGAAAAAGGTGCAGCCGCCATTCGCAGCTTGTTTGCCTTGGGTCTTTTCAAAGACATTCGCATCGAAGTCAACGGCAATGTTTTGGTATTGATTGTTGAAGAGCGTCCCAACATCGCCACAGTTGATTTCATTGGCACCAAAGAATTTGACAAAGACACTTTGCGCAAAGCGCTCAAAGACATTGGCTTGGCAGAAGGCCGCCCATTTGACAAAGCGCTGGCCGACCGTGCTGAGCAAGAGTTGAAGCGTCAGTATGTCAACCGCAGTTTGTACGGCGCTGAAATTGTCACCACCATCACGCCTGCGGAGCGAAATCGCGTCAATTTGTCTTTCACGGTGATCGAAGGCGATCTGGCCAAAATCAAAGAAATGCGCATTGTTGGCAACAAAGCTTTTGATGAATCCAAATTGCTCGACCAGTTCGATCAAGGCATGGGCAATTGGCTGAGTTGGTACACCAAGTCTGACCGTTACTCGCGCACCAAACTCAATGCAGATTTGGAAACGCTCCGCTCGTGGTACTTGGCCAGAGGCTACTTGGAATTTCGCGTTGACTCCACACAAGTTGCGATTTCACCCAACAAGCAAGACATCAGCATCACGATCAATGTGACAGAGGGTGACCGTTTTGTGGTTTCTGAAGTCGCCTTAGATGGTTACTTTTTGGGCAAAGACGAAGAGTTCAAAGGCCTCATCGAGATCAAGCCTGGCCAGCCCTACAACGCTGACGATGTGGCCAAAACCACCAAAGCATTCAACGAATATTTCGGCAACTTTGGTTTCGCTTTTGCGCGTACCGAAGTTCGTCCTGAAATTGACCGTGCCACCAATCGCGTGAAATTGGTGTTGGTGGGGGACCCTTCTCGCCGTGCTTATGTGCGTCAAATCAATATCGTGGGCAACAGCCGCACCCGTGACCAAATTGTGCGCCGTGAGTTCCGTCAAATGGAGTCGTCGTGGTACGACGGTGAAAAAATCAGAATTTCGCGTGACCGTGTGGATCGCTTAGGTTATTTCAAAGAAGTCAATGTGGACACACAAGAAGTATCGGGCAGTGCGGACCAAGTCGACTTGAGTGTCAATGTGGTGGAAAAACCAACAGGTATGTTGAGCTTGGGTGCTGGTTTTTCCAGTGCCGAAAAAGTCACGCTTTCATTTGGCATTCAGCAAGACAATGTCTTTGGTTCAGGGCACAACTTGGGTATTCAGGTCAGTACCAGTAAGTTCAACCAGTACTATGTGATCAGCACCACCGACCCTTACTTCACGCAAGATGGTGTTTCAAGAACCTTTGACTATTACTCTCGTTCGAGCAAACCGTATGTGGAGCAGGGCGGCGACTATCGGTTGAAAACCTCTGGCTTGGGCTTGCGTTTTGGCGTGCCATTCAGCGAGCTAGACCGGGTGTTTGTGGGCGGCTCTTTGGAGACCACGGAAATTGTGCCTGGGACCAACTTGCCAGCTTCTTATTTGGCCTATGCCAACCATTTTGGTTATACCACCCACACGGTTCCATTGACCGTGGGTTGGGCGCGTGACAGCCGAGACAGTTATTTGAATCCGAACCGGGGAAAACTGGTCCGAGTCAACACCGAAATGGGTGCGGCAGGTGATACCCGTTACACCAAATTCGGAACCCAATACCAGCAATACTTCCCAATCACTAAACAATACACTTTCGCTTTCAATGCCGATTTTGGTCTTGGCAAAGGTTTGCAAGGTCAGCCCTTTCCTGTGTTCAAAAACTATTACTCGGGTGGTTTAGGTTCCGTTCGCGGTTTCGAGCAAGGCACCTTAGGGCCTCGCGATGTGTCAGGCATTGTGGTTGGCGGCGCCAAAAAGGTCACCTTGAACACTGAGTTTTTGATGCCTTTCCCGGGCGCTGGCAATGATCGCAGCCTTCGCCTCTATGGTTTCTATGACATGGGTAATGTTTTTGGAGAGTATGACAAGATTCAACTCAACCAGTTGCGCAGCTCTTATGGAGCGGGCTTGAGTTGGGTGTCACCCATGGGGCCATTGCGCTTTGCTTGGGCCCGTCCAGCACGCAGCTTCACAGGCGATAGAATACAGAGATTGCAATTCCAGATTGGGACATCTTTCTGATGAAAACTTTTTTACGTCACACCGCGGCTGTTTTGTTGTTGGGCTATGCCGCCATCAGCGCGCAAGCTCAGGAAATCCGCATTGGGTTTATCAACACCGATCGTATTTTCAAAGAAGCCAATACAGCCAAGCAAGCGCAAGCCAAACTGGAGCAAGAGTTTTCCAAGCGTGAAAAAGACCTCAACGATTCTGGCAATGCGCTGAAGTCCGCGGTTGAAAAGTTTGAACGCGAAGCACCCACGCTGTCAGAGTCACAACGTGTGTCACGCCAAAAGCAATTGGGTGAGCAAGACCGCGACTTCCAACGCAAACGCCGCGAGTTCCAAGAAGAACTCAATGCGCGCAAAAACGAAGAATTCCAATTGGTGCTAGAGCGCGCCAACCGTGTGATCAAACAAGTCGCTGAAGCCGAGAAATACGACCTCGTGTTGCAAGAGGCGGTTTATATCAACCCCAAGCACGACATCACCGACAAAGTGCTGAAGGTCATCAACTCGGCCAAGTGATCGGTCGTGGCATTGCGTCTCGGCCAAATTGTTGACAGCCTAGGCGGTCGCCTTGTCGGCGACGCCAACCTTGAAATTCATCGGCTCGCGCCGCTCGACACAGCGCAAAGCGATGCGCTGAGTTTTCTCAACAACCCACAATACCAATCGCAACTGACCACCACGCAAGCGGGTTGCGTGATTGTGTCGCCCGCATTTGAAGCCCAAGCCTGCGCGCGGGGCGCGTGCATTGTGGCGGACAACCCCTACCACTATTTTGCCAAGTTGACGCAGCTTTGGCACCAACATACCCGAACGCATTCAGAGCCTCGCATTCACCCCAGTGCGGTGATTCACCCTGAAGCACACATCGATGCAACCGCACGTATTGGCCCTTTGTGTGTGGTCGAGCGAGGTGCCAAGGTGGGTGCCAACACTTGGTTGAAGTCGCATGTCACGCTCGGTGAAGATTGCACCCTTGGTGCTAATTGCATCGTGCACGCGGGCGTAGTGATTGGTGCCGACGGTTTTGGTTTTGCGTTGTTTGAAGGCCACTGGGAAAAAATCGAGCAACTCGGTGCCGTGCGCATTGGCAACGATGTTGAAATTGGCGCTAACACCTGCATTGACCGTGGCGCATTGGATGACACCGTCATCGAAGACGGCGTCAAGCTCGACAACTTGGTGCAAATTGGGCACAACGTGCATGTCGGCGCCAACACGGCCATGGCGGGTTGCGCAGGTGTCGCAGGCAGTGCCCGCATTGGCGCAAACTGCACGGTGGGCGGTGGCGCGGTGGTGTTGGGGCATTTGCAATTGGCCGATGGTGTACACATTTCTGCTGCATCGGTGGTGATGCGATCGATCCGTCAGCCGGGTCAATACAGTGGCGTGTTTCCTATCGACGACAATGCGTCATGGGAAAAAAATGCGGCCACCCTGCGCCAACTGCACCGTTTGCGCGACCGCATCAAATCGCTTGAATCTGATTTTGAAAGTCAAAAAAAATGAGCATGGACATCCATCAAATCTTGAAACAGTTGCCACACCGTTATCCCATCTTGTTGGTCGATCGTGTGTTGGAAATTGAAAAGGGCAAAAGCATCAAAGCCTTGAAAAATGTGTCGATCAACGAACCGTTTTTCACCGGCCACTTTCCGCACCGTCCGGTCATGCCGGGTGTGTTGATGCTCGAAGCTTTGGCGCAAGCTGCCGCCTTGTTGGCCTTTGACACCTTGGGCACTGCGCCTGATGACAAAACGGTCTATTATTTTGCAGGCATTGATGGTGCGCGCTTCAAGCGTCCTGTTGAACCGGGTGACCAATTGATTTTGGAAGTCGAGCTTGACCGCATGAAAGCCGGTATTTTCAAATTCAAAGCGCGCGCTAAAGTGGGCAACGACATTGCCACTGAAGCTGAGTTGATGTGCACCATGCGCACCATTGCTTAACCGCTGCGCGTTGACTCATTTCATTCACTGAAACCATTGCCACGATGAGTTTGATTCACCCCACCGCCATCGTCGATCCCAAAGCCGAGTTGGACAGTTCGGTGCAAGTGGGGCCGTACACCATCATTGGTCCGAATGTGCGAATCGATGCAGGCACGCGCGTGGGGCCGCATTGTGTGATTGAAGGCCACACCACGATTGGCAAAGACAACCATATTTTTCAGTTCAATTCGCTCGGCGCGATTCCGCAAGACAAAAAGTATGCGGGTGAACCTTGTGAGTTGCAGATTGGCGAGCGCAATACCATTCGCGAGTTTTGCACCTTCAACATTGGTTCACCTGGCGACGCAGGAGTGACCAAGGTGGGCAATGACAACTGGATCATGGCCTATGTGCATTTGGCGCACGATTGCGTGGTGGGCAACCACACCATTTTTGCCAACAGCGCTCAGTTGGCGGGCCATGTGCATGTGGGCGACTGGGTGATCTTGGGTGGCTTTACTGTGGTGCATCAGTTCGTACGCATTGGTGCGCACAGTTTCACGGCCATGCATTCATTGTTGTTTGCAGATTTGCCGCCGTTCGTGATGTGCCAAGGCCAACCCGCTGAGGCGCGTTCTATGAACTTTGAAGGCTTGCGACGCCGTGGTTTTTCACCCGAACGCATCAGCGCTGTCAAAGCCATGCACAAGGCGTTGTACCGTGACGATTTGACGCTGGAAAAAGCCAAAGAGCGCATTGCCGCATTGACCCAAGAAAAACCAGAGTCAGCCCCGGATGTGGCCATGATGATGGACTTTTTGAACCAGACCTCGCCGCAACGCGGCATCGTGCGCTAACACCATGACCAAGCCCGTGTCTTTCTCGCTGGTGGCTGGCGAGGCTTCGGGCGATTTGCTGGCGGGCTTGTTGCTCGGTGGTCTCAAGCAACAATGGCCAGACATGCACAGCGCAGGCATTGGTGGCCCACGCATGGCACAACACGGTTTTCAAGCGTGGTGGCCGTATGAAAAACTAGCGGTGCGTGGCTATGTTGAAGTGTTGCGCCACTACCGAGAAATTGTGGGCATTCGTGCGCAACTCAAGCAACGCTTGTTGACCAACCCGCCGAGTGCTTTCATTGGTGTGGATGCACCCGATTTCAACCTCGACTTAGAGCGCGATTTGAAAGCCGCAGGCATTCCTGCGGTGCACTTTGTGTGTCCGTCCATTTGGGCATGGCGCGCTGATCGTGTGGAAAAAATTCGCCAAAGTGTGGACCATGTGTTGTGCATTTTTCCGTTTGAAACAGAACTCTTGGCACAGCATGGCATTGCGTCTACTTATGTGGGGCACCCACTGGCGCAAACCATTCCTGATGTGATTGACCAAGCCGCGGCGCGCGCGCAATTGGGTTTGCCGTCGGACGCCAAAGTGGTGGCCTTGTTGCCGGGCAGTCGCAGTTCAGAAATTCAATACTTAGCGAAACGCTTTTTGCTGGCTGCGAAAACCATGGCAAAACGCCAACCTGGCTTGCATTTTGTGTTGCCTGCTATGCCTGCATTGAAAGAGCGCATACAAGCTTTGGTGCAAGAGGTGGGGGGTGTGCCCAACTTGATGTTGCTCGAAGGACAATCGCATGCCGCGTTAGCTGCGTGTGATGTGACCTTGATTGCCAGCGGCACTGCCACACTGGAAGCGGCATTGTTCAAGCGCCCGATGGTGATTGCTTACAACATGCATTGGTTGAGTTGGCAAATCATGCGTCGCAAAAAATTGCAAGCGTGGGTGGGATTGCCCAATATTTTGTGCCAAGAGTTTGTGGTGCCCGAACTCCTGCAAGACGCTGCCACGCCAGATGCATTGGCCAGCGAGGTGTTGCAGTGGTTGGACCAACCTGCACGCATTCAGAACATTCAACAACGCTTCGCAGCGCTGCATGACAGCTTGCGTCGCGACACGCCGACCTTGGCTGCCCATGCGATCGAAAAAATTCTTGCGCGCTGAACAAACCGCCTTGGTGTGGGACGCCCCGGCTGGTTTGATCGCCGGGGTGGACGAGGCTGGGCGCGGCCCTTTGGCTGGCCCTGTGGTGGCAGCTGCGGTGATCTTGGACGATTTGAACCCCATCAAAGGTTTGGCAGATTCAAAAAAACTCACTGCATTGAAACGCGACAAGTTGTACGACGAAATTCGCGCCAAAGCTTTGTGCTGTTCGATTGCAGAAGCCAGTGTGGAAGAAATTGATGCGCTCAATATTTTGCAAGCCACGATGTTGGCCATGCGACGTGCGGTGGAAGGTTTGCGTTTGAAACCCAACAAAGTGTTGGTCGATGGCAACCGCTTGCCCGTGCTCGATGTGTTGGCCGAAGCGATTGTGAAAGGCGACAGCAAAGTGCAAGCCATTTCTGCCGCGTCGATTTTGGCCAAGGTCACCCGCGACCGTTGGTGCGAACAAATCGATCACGATTACCCTAAGTATGGTTTTGCCAAACACAAAGGCTATGGCACCGAAGCGCACATGCAGGCCTTGAAAACGCACGGTGCTACGCCTTGGCATCGCAAATCGTTTGCGCCGGTGGCTGAGGTGTTGCGATGAATCTCATCACCTCGCGCGACAACCCCTTGCTCAAAGAACTGCGTCGCTTGTCGCAAGACACCACCGCGTATCGCAAATTGGGCAAGGTGTGGTTAGAGGGCGATCATTTGTGCTGTGCTGCACTGGCGCGAGGCGTGAAGCCTGAGCATGCGGTGTTTGCTGAATCGCAATGGCAAACCGCACCCAAAGAATGGCAAACCGCAGCGCCACGCAACACCGTTGTGCCAGATGCATTGTTTGCCGACATCAGCGGTTTGGAGTCGCCTGCACGCATGGGCTTTGTGATCGCCTTGCCTGATGCAGCAGACACTCAACCCAACGCGCCCACCGTGGTACTCGACCGTGTGCAAGACGCTGGCAATGTGGGTTCTATTTTGCGCAGTGCGGCCGCCTTTGGTTTCACGCAAGTGGTGGCCTTGAAAGGCACGGCTGCTTTGTGGTCGCCCAAGGTGTTGCGCGCGGGCATGGGCGCGCATTTTGGTTTGCATTTGGTCGATGGTGTGGAGGCTGATGCGCTCGACACACTCACCGTGCCTTGGTTGACCACCAATGTGCACCAAGGCGAGTGGTTGCATGTGTTGACCGCAAAGGGGCAGTTGCCCATGCCATGCGCTTGGATTTTGGGGCACGAAGGGCAGGGCGTGGCGCCCGACTTGGCGGCCAAAGCCAAAGTGGCGGTGCGTATTGCACAGCCAGGGGGCGAAGAGTCACTCAATGTGGCGGTGGCGGCGGCCATTTGCTTGCACGCCAGCGCAGCGGCGCAACTGCCGTTTTCCCTCTGAAACTCGGGTAAACCAGCGGCTCGGATATAATGAGAGGCTTTCCCGCATCAACCTGTACGTCTTAGCTTCAAACCAGGCAAATTCCTCGAACAAAGCAGCCAAAAAGAGAACTTTTCTCTTCTGAGTGCTGAGGCGTACCCGAACTATTCCGGAGAACCCAGTGCTTTTGTCTCTTCAGGGAACTTTCCCGCCCGCCATCTTGGCGCTTGCAGACGGCACGGTCTTTATCGGCAATTCGATTGGAGCCACCGGCTCTACCGTCGGTGAAGTGGTGTTCAACACATCGCTCACTGGCTACCAAGAAATCCTCACCGACCCCAGCTACTGCCAGCAGATCGTCACTTTGACCTATCCGCACATCGGTAACTATGGTGTCAACACCGAGGACATCGAAGCTGACAAAGTCTATGCCGCTGGTTTGATCATCAAAGATTTACCGCTGATTGCCAGCAACTTCCGTTCAAGCCAAACCCTGTCTTCTTACCTGATCGACAGCGGCACCGTGGCCATTGCCAACATCGACACCCGCAAGCTCACACGCATCTTGCGCACGCACGGTGCACAAAATGGTGCCATCGTTGGTTTGGCCAAAGGCCAAGCGGTCACGCAAGCCGTGATTGACCAAGCGATTGCAGCAGCCAAAGGCGCGCCCAAAATGGCCGGCCTCGATTTGGCGCAAAAAGTGACGGTTGCCAAAACATATGAGTGGACCCAAACCGAATGGCAATTGGGCAAGGGTTATGGCACACAAAGCGCCCCCAAATTTCATGTGGTTGCGTATGACTTCGGTGTGAAGAAAAACATTTTGCGCATGTTGGCCGAGCGCGGTTGCAAGGTGACCGTGGTGCCAGCGAAAACACCTGCAGCGGATGTTTTGAAGTTCAAGCCCGACGGTATTTTCTTGTCGAACGGCCCAGGTGACCCAGAGCCATGTGACTACGCGATCAAAGCTGCTGCTGAATTGATTGAAACAGGCATTCCGACATTTGGCATTTGCTTAGGGCATCAAATCATGGCCTTGGCCAGTGGTGCCAAAACTTTCAAGATGAAGTTTGGCCACCACGGTGCCAACCATCCTGTGAAAGACCTCGACAGCGGCCGTGTGTCCATCACCAGCCAAAACCACGGTTTTGCAGTTGACGAAAAATCGTTGCCTGCCAATTTGCGTGCCACGCATGTGTCGTTGTTCGACGGCACCTTGCAAGGTTTGGCGCGCACCGACAAGCCTGCGTTTTGCTTCCAAGGTCACCCTGAAGCATCGCCTGGCCCACACGATATTGCATACCTCTTTGACCGCTTCATCAAACTGATGGAGAAAAAATAACCATGTGCCCCCACGTTCATCACTTCGCGTATTCACTGCCCCCCGAGGGGGCGTTTGCTCCCTTGGAGCGGTCCTGCGGGAGCAAAAATGCCTAAGCGTTCCGATATTAAAAGCATCCTCATCATCGGCGCAGGCCCGATCATCATTGGTCAGGCGTGCGAGTTCGATTACTCGGGCGTGCAAGCATGTAAAGCTTTGCGTGAAGAGGGTTACAAAGTCATTTTGATCAACAGCAACCCTGCCACGATCATGACCGACCCGGCCACGGCCGATGTGACTTACATCGAGCCCATCACTTGGCAAACGGTTGAGAAAATCATTGCCAAAGAAAGACCCGATGCGATTTTGCCCACCATGGGTGGACAAACCGCATTGAACTGCGCGCTCGATTTGTGGCACAACGGTGTGTTGGCCAAATACAAAGTTGAGTTGATCGGTGCCACACCTGAGGCCATCGACAAAGCCGAAGACCGTTTGAAGTTCAAAGATGCGATGACCAAAATTGGTTTGGGCTCTGCGCGTTCAGGCATTGCCCACAGCATGGAAGAAGCGTGGGAAGTGCAAAAGTATGTGGGCTTTCCCACCGTCATTCGCCCCAGCTTCACCTTGGGTGGCACGGGTGGTGGTATTGCGTACAACCCCGAAGAGTTTGAAACCATTTGCAAACGCGGTTTGGAAGCATCGCCCACCAACGAGTTGTTGATTGAAGAATCATTGCTCGGTTGGAAAGAATACGAGATGGAAGTGGTGCGCGACAAAGCGGACAACTGCATCATCATTTGCTCGATTGAAAACTTAGACCCAATGGGTGTGCACACCGGTGACTCGATCACTGTGGCGCCCGCACAAACCTTGACCGACAAGGAATATCAAATCATGCGCAATGCCTCGTTGGCGGTGTTGCGTGAAATTGGTGTGGACACCGGTGGCTCGAATGTGCAGTTCTCGATCAACCCCAAAGACGGTCGCATGGTGGTGATCGAGATGAACCCGCGTGTGTCGCGTTCATCGGCTTTGGCGTCTAAGGCCACGGGTTTTCCGATTGCCAAAGTGGCGGCCAAGTTGGCGGTGGGTTACACCCTCGATGAATTGAAAAACGAAATCACCGGCGGTGCCACACCTGCGAGCTTCGAGCCGAGCATTGACTATGTGGTCACCAAAATTCCGCGTTTTGCGTTTGAAAAATTCCCAACCGCTGACAGCCGTTTGACCACCCAAATGAAATCGGTGGGCGAGGTGATGGCGATGGGTCGCACCTTCCAAGAGTCGTTCCAAAAAGCCTTGCGCGGTTTGGAAGTGGGCGTGGACGGCATGAACGAAAAAACCCAAGACCGCGAGGTGTTGGAAAAAGAATTGGGCGAACCCGGCCCCGAGCGCATTTGGTATGTGGGCGATGCGTTTGCCCAAGGCATGAGTGTGCAAGAGGTGTTTGACCTGACCAAGATCGACCCTTGGTTCTTGGTGCAAATCGAAGAGATCGTGAAGATCGAGCTTGAGCTCGAAACCACATCGCTCGAAGCCATCAGCGCTGACGAATTGCGCGCCTTGAAGAAAAAAGGTTTTTCAGACCGCCGCTTGGCCAAGTTGCTCAAAACCACCGAAGCGGCTGTGCGGGCGCAACGCCACGCCATGAATGTGCGACCAGTCTACAAACGCGTCGACACATGTGCTGCTGAGTTTGCGACCAACACGGCTTATATGTATTCGAGCTACGAAGACGAATGCGAAGCTGAACCCACCAACAACAAAAAAATCATGGTGTTGGGTGGTGGTCCGAACCGCATTGGTCAAGGCATTGAGTTTGACTACTGCTGTGTGCACGCCGCGTTGGCCATGCGTGAAGATGGTTACGAAACCATCATGGTCAACTGCAACCCAGAAACCGTGTCGACCGACTACGACACCTCTGACCGTTTGTATTTCGAGCCTTTGACGCTTGAAGATGTGTTGGAGATCGTGGACAAAGAAAAACCCACCGGCGTGATCGTGCAATACGGTGGACAAACACCGTTGAAATTGGCACTCGGTTTGGAAGCTGCAGGCGTGCCCATCATCGGCACCAGCCCCGACATGATTGACGCGGCAGAAGACCGCGAGCGTTTCCAAAAATTGTTGCAAGACCTCGGCTTGCGTCAACCCCCCAACGCCACCGCACGCACCGAAGCAGAAGCTTTGGAAAAGGCTGCTGCCTTGGGTTACCCCTTGGTGGTGCGTCCGAGCTATGTGTTGGGTGGACGTGCGATGGAAATCGTGCACGAGCAACGCGACCTCGAGCGCTACATGCGCGAAGCGGTGAAAGTGTCGAACGACTCCCCTGTGTTGCTAGACCGTTTCTTGAATGATGCGATTGAATGCGATGTTGATTGCTTGCGCGACCCCGAAGGCAAAACCTTCATCGGTGGCGTGATGGAACACATCGAACAAGCAGGTGTGCACAGCGGTGACTCGGCTTGTTCTTTGCCACCTTATTCACTCTCAGCAGCCACGGTGAATGAACTCAAGCGTCAATCTGCTGCGATGGCCGGTGCCTTGAATGTCGTGGGTTTGATGAATGTGCAGTTTGCGATTCAAAATGTCGATGGCAAAGATGTCATTTATGTTTTGGAAGTCAACCCGCGTGCTTCGCGCACGGTGCCTTATGTATCCAAAGCCACAGGCGTGCAATTGGCCAAGGTGGCTGCGCGTTGTATGGCCGGACAAACTTTGGCGTCGCAAGGCATCACCAAGGAAATCACACCGCCTTATTTCAGCGTGAAAGAAGCTGTGTTCCCGTTCGTGAAGTTCCCCGGTGTGGACACGATTTTGGGGCCTGAAATGAAATCGACCGGTGAAGTCATGGGCGTGGGCAAAACCTTTGGCGAAGCATTTGTGAAAAGCCAATTGGGTGCGGGCACCAAGTTGCCACGCGCGCACAAGGCCGATGGCACGCCATCTGGCAAAGTGTTTATTTCTGTCAAGAACAACGACAAGCCCCGTGCGATCGCGGTGGCGCGTCAGTTGGCTGACTTGGGCTTTGCATTGATTGCCACCAAAGGCACAGCTGCTGCCATCAACGAAGCGGGTGTAACTTGCGCGGTGGTGAACAAAGTGACCGAAGGTCGCCCGCACATTGTGGACATGATCAAGAACAACGAAGTGGTGTTGGTTATCAACACCGTGGAAGAGCGTCGCAATGCGATTGCCGATTCACGCCACATTCGCACCTCGGCGTTGTTGAACCGTGTCACCACTTTCACCACCATTGCCGGTGCTGAAGCTGCTGTCGAAGGCATGAAATACATGGACAAACTGGATGTGATTTCGGTGCAAGAGATGCACGCACAACTGGTTGCATAACTAAAAACAGAGACAAACATGAGCACGATTCCCATTACCAAACGCGGTGCAGAAAAACTCAAAGAAGAGTTGCACAAACTCAAAACCGTCGAGCGCCCCTCGGTGATCAATGCGATTGCCGAAGCACGCGCGCAAGGCGACTTGAGCGAAAACGCCGAATACGACGCCGCCAAAGACCGTCAAGGTTTCATTGAAGGTCGCATTCAAGAAATTGAAGGCAAGTTGTCCGCCGCACAAATCATCGACCCCTCAGCGGTGGATGCGGGTGGTCGTGTGGTGTTTGGTGCCACGGTGGCACTCGAAGACGAAGACAGTGGCGACAAAGTCACCTACCAAATCGTGGGCGAAGACGAAGCCGATTTGAAATTGGGCTTGATCAACATCAGCAGCCCCATTGCACGCGCATTGATTGGCAAAGAAGAGGGCGATGTGGCTGAAGTGCAAGCGCCAGGTGGTGTGCGTCGCTACGAAATCGTGTCGGTCTCATACATTTGATGCAACCTCCTGTGCAAGCGCATAAAGCATGGCACGGCTGAAGTTTTTCTTGGCCGCCGCATGGTGGGGCAGTTTGACCACCCTTGGTTTTGTGGTGGTGCCTTTGTTGTTCAAGTACCTTGAAACACCTGCGATGGCAGGTCAGATGGCTGGGCGTTTGTTCACGGCACAAACATGGGTGTCGGTGGTGTGTTGTGTGATGCTGTTGCTCGCCACACGCCGCGAAAACCGAGATGCCGCTGAAACACCTTCTATTTGGGTGATCTCAGGGCTGTTGTTGGCCCTGATGCTTGAAGTGGGTGTGAAGCCCCACATCATGGCCAGAGAAAACTTGATGTTGTGGCACAACTTGGGCAGCTTGTTTTATCTCGCGCAATGCGTGTGTGCTGCAACCTACTTTTGGCAGTTGTTGCCAAGTGCAAATAAAAAAACCGTCGAAGAAACAACGGTTGAAGACACCTGAACCGCGCTTAACCCAAGCTGCGTTTTTTGACCGAAGTTTTCTTGGGCTTGGCGCGTTTGATTTGACCGCCTGATGTGAGCCGTTGGTTACCCAACACGCGCAAGGTTTTGACTTCGGGGCGTTGGCCGCCGCGTTTGCTGTATTTCAAGACCTTCACATCGCGTGGGCCGGGCAAGCGGTCTTCGTCGGCTTCGCGTAGCTTTTCGGGTTGTGGGCGCCACAACACCAGCAGCTTGCCGATGTGTTGAATGGGGGCCGCGTTGAGTTGATCGGCGAGCGCTTGAAACATGTCTTCGCGTGCTTGGCGGTCGTCGCCGAGCACACGAATTTTGATCAAACCGTGGGCGTTCAGAGCCATCTCGGTTTCTTTGAGCACCGCAGGGGTGAGACCGTCGTTGCCAACCATCACGACGGGGTCGAGATGGTGCGCTTCGGCGCGGTGAACTTTGCGTTGTGCAGGGGTGAGTTGAATGGCGGGCATGGGGGTATTATCCGCGCTCGCGAGTGGAAGTTAACTGGAAGTCGATTGAAAACCAAAACGAAAAGCAAAAAGGTCAACAAGTCTTGGCTGAATGACCATGTGAACGACCCTTACGTCAAGATGGCGCAAAAGGATGGTTTTCGCGCGCGCGCGGCCTACAAGCTCAAAGAAATTGACGAACAACTGGGGCTCATCAAGCCAGGTCATTTGGTGGTCGATTTGGGTTCCACACCCGGTGCTTGGAGCCAATATGTGCGCCGTCGGCTGTCGCCCCAAGGGGCTGCTGTGGGTGAGTTGAACGGCACCATCATTGCGCTGGACATTTTGCCGATGGAGCCTGTCGAGGGCGTTCAGTTTTTGAACGGTGACTTTCGCGAACCCGAGATGCTGGCCAGGTTGCAAGAGGTCCTGCAAGGCCGTCAAGCCGATGTGGTGGTGTCAGACATGGCGCCCAACTTGTCGGGCATTGAATCGGCCGATGCGGCCCGAATTGCCCACTTGATCGAGCTGGCCGTGGAATTTTCGCAACAGCACATGAAAACCGAGGGGGCCTTGGTGGTCAAAGCCTTTCACGGCAGCGGTTACAGCCAGTTGGCCAAGCTTTTCAAGGAGACTTTCCGAGTGGTCAAGCCCATCAAGCCCAAGGCGAGCCGAGACAAATCGAGCGAAACTTTTCTGGTCGGCATCGGTTTGAAACACCGAAACCTCGCAAATCCTTGACTCCCGAGTGGTTGAAAGCCACAAATAAAGCGTATAGCGGGCTTGAAAGGCCTAAAATCGGGGCCATGTGGGTAGTTCTTACCCATCTTATTTTTTCTCGGAGCCCACATTGAACAATCAATGGTTCTCAAAAGTCGCTGTTTGGTTGGTGATCGGCCTTGTGCTGTTCACTGTGTTCAAGCAGTTTGATTCACGCCCCGGTGTCGGCTCTGGCTACATGGGTTATTCAGACTTCTTGGAAGAGGTCCGTGCCAAGCGCATCAAGACCGCCACCATCCAAGAGGGTCAAGGCGGCACTGAAATTGTGGCCACCACCAATGACGATCGCAAAGTGCGCACCACTGCCACTTACCTCGACCGTGGTTTGGTGGGCGACTTGATCGCCAATGGCGTCAAGTTCGATGTCAAGCCCCGCGAAGAAGGTTCCTTGCTCATGACCTTGCTGGTCAGTTGGGGCCCGATGTTGCTGCTGATTGGTGTTTGGGTGTATTTCATGCGCCAAATGCAAGGCGGCGGTAAAGGCGGTGCGTTCAGCTTTGGCAAAAGCAAAGCGCGCATGCTTGACGAAAACAACAACGCCGTCACCTTCGCTGATGTGGCGGGTTGCGATGAAGCCAAAGAAGAAGTCAAAGAAGTGGTTGACTTCTTGAAAGACCCACAAAAATTTCAAAAGCTCGGTGGTCGCATTCCCCGAGGTTTGCTGTTGGTCGGCCCTCCCGGCACAGGTAAAACATTGCTCGCCAAAGGCATTGCTGGCGAAGCCAAAGTACCGTTCTTCAGCATTTCGGGCTCTGACTTTGTAGAAATGTTTGTCGGCGTGGGTGCAGCCCGCGTGCGCGACATGTTTGAGAACGCCAAGAAAAACGCACCTTGCATCATCTTCATCGATGAAATTGACGCGGTGGGTCGCCAGCGCGGCGCAGGTTTGGGCGGTGGCAACGACGAGCGCGAGCAAACGCTCAACCAAATGTTGGTCGAGATGGATGGGTTCGAGACCAACCTCGGCGTGATCGTGGTGGCTGCGACCAACCGTCCCGATATTCTTGATGCTGCTTTGTTGCGTCCTGGACGCTTCGACCGTCAGGTGTATGTGACCCTGCCAGACATTCGCGGCCGCGAACAAATTTTGAATGTGCACATGCGCAAAGTGCCCTTGGGTCAAGATGTCAACGCTGGCACGATTGCCCGTGGCACACCTGGCATGAGCGGTGCTGATTTGGCCAACTTGTGCAACGAAGCTGCCTTGATGGCTGCACGTCGCAATGCGCGTGTGGTTGAAATGCAAGACTTCGAAAAAGCCAAAGACAAAATCTTGATGGGCCCCGAGCGCAAGAGCATGGTCATGCCCGAAGAAGAGCGTCGCAACACGGCGTATCACGAGTCAGGCCACGCACTCATTGGTAAGTTGTTGCCCAAGTGCGACCCGGTGCACAAAGTGACCATCATTCCTCGCGGCCGCGCCTTGGGTGTGACGATGAGCTTGCCCGAAAAAGACCGCTACAGCTACGACAAAGAATACATGTTGAACCAAATCAGCATGTTGTTTGGTGGCCGCATTGCCGAAGAAGTGTTCATGAACCAAATGACCACCGGTGCCAGCAACGACTTTGAACGCGCCACCTCCATCGCGCGTGACATGGTCATGCGCTACGGCATGACCGACGCGTTGGGCCCCATGGTCTACGCTGAAAACGAAGGCGAAGTCTTCTTGGGCCGCTCTGTGACCAAGACCACCAACATGTCTGAAGCCACCATGCAAAAGGTGGATCAGGAAGTGCGTCGCATCATCGACGAGCAATACTCGTTGGCGCGTCGTTTGATCGAATTCAACTCCGACAAAATGCATGCCATGGCCAAAGCTTTGTTGGAATGGGAAACCATTGATACCGAGCAGTTGGACGACATCATGGCTGGCCGCGATCCCCGTCCACCGAAAGACTGGACACCACGCATTCCACCTTCGGGTGACGGCAGCGGTGGCGCACCTTCGGTACAGCCTGATCCATCGCCTTCGGCAGCTTAAGTCAGCCGATACATCACAACGGGGCTCAGGCCCCGTTTTTCATGGTTGAATGCATTTATCTTTTCCTTGCTCCTTGTCTGCAATGCACTGGCAAACCACCCGTTTTCAAATTGACCTCAGCCAGCCCAAAGTGATGGGCATTGTGAATGTCACACCCGATTCTTTTTCTGACGGTGGCCTACACGACAACACACGCAGTGCTCTGCAACACGCCGAGCAACTGCTCAAGGAGGGTGCAGATATTTTGGATATCGGTGGTGAATCGACCCGCCCCGGTGCACCCGCTGTGTCGTTAGAAGAAGAGTTACTCCGTGTGTTGCCTGTGGTGCGAGAGGCGGTGAAGTGGCAAGTGCCTATTTCTGTGGACACCTACAAGCCAGAGGTGATGCAAGCGGTGCTTGATGCTGGGGCTGACATCATCAACGACATTTGGGCTTTGCGCCGTTCGGGGGCACAACAGGTGGTGGCGCAACACTCCAGCTGTGGTGTGTGTGTGATGCACATGCACGGCGAACCTCAGACCATGCAAACCTTGCCTATGCAGGGGTTGGTCTTGCCAGCGGTGCGTGCGTTCTTGTTGCAATGCGTGAACGATTTACAAACAGCGGGCGTTGCGCGACATCGCATAGCGATTGACCCCGGTGTGGGCTTTGGCAAAACCGTCGCACAAAATTTTGAATTGCTCGCGGGTCAAGCGCAACTGCTCAGCTTGCAACAACCTTTGTTGGTGGGTTGGTCGCGTAAATCGTCTTTAGGTGCGGTAACGGGTTGCGCGGTCAACGAGAGGTTGGTGCCCAGCATTGCGGCGGCCACCTTGGCGATCGAGCGCGGTGCGCATGTGCTGCGGGTGCATGATGTGGCGGCCACGGTGCAAGCCGTCAATGTGTGGCAAGCGGCATTTGCGACAATAGCTTGATTCACCGAAAAGCAAGAGACTTCAGCAAGAGATATCAGCAAGAGACCCTAAGCAAGAGACACACGCATGACAAGAAAATATTTTGGAACCGACGGCATCCGTGGCACGGTGGGGCAATCGCCCATCACGCCAGACTTTGTGTTGCGTTTGGCACATGCGGTGGGTCGCGTGCTCAAACAAACTGAAGCGCACCCCACGGTGTTGATTGGCAAAGACACACGCATTTCGGGCTACATGTTGGAGTCTGCGCTCGAGTCGGGTTTTAACTCTGCCGGTGTGAATGTGGTGTTGTTGGGGCCCTTGCCTACGCCTGGCGTGGCTTACCTCACCCGCGCGCAGCGTGCCAGTTTGGGGGTGGTCATCAGCGCAAGTCACAACGCGTTTGCAGACAACGGCATCAAGTTTTTCAGTGCGCAAGGCACCAAGCTCAGCGACGCCTGGGAGAAAGCGGTAGAAGCCGCGATTGATCAACCGCCCATGTGGGCTGACTCAGCGCAGCTGGGCAAAACCAAACGCCTTGACGATGCAGCAGGTCGCTACATCGAGTTTTGCAAAAGCACTTTTTCGAACGACTTGTCGTTGAAAGATTTGAAAATTGTGGTGGACGCTGCGCATGGTGCGGCCTATCACATTGCGCCCAAAGTGTTTCACGAGTTGGGCGCTGAGGTGATCAGCATTGGTTGCAGCCCCGATGGTTTGAACATCAACCACGAAGTAGGTGCCACACATCCTGACGCGCTGGTGCGCTCGGTCAAAGCCAACAAAGCTGACTTTGGCATTGCTTTGGATGGCGACGCCGATCGTTTGCAAATGGTCGACAGTGCAGGGCGTTTGTTCAACGGCGATGAGCTGTTGTATTTGATGACCGATGACCGTTTGGCCAACGACGAAGTGGTGCCTGGCGTGGTGGGCACCTTGATGACCAACATGGCGGTGGAAGTGGCGCTGAAAAAACGCGGTGTGCAATTTGTACGAGCCAAAGTGGGTGACCGCTATGTGTTGGAAGAGTTGGCCAAAAACAATTGGTTGCTCGGTGGCGAAGGCTCAGGCCATTTGTTGGCGCTGGACAAGCACACCACCGGCGACGGTTTGGTGAGTGCGTTGCAAGTCTTGCAAACCTGCGTGCGCAGCGGCAAAACCATGGCCGATTTGTTGAAAGATGTGGCGTTGTTTCCGCAAACCCTCATCAATGTGCGCTTGCACCCTGGGCAAGATTGGCAATCGAACACGCGCATGAAAGAAGAAACGCAAAAAGTAGAGGCCGAGTTGGGTGACAGTGGTCGCGTGCTGATACGTGCCAGCGGCACCGAACCTTTGGTGCGTGTGATGGTCGAAGCGCGTGAGGCGGATCAAGCACAACGCTGTGCGCAGCGCATTGCAGACACCTTGAAGGCTTGACGCAACTTGTTGGGGTGCTGGTGCGTTACGGCTGCGCGCCGCGTTCGTACCAACCTTTGCTTTGGTTGACCACACGCACCACCAACAACATCACGGGCACTTCGATCAACACGCCGACCACTGTGGCCAATGCGGCGCCTGACTCAAACCCAAACAAACTGATGGCAGCGGCAACTGCCAGCTCGAAAAAGTTAGAGGCGCCTATGAGTGCCGATGGGCAAGCCACTGCGTGTGATTCACCCAATTGGCGGTTGAGCCAATAGGCCAGTGCTGAATTGAACAGCACCTGAATCAAGATGGGCACAGCCAGCAAGGCAATGACCAAGGGTTGTTTCAAAATGGCCTCGCCTTGAAAGGCAAACAGCAGCACCAAGGTCAACAACAAGGCTGCAATGGAAAGTGGCCCCATCTTGGCCATGGTGCGATCAAACACATCGCTGCCTTGTTGTAACAAATAGCGTCGCCACCCTTGAGCCAACAGCACCGGTATGACGATGTAGAGCAGCACCGAGATCAACAACGTGTCCCAAGGCACGGTGATGGCTGACAGCCCCAACAAAAAAGCCACCAAGGGTGCAAAGGCCACCACCATGATGGCGTCATTCAAAGCCACTTGCGACAAGGTGAACAACGGGTGTCCGTTGCTCAAACGGCTCCACACAAACACCATGGCCGTGCAGGGGGCTGCAGCGAGCAAGATCAATCCTGCGATGTAGCTGTCGAGTTGCTCTGCTGGCAACCAAGGTGCAAACCAATGGCGGATGAACAACCAACCCAACAACGCCATCGAAAAAGGTTTGACCAACCAATTGACAAACAAGGTCACCCCGATGCCGCGCACATGTTGTTTGACTTCGTGCAACGCCGCGAAGTCAACTTTCACCAGCATAGGAATGATCATCACCCAAATGAGCAAGCCCACGGGCAAATTGACTTGCGCCACTTCCCAACTGCCAATGCGTTGAAACACATCTGGCATCCATTGACCTAATGCAATGCCAATGACAATGCACGCGGCCACCCATGCGGAGAGGTACCGTTCAAAAAAACTCATGGTGTTTCCTGGCTCAGTTCGCGTGCGGTGTGTTGCAACATGGTTTTTTGCAATTTGTCGGCGGGTAGATCTACCAGCAGCTGTAAACGCTTTTGAATCATGTAGAGCGTGGCGCGAAATGCGTTCAAGCGGTCTTCGTCGGTGCCTGGTACGGCGGAGGGGTCGGCATAGCCCCAATGGGCGGTGGCGGGTTGGCCGGGCCAATACGGGCAAACTTCGCCCGCTGCGTTGTCGCACACGGTGATGACCAAGTCCATGTGGGGTGCATCGGGTTTGGCAAACTCGTCCCAACTTTTGCTGCGCAAACCATCGGTGGCTATGCCAGCAGCTTGCAACACTTGTAAACCCAATGGGTTGGGCTGTTGGTTGTCACGCGGGCTGCTGCCGGCTGAGTAGGCTTTGAAATGTGTGCCACTCGCACCTTGGGCGATGTGGTTGAGCAAGGCCTCCGCCAAGATGCTGCGTGCAGAGTTGTGGGTGCACAAAAAGAGAACATTCAAAGTGGTCATGGCTTTGGGCGTGTTAACAAATAAAAAGGGCGGATCAACAGCAAGCAGGCGAGGCCTCTGGCACCACCGCACACGATTGGCCTTGGCAGCAGTCTTGGGTCAAATAGGTCAGCAAGGCGTTCATGCGCTCAAATTCGGCGCGGTAAATCAGTTGTCTGCCACGAGGCTCGCTGCTGACCAAGCCCGCGTGGTGGAGGGCTTTGAGGTGGAACGACAAGGCGCTGGGGGCAATGCCCAGAGAGGTCGACAGGGCACTGGGCGTCAGGCCTTCGGTGCCGGCCACCACCAAGGCACGAAAGGCGCGCAGGCGCTGGCTTTGGGCCAAGGCGGCCAGAGCGTCGACAACCTGCGTTTCTGAGGCGTTTTGATGTTTCATAGTTCAATAATACTTGAAATATTGAAACATTTAATGAAAAGAATTGTCACAGTTTCGTCACAATGGGTCTTTAAAGTTCAGTCAGTTCTTAACCAACTGAAGGAAATTTCATGAACACCAAGCGCACATTTATCAAGTCTGTGGCCGCTGCTGCAATGGCAACTGTGGCCATGAGTTCTGCCTTTGCCGCCGACATCACAGGTGCAGGCGCTACTTTCCCGTTCCCGATCTACGCCAAATGGGCTGAAGGCTACAAAGCCGCCACGGGCAACGGTTTGAATTACCAATCGATTGGCTCTTCAGGCGGCATTCGCCAAATCAAAGCCAAGACCGTCACATTTGGCGCCACTGATGCGCCCATGTCCGGTGAAGATTTGCAAAAAGAAGGCTTGGTGCAGTTCCCCGCCATCATCGGTGGCACTGTGCCTGTGTTGAACTTGGATGGTTTCAAGCCTGGTGAGTTGCGCGTGACTGGCCCTGTCTTGGCCGACATGTTCTTGGGCAAGATTGCCAACTGGAACGACCCCAAAATTGCCGCTTTGAACCCCGGTAAAAAATTGCCTGACCAAGCCATCACCGTGGTGCACCGCGCTGACGGTTCTGGCACCACTTTCAACTTCACCGACTATTTGAATGCCGTGAGCAAAGAGTGGGCTGAAAAAGTGGGCAAGGGCGCTGCAGTGAAGTGGCCCGCACCCACATCGGTGGGCGGCAAAGGCAACGAAGGCGTGGCTGCTAACGTGAACCGTGTGAAGGGTTCTTTGGGCTATGTTGAATACGCCTATGTGAAAAAGAACAACATGACCTACATGCAGTTGCAAAACGCAGACGGTAAATATGTGGCACCTGATGATCTGACTTTTGCAGCTGCTGCTGCAGGCGCCGATTGGTTCAGCGTGCCTGGCATGGGTGTGTCGATGGTGAATGCCAAAGGCGCAACGAGCTGGCCTATCAGCACCGCATCATTCATCTTGATGTACAAAGAACCTGCCGACAAAGTGGCCGCTGCAGAAGCATTGAAGTTCTTTGACTGGTCGTTTTTGAATGGCAAGAAGATGGCGCAAGATTTGGACTATGTGCCACTGCCTGACGCACTCACCACAGCCATTCGCGCCAAGGTGTGGACGCAAATTCAAAAATAAATGGCATCTAAAAAATCCGTCGGTCAGCGTTTGGTTGACCGATGGATTTTTGATTTGAAAGAACGAGGATAGAGATGAGCCTAGAGTCTGTCATGCAGCCGCAAGACCGGTTGAGCGAGGCGCCTACCGAAACGGTCAGTGCCGACATGGTGGCGATTGCCAAAAAGCAACGCTTGCAAGATGCTTTGTTTCACCGCGTGACGCAGGCTTTTTCATTGCTGGTGTTGGCAGCGCTGTTGGGCATCATCTTGTCGTTGTTTGTGAATGCTTGGCCCACCTTTCAAAAATTTGGTTTCCATTTTTTGTGGCATGTCGAGTGGGACATCATCAATGAAGATTTTGGTGCTGCCATTGCGATTGTGGGCACCGTTGCCAGTGCTGGTATCGCGTTGTTGATTGCAGTGCCACTCGCATTTGGTGTGGCTGTGTTTTTGACCGAAACCTGTCCAGTGTGGTTGCGTCGCCCATTGGGTACCGCCATTGAGTTGTTGGCGGCCGTGCCGTCCATCATTTATGGCATGTTTGGTTTGTTTGTGTTTGCGCCGCTGTTTGCGGACTACCTTCAAATTCCCTTGCAAAAAATGTTGGGTGGCATGCCTTTGGTGGGCTTTTTGTTTGGTGGTGCCACCAACGGCATGGGCATCTTGGCGGCCGGCATTGTGTTGGCGTTCATGGTGTTGCCGTTCATTGCAGCGGTGATGCGCGATGTGTTTGAAATCACACCTCCCATCTTGCGTGAATCGGCTTATGGTTTGGGTTGCACCACTTGGGAAGTGGTGCGCCAAGTGGTGTTGCCCTACACACAAAAAGGTGTGATTGGGGGCATCATGTTGGGGCTCGGCCGTGCGCTGGGAGAAACCATGGCGGTGACCTTTGTGATTGGTAATGCCAACCGCATGCCGACCTCGTTGTTCTCGCCCGGCACCTCGATTGCCTCTGTGTTGGCCAATGAGTTTGGCGAGGCTGAGGCCTTGCACTTTTCCACTTTGTTTGCTTTGGGTTTCTTGTTGTTTGTCATCACCTTTGTGGTGTTGGCGGCTGCCAAGATCATGATTTTGCGCGCCGAAAAAGCCAAGGGCAATTGAGGAATTGATGATGGAAATGAATCAACATTTGTACCGCAAGCGTCGCCTGACGAGTTTGCTTGGTTTGACCTTTTCGATGAGCGCCATGCTGGTTGGCTTGGCGGTTTTGGTTTGGATTTTGTATGTGCTGTTCTCTAACGGTTTAGCTGCGTTGGATAGCAACTTATTGACCAGCGATACGCCTGCACCCGGCACCGATGGGGGCGGATTGCGCAATGCCATCGTGGGCAGCTTGATGATTGTGGGTTTGACGGTGTTGGTCTCAACGCCGGTGGGTATCTTGGCGGGTATTTACCTTTGTGAATATGGCGACCGCAGCAAAACCGCTGAGTTGACCCGTTTTGTGACCGACATCATGTTGTCCGCACCCTCTATTGTGTTGGGCTTGTTTGTGTACGCCATTGCAGTTGCCACAGTGGGCAACTTTTCTGGCTATGCAGGCAGTTTGGCCTTGTCACTGATTGCTGTGCCAGTGGTCATGCGCACCACAGAAAACATGTTGCGTTTGGTGCCCGGCAGTTTGCGTGAAGCCGCGTTTGCATTGGGCGCACCGCGTTGGAAAGTGTCAACGTTCATCACCTTGCGTGCCGCAAAGAGCGGTGTGATGACCGGTTTGTTGTTGGCGGTGGCGCGCATCAGTGGTGAAACTGCGCCGCTGTTGTTCACTGCGTTGAACAACCAATTCTTCAGCACCAACATGGGCGCACCGATGGCCAACTTGCCTGTGGTGATTTTCCAATTTGCGATGAGCCCCTATGACAACTGGGTGCGCTTGGCATGGGCGGGCGCGTTGTTGATCACGCTCACCGTGTTGCTTTTGAACATTCTGGCTCGCGTGTTTTTCCGCGAAAAAGCTGGCTCCTGATTTCCATTGGATACAACTATGTCTGACATCAAAACACCCGTTAAAAACGCCCTTGAAGTTCGCGACCTCAACTTCTTTTACGGCAAGTTTCAAGGCCTGCGCAATGTCACCATGAACATTGCAGAGCGCAAAGTCACTGCGTTCATTGGACCTTCTGGTTGCGGTAAATCCACTTTGCTGCGCACCTTGAACCGCATGTACAGCCTCTACCCTGGGCAACGCGCCGAAGGCGAGATCAATTTTTATGGTCAAAACATTTTGGACCCCAAGCAAGACTTGAACCTCTTGCGTGCCCGCATTGGCATGGTGTTTCAAAAACCTACGCCATTTCCCATGACGATTTACGACAACATCGCGTTTGGTGTGCGTTTGTATGAAAACTTGAGCAGCAGCGAAATGGACGACCGCGTGGAGTGGGCCTTGACCAAAGCCGCGCTGTGGACCGAAGTGAAAGACAAGCTCGGTCAAAACGGTTTGTCACTCTCAGGTGGTCAGCAACAACGCTTATGCATTGCGCGCAGTGTGGCCGTCAAACCTTCTGTGCTTTTGCTTGATGAACCTACCTCAGCGCTTGACCCCATTTCGACTGGCAAGGTGGAAGAGTTGGTGCACGAATTGAAGGCCGACTACACCATCGCCATCGTGACCCACAACATGCAACAAGCTGCGCGTTGCAGTGACTACACCGCTTACATGTATTTGGGTGAGTTGGTGGAGTTTGGTGAAACCGAGCAAATTTTCTTCAAGCCCAACAAAACAGCGACCGAAGACTACATCACAGGCCGTTTCGGCTAATAGGAGAACCACATGCCAGATAAACACCTGTCCTCACAATTTGATTCTGACCTCAACAACATTTCATCACATGTGATGGAGCTGGGTGGTTTGGTCGAGTCGCAAATTCGCCAAGCCGTTTACGCTCTTTCGCAATTCAGCCCAGAAGCGGCTGACGATGTGTTGGTCACGGAAAACAAAGTGAACAGCTTGGAAGTCGAGATTGACCGCGAAATTGCGTCAGTCATTGGTCGACGCCAACCCACCGCACGCGATTTGCGTTTGTTGATGGCGATGTCTAAAACCACTGCCAATTTGGAGCGTGTGGGTGACGAAGCCGCCAAGATTGCGCGCATGGTCAAGTCGATCATCGAGAGCGCTGCACCTCGCTCTTTGCCTTCTAGCGATTTGCGTACCTCGGCTGAATTGGCTTCGGGTTTGTTGCGCAAGGCGCTTGATGCATTTGCGCGCTTGGACATCCCCATGGCGGTCAGCATATTGCGTGAAGACAACGAGATTGACAAAGAGTTTGACGGCTTTGTGCGCAAGCTCATCACCTACATGATGGAAGACCCACGCACCATTTCCGCCAGCCTCGATTTGTTGTTTGTGGCCAAAGCGATTGAACGCATCGGTGACCATTCGAAGAACATTGCGGAATTCATCATCTACATCGTCAAGGGCGAAGATGTGCGCCACACGCCGTTGGCAGATGTTGAATCATCGATGGCTTGATCAATCCAGCGCGAATAAAAAATGAAAATTGCACGCGTATTGGTGGTTGAAGACGAATCCGCAATTGCCGAACTCATTTCAGTCAATTTGCGTCATGCGGGTATGTTGGCTGTGTTGGCACAAGATGGCATTGCAGCGCAACAGCACATTGATGATGTGTTGCCCGATGTGATTTTGCTGGACTGGATGTTGCCTGGGCAAAGCGGTATCGAGTTGGCAAGGCGTTGGCGCGCTGACCCACGCACCAAAACCATTCCCATTTTGATGCTGACTGCCCGTGGCGATGAGCCTGACAAAGTGGCGGGTTTGGATGCGGGCGCGGACGACTACATCACCAAGCCTTTTTCTACGCAAGAGTTGTTGGCGCGCATTCGCGCTGTGTTGCGCCGCCGCGCACCAGAACAAGCCACCGATGTGGTACGCATTGGCGGCTTGGTGCTCGATGGCGGTACCCACCGGGTGAGCTTCAACGAGCAAAACATCAAGCTAGGGCCCACCGAGTTCAAATTGTTGAACTTTTTGATGCACCATGCCGAGCGCGTGCACAGCCGTAGCCAGCTGCTCGACAAAGTGTGGGGCGACCATGTGTTCATTGAAGAGCGCACGGTGGATGTGCATGTGAAAAGACTGCGCGAAGCTTTGGGCGAAGCGGGTAACATGGTCGAAACCGTGAGAGGCGTGGGGTACAGAATTACCCAGCACATCTGACGGCAAACCACCCACCTACTGCCGTGATCAGCCGACTGTTCTCGTTCATTTCCTTTTTGGCATTTGGCGCCGCGCTTGGCTTTGCGTGGTCTGTTTACCGTGTCAAAGACAAAGCCTCGGTTGACATGTTGTGGGGCGCGTTGTGCGCAGGCTTGTTTTGGTTGGCGATTGATGCTTGGCGCGGCTACCGTGTGCGCACATGGCTGAGAAGCGGCGATTTGAACTTGGCTCCCAGCATGTCGGGTTGGTGGGGCGTGTTTTTAGAGCGCGCCAGAAAATTGTTGCGCGAGCGCGAGCGCAGCATCACTGCGGGTGAGCAACGGTTGAAAGATTTTTTGTTGGCCATCCAAGCCTCACCCAACGGTGTGGTCATGCTCGATGCCAACGCGCAAATTGAGTGGTGCAACCAAACGGCGGCCAACCAACTGGGCATTGACCCTGTGCGCGATGTCATGCAACGGGTGGGTAATTTGTTGCGCGACCCCGTGTTCACCGCTTATATGGCGATTGACAACCCCACCGAGCCCGTCATCATGACAGGGCGCAACCACCGTGTGGATCGGCCTGTTCGCATTTCGATGCAGCGCCACCGTTATGGTGAAGGCAAACAATTGTTGCTGACACGCGATGTCACCATGCTCGAGCAAGCCGAAGCCATGCGACGCGATTTTGTGGCCAATGTGTCGCACGAAATTCGCACACCACTCACGGTGTTGTCGGGTTTCATTGAAACCATTCAAACGCTAGACCTGAGTGCGTCAGAACAAAAACAATACTTGGCGTTGATGGGTGTGCAAGCCGAACGCATGCGCGTGTTGGTGGATGATTTGCTGACCCTCTCGCGCTTAGAGGGTAGCCCCATGCCCAGCACCAGCACGGCGCTCCCCTTGCATTTGCTGATGAAAACTTGCGAGCAAGAGGCCAAGGGTTTGTCGGCCTCTATCGTGCAAGGTGAGATGGCGCAAGTCATTGCATTTCATTTGCCAACCGAATTGGCAGAGGCCGTGGTGTTGGGTGAACAGCGCGAGTTGCAAAGTGCCTTGTCTAATTTGGTCAGCAATGCGGTGCGTTACACACCTGCTGGGGGTCGCATTGAAGTGTTTGCAACCCAAAGCGCTGATGGTCAGTTGGAGCTCGAGGTGCGCGACAGTGGGGCGGGTATTGCCGCTGAACACTTGCCCCGCTTGACAGAACGTTTTTACCGTGTGGACCGCAGCCGTTCACGCGAATCGGGCGGCACGGGCTTGGGGCTGGCCATTGTGAAGCATGTGATGCAGCGCCACAGTGGCAGTTTGACCATTGCCAGTGAATTGGGGCATGGCTCGAGCTTCAAGCTGCACTTTCCAGCTTCGCGCTGGAAAACACACAACTGATATCAGTTGGCCTTTTTCAGGCGCTTGGTTTCAAAGCGTTTGAGCATGACAAAAGTGAACCAGCCCACAAAGGCAGATCCCACCACGAAACTGCCGTAAGCCACTGGCCAAGGGATACCTTCGGTCATCATCGAGAACTCTGACATGCCACCCACACCGGCCAAAATATTGATGGGCATGAACACCACGCTGAACACGGTCAATTGGTTCACCCGTTTGTTCTGGTTGATGTTGATGAAACCAATGGTGGCATCCATCAAGAAGTTGATTTTGTCGAACAAAAATGCGGTGTGGCTGTTGAGTGAATCTATGTTGCGCAAAATTTGTTTGGCATCTGATATTTGTTCGGATGTCAGCAAGCGACCACGCATGAGAAAACTCAGCGCGCGTTGGGTATCCAAAATATTGCTTCGGATACGACCGTTTTGGTCTTCCTCTTCGGCAATGTCAGCCAATATGCCCGCGGCTTCTTGGTCGGTAATGGCTTCGCTCAACACATGTCTACCCACAACACCTAGCTTGGCATAGGTGTTTTCAAGTGAGTCTGCTGACACCTCTACATCGGCGCCATACAGATCGAGCAAAAGGTCCACACAGTCATTGACATAGCCAGGTTGTGTCAAAGCGCGTCTGCGCTGGAGGCGAAACACCGACAGTTCTTCGTTGCGCAGTGAAAATAAAACACCACCGTGCAAGATAAAGGCCACAGGCACACTGCGTGAATTGCCTTCACGGTCTAGCAAAAAGTTGGAATGCAGGTGAATGTCGTCGTTTTCATCGACATGAAAACGGGCGCTGACTTCGAGGTCAGTGGCTTCGAGCGGATCGGGCAATTCAACACCAAAATGCGAGCCCACAAATACGCGTTCAGCTTTGGTGGAGTTGATCAGGTCCACCCAAATGGGTTTGGCACCTTCTAAGTCTTTACGGCCTGCGATGGGCAGGTTTTTGAGTTTGCCATCGACCAGTTCGTACACATTGATTTTGCTGTCTTCAAAATCAGGTTGTCGGTCCCCTGCAATGTCTGGGCGGCGCTCATCTGATATTTCCCACAGCACATCGTTTTCGCGTTCTTTGGGCAACATGCGCCAAAGCTTTTGAGCGTCTTCTAGGGGCAGCACATCCAAGTAGCTGCCAAGCTCAGTCGCACTTTGCTTGGCGATGAAATTTTGCAACTCCACATCGTGTTGCTTTTTCAGAAGCGACTCGACCATATCGTGTTTGTGCATTTGTTGACTTTGAACCATGCTGTCGACCAATTTTTGTTTGTTCAGCATGTCCACCAGCGTCTGAAGTGACATGGCATGACCGATGCGTTAATAGACTTCAGGAACAATCATGTTCTGCGGAACCGGATGTCTGATGTAGTCAGGGTTACGCACACGCGCTGGCAATTCAATTTCAGGGTGTTCGATGTCGTGGTAATCGAAATGCTGGAGCAAATGGTGAATGCAATTCAAGCGTGCTTTCTTTTTGTCCACCGCTTGCACCACCCACCAAGGTGCTTCGGGAATGTGCGTGCGCTCGATCATGGTTTCTTTAGCCACGGTGTAACTTTCCCAACGGCGGCGACTTTCTAAGTCCATCGGGCTGAGTTTCCACTGTTTGAGGGGGTCATGTATGCGGCCTAAGAAGCGTGCGTGTTGCTCATCGTCGGTGATAGAAAACCAATATTTGATGAGTGTGATGCCACTGCGCGCGAGCATTTTTTCAAACTCCGGCACGGTGCGAAAAAATTCTTCGTACTCTTCATCTGTGCAAAAGCCCATCACGCGTTCTACACCGGCGCGGTTGTACCAGCTCCTGTCAAACAACACAATTTCTCCGCCTGCGGGCAGGTGCGATACATAGCGCTGAAAGTACCACTGCGTTTTTTCGCGGTCGTTGGGAGCGGGCAGGGCGGCCACGCGACACACGCGTGGGTTGAGCCGTTGCGTGATGCGTTTGATCACGCCGCCTTTGCCCGCAGCATCGCGCCCCTCAAACAAAATCACTACTTTTTGTTTGGTGGCCACCACCCAGTCTTGTAGTTTGACCAATTCACCTTGCAGCCTTAGTAATTCTCGGAAGTAGTGAATGCGGTCAAGGTTGCTGCCTTCTTCGTCAAAGGACATTTCGAGTTCTTCGTCCAGCGAATCGAGCAAGTCGTCGCGCAGCCGTTGAATTTTCTCGTCGTCCAAAAGTGTGGATGTTTTCATAACGCCAATAGTCCTTGTGCGTTATGTTGACCGATGAGTGTTTCAACTTCATGACAGTTTGTCACTGAATTTTCATATGACAGAACTACAGTGTTATCAGTTGTCACGAATCTACCCAATGAGGTGCGCCTATTTCGTTCCGTCTTTGTCACCTATTGCTGATCGTTCTTTTGCTCTCTGGTTGTGCTGTTCGCCCTTTTGTGGTGAACCAAACGGCTGATGCCTTGTCTGGACAAGGCATGTCGGACGAAGACGATTTACAACTGGCACGCGAAGCCAGTGCGTTTTATTTGAAAGCCTCTGAATCGGTGTTGCGAGAGACACCTGGTCATTTGAAATTGGCACAAGCCGTGTCCGCTGGCTATACCCAATACACCTACGCTTTTGTAGCATTTGATGCAGACAAGATTGACGCTAAGGACCCCGCAACAGCTGCACAGATGCGTGAGCGCGCAGCGCGGTTGTATGGTCGTGCACATCATCATGCCATGACCGCTTTAGAAAAAAATCACCCAGGTTTTGCACAAGCCTTGGCACAAAGCGACAGCAAAAAACGCCCTCAGCTAAAAGAAGCGGAAGTGCCCTTGGCCTATTGGGCTGCCGCTTCTTTGGGTGGAAAAATTTCGATGTCCAAAGACGATCCAGATGTGGTGGCCGACTTGCCTTTGTCGCAACGCTTGGCAGAGTTGGCTTGGCAAGCTAACCCAGCATTTGGCGACGGTGCATTGGCCAGTTTGATGGGTACCTTGGAGGCGGCTCGTGTGGGTGGATCGTCCAAAAAGGCAGAGCAGTTTTTTAACCAAGCCATTGCGCTGGGGCAGGGCAAAGAAGCTGGTCCTTGGGTTGCCAAGGCTGAATCGATTGCCCTCGCACAACAAAACCGCGAGCAGTTTGAGCAGTGGTTGCAACAAGCCATCCAAGTCAGTCAGCAACACCGCAGTTTGCAAAACGAAGTCATGCGCGAACGTGCGCAATGGTTGTTGTCAACCATCGACGACCTTTTTTGAAAGTCATCTATGTTGTATGCATTGAAATCAGTCTTACGTGTCTCTCTTGCCGTATTGTTGGTATCGGCTCAAACCCATGTTTGGTCAGCGCCTGATAAGCAGTTGCGCATTGGCACCTTAGCCCCTAAAAATTCTTTGTACCACCGCCAGTTGATGGAAATAGGAGATGCTTGGAAAACTGCGCAAGGGGGCAATGCCAAGTTCGTGGCGTTCCCTGACGGCAGCCAAGGTGGTGAAACCGAAATGGCTCGCCGCATGCGCATTGGTCAATTGCAAGGGGCTTTGCTGTCGGTGGTGGGTTTGCGTGAAATTGAACCCTCGATCAGTGCCTTGCAATCCATGCCCTTGTTGTTCAAATCGTGGGATGAAGTGGACTATGTGCGCGAAAAAATGCGACCTGCGATGGAAAAGAAATTCGCTGACAAAGGTTTTGTCGTGCTGGCATGGGGCGATGCAGGTTGGGTGCGGTTCTTTTCAAAAGAGCCAGCATTCAAACCGGATGACTATGTCAAGATGAAATTTTTTGCTTGGGGTGGCGAAGCCGATCAGCAAGAAATCATGAAAAGCATGGGCTACACGCCTGTGCCCTTAGAGACCAGCGATATCTTGCCTTCAGTGCAAACCGGCATGATCAATGTGGTGCCGTCAACGCCTTACTTTGCATTGGCCAGTCAGGTGTACACCATGGCGCCCAATATGTTGGAGATCAACTGGGCGCCCATCGTAGGGGCCTTGGTGATCACCAAAAAATCATGGGACGACATGTCGCCAGAAGCGCAAGCGGCATTGCGCGCTGCGGGTGAAAAAGCAGGGGTTCAACTGCGCGCCAAAGCCAGACAAGAGGTGGATGATGCCGTAGACGCCATGAAAAAGCGTGGCCTGGTGGTGAACCGACCTAATGCAGAGCAAATGCGTGCGTGGCAAGAGTTGGCTGACAAACTCTACCCGCGCATTCGTGGCACTCTGGTGCCCGCTGAAACATTTGATGATGTGTTTCGCCATCTCAAAGCCTATCGTGCGAGCAAAGCAAAGTGATGCCGATCTTGCGCCGCTTGCTGCAGGCTGACAATGTGTCAGCAGCCATCGCTTTGGTGGGGATGGCGTTGATTCCGTTGGTTGAAATTTTGTCGCGCCCGGTCATGGGCAAAGGCATTGAAAACGCACCCGTGGTGGTTCAGCACTTGGGGCTGGTCATGGCCATGTGTGGGGCGATTGCAGCAGAGCGCTTTGGGCATCTGACGAGCCTAGGTGTGTTGTGGCCGCGCTTTTATGCGCTGGGTCAATTCATCAGTGCCATGGTCTGTGGTGTTTTGGCTTGGGCGAGTGTGCAATTGGTGCTGAGCGAAATGTCGGCTGAGCAAGTGCTTGCGTATGGCGTGCCAGTTTGGTGTGTTCAGTTGGCTATGCCAGTGGGTTTTGCCTTGCTGGGTATGAAACTCGGCGCAAGGTGCAGCGAGCGCATCAGCCTGCAAACTCTGTGTGCGGTGTTGGCGCCTGCATCAGGTGCTTTGGTGGCATTTGCGTTGGATGGGCAAGCGTTGCCCCTTTTGCCATCGTTACTGATCTTGCTTTTGATGGCCGTTTGCGGTGCCCCTATTTTTGCGGTGTTGGGCAGTTTGGCATTGGCCTTGTTTTGGAGCGATGGTCTTCCTCTCGCATCGATCGCATTGTCGCATTACCAAATCACGGTTAACCCGTCATTGCCTGCCTTGCCATTGTTCACCTTGGCTGGGTTGGTCATGGCCAGCACCGGTGCGGCGCAACGCTTGGGGGCTGTGTTTGTTTCTCTGTTTGGCGGTGGTAAAACAGGCACTGTGATTGCAGCAACCGTGTTGTGTTCGTGTTTCACCGCATTCACAGGCGGCAGTGGGGTGACCATTTTGGCGTTGGGCGGTTTGTTGCTGCCTTTGTTGCAAGGCGTGGGTTACCCCAAACGCCAAGGCATCAGTTTGGTGACGAGCGCCAGTGCCTTGGGCGTGTTGTTGGCACCTTCAGTGCCGCTCATCATGTACGCCATCATCGCGCGGGTGCCGATCAACACCATGTTTTTAGCGGGGGTGATTCCCGCTGTGGTGATGGTGATTTGCCTGTTGGTGTTTGGTGGTTATTTACGCGGCAATGCAAACGCCCAAGCAGAGACCAAAGCGACAGTTCCACCTTCTCAACCTTTGCGTGAAGTGGCATGGCTGGCCAAATGGGAGTTGATGGCACCTGTGGTGGCTATCGGTTCGTTGGGCAGTGGTTTGGCCACCCCCACTGAGAGTGCTGCACTGACCGCGATTTTTGCTGTGTTGACGCAGGCCTGGGCGCACCGTGAATTGAGCCTTCGACAGTTGTTTGACACGCTGTCGCAATGCGCGCAAATCATCGGTGGTGTGATGCTCATCTTAGGCATGGCCCTGGGGCTCACCAACTATTTGGTAGATGCTGGCATACCCGACTTGGCCACCGAATGGGTGCAAGGCGTGACACAAAACAAATGGCTCTTCTTGTTGGCTTTGAATGTGTTTTTATTTGCCGCAGGTGCGTTGATGGAAATCTACGCTGCCATTGTGGTGTTGGTGCCGTTGCTTTTGCCGCTTGCCATCAGTTACGGCATTGACCCAGTGCACTTTGGCATCATCTTTTTGGCCAATATGGAAATGGGTTTTCTGTGTCCCCCTGCAGGCATGAACATTTATTTTGCGTCGGCTGTGTTCAAGCAGCCTATTCGCACCGTGGCTGCGTCTGTCGCGCCTGCCTTGCTGGCTATCTTTATGGGCACGCTGTTGATTTCAGCTTTGCCGATGTTGGCGACGGGTTTGCCTGACTTTGTGATGTCACTCAAGCGCTGAGTGACATCAGTTGCGCGCTGAGGATGTGATGCGCCAATTGAGCCAAACTTTTGCGTGAGTGACCGCGAGGCGAGAGTGTTTGGCCAAGGCTGACTTTTGCGTGAATGCCATCGCACGACATGACTTTGTGCAAAGACTCTATAAAGCCCAGATCACCTACAAAGGCTGCTTGAGTGCAGTGCGCGCCAGTGATGGCGTGTGTGTAGCGAATGCACAGTGGTTGAACAGGAATGTCTTGGCGTATGGCTGTTTCAAACATATTGGCATGCAATGGCTTGACCTCTAACCCCTCGCTGCTGGTGCCTTCTGGAAAGCAAGCCACATGAAAGCCGTTGCGCAAGGCATGCGCTGCATCGTCCACCATTTGGCGCGCAGAGCTAGGCGATGAGCGCTTGACATAAATCACACCACAGGCGGTGGCGATGGCGCCCACCACGGGCCACCGTTTGACCTCTGCCTTGGCAACAAAAATACTGGGCTGAATGGCTTGAATGATCAGTGCATCAACCCATGACACATGGTTGGCAACCCATAACTGAGGTTGCTCGGCAATGCGAACCAGGTCAATGTGCAAGGGTTTGTCCAAACGCACATTCAAAACTTCAAGCGTTTGGATTGACCACTGTTGAATGGCAGAGAGTTTTTCCGTGCTGCTCAAGTGTGGAAACTTGATCCACAAAATCCAAAAAGCACAAACGAATGCCCAGGCGAGTTTGAAATATTTCACAACGATCATGACAGCGCAAGCTTAGGTCAGCTGTGTGACAAATCGATGAAATGTCTTTTAGTTGTCACGAATATTTCATCCAATCTTCGCGATGAATTCACACACGGTCTCAAGAATAGCGTCAATTTATCAACAGAGGATTGACACCATGAAAGAACTGCCAAACCCCACCCAACCGCTGTCGTTCATCGATGTGCCACGGGGGTCACTTCATCGACACGATCATCAAGCTCAAAAAAATATTGTCGCGTCACAAGAAGGCCAAGCGCGTAGTGGTCTGATTGTTGAATGGGCCAAGCACGAAGACCAAGTGCGTGAAGCGCAGCGTTTGCGTTTCGATGTGTTTGCCAAAGAAATGGGCGCACGGTTGAAAGAAACCATACCAGGTCACGACATCGATTTGTTTGACGATTTTTGTGAACACCTCATCATTCGCGATAGCGTGAGTGAGCAAGTCATCGGCACATACCGTGTGCTCACCCCAGCCCAAGCCAAGCGTGTGGGCAGCACATATTCAGACCTTGAATTTGATTTGACCCGCTTGCGTCAATACCGCGAGCGCATGGTTGAGTTGGGTCGCAGTTGCGTCCACCCCGACCACCGTCACGGTGGCGTGATCATGGCCTTGTGGGGCGCGTTGGCAGAGTTCATGGTGCGCAACAAACTCGATGTGATGATCGGATGTGCCAGCATTCCCATGCTGCACCAAGGGGTGGTCAGTGGCGAAGTGGCTTCGAGCATCTGGCATCAGTTGAAGAAAACACACTTGGCTGGCATTGAAGACCAGGTCACGCCCCGTTTGGCATTGCCTGTCGAGCAGTGGGACATCAATCCCGCTTTCGAACCACCAGCACTGATCAAAGGTTACTTGCGTTTGGGCGCCAAAGTGTTGGGCGCGCCCGCGTGGGATCCAGACTTCAACACAGCTGATTTGCCCATGTTGATGAAGATCAATGACATGCCCCCTCGTTACAGAAAACACTTTTTGGGTGCCTGATGCACTACCGCGCCATCTTCATCTCAGACCTTCACTTGGGTACACCTGGCTGTCAAGCTGAAGCATTGCTTGATTTCCTGAAAGAAAACACCAGTGATTATTTGTATTTGGTAGGCGACATTGTGGATGGTTGGCAATTACGCCGCAAATGGTACTGGCCACAAGCCCACAACGATGTGGTGCAAAAGCTTTTGCGCAAAGCGCGCAAAGGCTGTCGCGTGATTTATGTGCCAGGTAATCACGATGAATTTGCCCGTCACTTTTTAGACCACCATTTTGGGGGCATTGAAGTGGTTGACGAAGCGGTGCACCTAACAGCTGACGGACGGAAATTGTGGGTCATTCACGGTGATTATTTTGATGCCGTGGTGCAACAAGCCAAATGGTTGGCCTATGTGGGTGATTATTTGTATGAATTCACTTTGAAGCTCAATCGCTATCTGAACAACTTGAGAGGGCGCTTGGGGTTGCCCTATTGGTCACTCTCGCAATACCTCAAGCACAAGGTGAAAAAAGCCCTCAACTATGTGACTGATTTTGAAAATGCCGTCGCACACCAAGCTGCTAAGCAAGGTTATCAAGGTGTGGTGTGTGGACACATCCACCGCGCTGAAATCCGTGAGGTCGAAGGCGTGTTGTATTGCAACGATGGTGATTGGGTCGAGAGCCGCAGTGCTTTGGTGGAGGACAAACAGGGCGTTTTGTCTTTGGTGTATTGGCAATCGCATGCCTTTGAAGGTGCCAAACCCCAGTTGATGAAGGCCGTATGAAGATCGCACTCATCACAGATGCGTGGCGTCCGCAAATCAATGGCGTCGTGACCACCTTGGTGGAGTTGGTCGAACAACTGATCGCCAAAGGCCATGTGGTTGAGGTGATACACCCCGACTTGTTCAAAACACGGCCATGCCCAGGTTATGCCGGCATTGATTTGGCTATCAAGCCTTATGCGCAACTGAGTCAGCAGTTAGACCACTTCAAGCCCGAGATCATCCACGTGGCCACAGAGGGGCCGTTGGGGTGGGCCGCACGCAAGTATTGCTTGAAGCACCAATTGCCATTCACCACGGCATTTCACACCCGTTTTCCAGAAGTGCTCAAGGCGGCATTGGGCGTGCCACTGTGGTTGGGGTACGCCTTGTTCCGATATTTTCACAAACCTTCGGCTGGTGTCATGGTGCCCACATTGGGCGTGAAGCGTTTGTTAGAGAGCCGAGGTTTTCGCAATTTGCGTGAGTGGACACACGGTGTGGACATGCGTTTGTTTGGTTATGCCGAGAATGTGATTCAACACCCTGCATTGAGTGATTTGCCACGCCCCATTGCTTTGTATGTGGGGCGTGTGTCGTATGAAAAAAACATCGATCAATTTCTGACGATGCCGTGGCATGGCAGCAAAGTGGTGTGCGGTGTGGGGCCGCTTGAAAACAGTTTGAAAGAAAAGTTTCAGCATGTGCGTTGGTTAGGTGTGTTGCCGCGCGATGAGTTGGCCTTGGTTTATGCCAGTGCCGATGTGTTCACTTTCCCCAGCCGTAACGAAACTTTTGGTTTGGTCATGCTCGAAGCCATGGCGTGCGGCACACCTGTGGCGGCATTTCCAGTCGATGGGCCTTTAGAAGTGTTGCGCGCAACGGGGGAGGACATGACGCATCGCAAGGGTGGGGTGCTGCATGAAGACTTGGCCTACGCCAGTTTGGAAGCTTTGAAGATTCCACGCCATCAAGCCAGGGCGCAGGCCATGACCTTCAGTTGGCACGAGTCAACCCGGTTGTTTGAGCAGCATTTGGTGCAAATACCGCAAGCAGCGGCTTAGGAGTAGGCAATGAGAGTCACAGTCATTGGTTCGGGTTATGTGGGTCTGGTCACAGGCGCATGCTTGTCAGATTTGGGTTTCAAGGTGGTTTGCTTAGACAAAGACCTCGACAAAATCAAAATGCTACAAGAGGGTGATGTGCCAATTTATGAGCCTGGCTTGAAAGAGCTTTTGGCGAGAAATTATGCAGAGGGTCGCATTCGCTACACCACCAATGCCGCCGAAGCCATCGATCATGGCGATGTGTTGTTCATTGCAGTGGGTACGCCACCGCTTGAAGATGGTTCGGCTGACTTGGCACATGTCTTGTCTGTTGCATCCATGATTGGTTGCAATATGAAGAGTTTCAAATTGATCGTGAACAAATCAACCGTGCCGGTTGGCACAGCCGACCGTGTGCGCGCTGTGATCACACATGAGTTGGCACAACGGGGCATGACCAATGAACTGTTTGATGTCATCTCAAACCCCGAATTTTTAAAAGAGGGCGCAGCGATAGACGACTTCATGCGCCCTGATCGCATTGTGATTGGTGTGGATGCCGGCATTCACCACGAACGCAGTCAACGCATGATGGGCGATTTGTACGCCAGCTTCAACCGTCACCATTCCCGCACTGTTTGGATGGATGTGCGCAGTGCCGAATTGACCAAATATGCAGCCAACGCCATGCTGGCCACACGCATTTCGTTCATGAACGAAATTGCCAACTTGGCCGATGTGTTGGGCGCAGATGTGGATCACATTCGCCGCGGCATTGGTGCCGACAACCGCATTGGTTACAGCTTTCTATACGCGGGTTGTGGTTACGGTGGCAGTTGCTTTCCAAAAGACACGCAGGCCTTGGTCAAAACCGCGCAGTTTCACGGCCAAGCCATGCATGTGGTGGCAGCCACAGAATCGGTCAACGAGCGCCAAAAAATGTTGCTGGTCCAACGCCTGACGCAGCATTTGGGCAATGACTTGCGCGGTCGCAACATTGCGGTCTGGGGTTTGGCCTTCAAACCCAACACCGACGACATGCGTGAAGCACCTAGTCGCGTGGTGATCAAACATTTGTTGCAGCGTGGCGCTACTGTGCGGGCTTACGACCCGGTCGCTGGTGATGAAGCGATGAAAGCCTTGAAAGCAGATTGCGCTGACGACTTGCAATTGCTCAACCGTTTTTCAATCGTGCCCCATGACATGGATGCCTTGAAAGATGCCGATGCTTTGTTGGTGCTGACCGAGTGGAAAAACTTCCACAACCCAGACTTTCAAACCATGAAGTCGCTCATGCGCCACGCCTATATTTTGGACGGCCGCAATTTGTACAACCCAGATGCTTTGGCTGACATTGGCATCGCTTACCAAGGCATTGGTCGTCGTAACGACCTGATCCAAGTGGCTGCGCAGGCCTTGCCTACCAGCTTGCAAGCGATGGATGCCTAAAGGCTTTTATTTTCTGATCGGCGCGCAGTTTGCCTCTGGCTTGGCAGACAACGCGCTGATCATTCTTGGTATTTATTTTTTGCAAGAGCAGGGCTATCCCGGTTGGTGGGCGCCCATGCTGAAATTTTCACTCACCGTTTCTTATGTGTTGCTGGCCTCTGTGGTGGGGCCGGTGTCGGATGCCTTTCCAAAGCATCAATTGATGGCATGGATGAATGCCCTGAAAGTTGCCGGCATCTTTTTGCTTCTTTTCGGTTGTCAGCCTCTGTTGGCATTTGCGGTGGTGGGTTTGGCTGCATCGTTGTATGCACCGTCCAAATATGGTTTGATCACCGAGGCTGTTCCTTCCCACATGTTGGTGCGCGCCAATGCTTGGCTAGAGGTGTCGGTGGTCTTGTCCGTCGTGTTGGGCATTGCTTTGGGGGGCGGGCTGACAGCACTTGCTGCCGCAGGTCAAGCCATGTCATTTTTACCCCAAGACAGTTTGTCGAAATGGCCCATTGTGGCAACCCAAACGCTACCGTCCATGCTCATTATGTTGGGCGTGTATCTCTTGTCTGGTGTGATGAATTTGGGTTTGGCTCGGCTGCCAAAGCGAGTTGTCAAAGTGCCTCTGCACTTCAAAGCCTTGCACCCACATGTTTTTTGGAAAAGCAACCGCCAGCTATGGCGCGACCCATTGGGTGGTATGTCGCTGTATGTGACCACTTTGTATTGGGGTGTGGGTGCCGTCATGCAGTTTGCCGTGTTGTTGTGGGCGCAACAGTCGCTGGGATTGGCATTGCAGCAAGGCGCATACCTTCAGTCTTTGGTGGCCTTCGGCGTGATCGTCGGCGCCATTTGGGCGGGTCGTCAATTTAAATTGCATTCCGCCAGAGAGGCGCTGCCTTGGGGCATTGGTTTGGCTGTGCTGCTGCCCGCCATTGCCCTCATCTCGCAGGTAGAACTGGCTGTGCCACTGTTGTTGGCCGTTGGCTTTGCTGGCGGCATGTTGCTGGTGCCTATGAATGCATTGCTGCAGCGTAGGGGCATGCAAGTGCTGAGCACAGGTCGGTCCATTGCTGTGCAAGGTTTCAATGAGAATTTATGTGTGTTGTTGATGTTGGCCGCTTACAGCGCCATGCTGGCATTTGAGTTGCCGTTGCTTTACATCATGGTGCTGCTGTCAGTGCTGTTGGTGGCGGGTATGCTGCCCCTGTTGTTGTTACGATGGCGTTAAGCCACGTCAATCGCGCGCTCAAAAATGGTTTCAACTTGCGCCGCAATTTCGTGCCATCCCAAATGCTCAACGCTGCTGCGTGCAAAACTTCTGGCCTTCATCAATTTTGCGCCATCCGCTGTGATGTCCAGTCCTTGTTCAATGTAGCGATCAGGTGCATCGCTTGGTACCAACCAACCATTTTGTTGATGCACCACAAACTCTCCTGCTGCAGCGCAGTCAAACGCCAACACAGGTGTGCCGCATGCCAACGACTCTAAGGTGACATTGCCAAAAGTTTCGGTCAGGCTGGGGAACATCAGCACATCAGCGCTGGCATACACGGCGGCTAACTGCTCGTGCGTGCACATGCCCACAAAAATGGCTTCTGGGCACTTGGCCTGCGTTGCTGCACGCAACGGGCCGTCACCCGCGATCACCAATTGAACATTTCTGCCCGTGGTAACTATGGCGCGGTATGTTTTGAGGGTGAGGTCTAAATTCTTTTCTGCAGCCAAGCGACCCACCGATAAAAGCACCAAGGTTTGAGGCGTGGCGCCCCAACTCGCGCGCAAGGTCTCGCTGCGTTTGTCGGGGTGAAACAATTGTGTGTCTACGCCTCTTGCCACCACTTTCAAGTTTTTGAAACCCAACGCTTCTAACTGGTGTTTCAGTGCGGAGGTGGGCACCATGGTGAACGCGGTGCGGTTGTGGAATTTGCGCAAATACGCCACGATGGGCTTGCTCAACCATCCCACACCATAGTGCTCGCAGTAGCTGTGAAAGTTGGTCCGAAAGTCAGAGGTCACTGGCAAGCGTAGGGTTTGCGCCGCTTTAAGAGCAGACCAACACAAAGGCCCTTCGGTGGCAATGTGCACCACATCAGGGCGCTTGCTGCTCCATGCTTTGATCAAAGCCTTTTTGCTGGGCAACCCCAGTTTCAGTTGCGGGTATTTAGGGATCGGAAAGCCGCGCAGCAGCAACTCTGACCACCCGTTTTGCTCAACCGCCGCGTCGTTTTTGTCTTGACGGGGGCGAATCAATTGAATCGTGTGCTGACGCTGTCCCAAATGGTGAATCAACTTTGACAGTGTGACCGCCACACCGTTGACCTCTGGAGGCCAGGTTTCCGTCACCACCGCCACGCGCAAAAAGCGTCTCGTCGGTTCAAAGTTTTCAACGGTGATGGGGGGCGAAGAAATGGCATCCATGATGACAATCATTCACCACCAATTTAACAAATTCGTGACAAGACAGATTTTTTATGAATTCATGTCAATACGGTGAACCACACTTGTCATCGATTTTTAACATGACAGGTTCATGATGTGCCCACTTGCAACAGAGAAGGAGCAGCCATGAAAGATTTTCTAGAAGCTTTGCGGGTACAGCGTTGGGACGATCATCGCTATTACCACCATTGCCGCATCAACCAGTCCTTGCACTTGTTAAGCGCGATTTGTTTTCTCATCTCCTATGGCTTGCTCTTCATTGAGCCAGCATGGGCTGCGCTCTTGGCTTGGTTGGTGTCGATGACCACGCGTCAATCTGGACACTTCTTCTTTGAACCTTTGGGCTATGACCATGTCAACCAAGCCACCAACGAACACAAAGAAGACATCAAGGTCGGCTATAACCTGCGCCGCAAAGTGGTGTTGTTGAGCCTGTGGGTGATGTTGCCATTGGTGATTTACTACTTCCCCGGTTTGTTTGAGGTGGTGCCCAAGCACGAAAACCTCACCGAGTTCTTGTACGCCGTCGGCTACGCATGGTTGTTTTTGGGGGTAGGGGGTTTGTTGTTCAGAACCATCCACCTGTGTTTCTTGCAAGATGTGCAAACCGGTTTGGTGTGGATGACCAAAATCTTGACCGACCCCTTCCATGATGTGTACCTGTACCACAAAGCACCTTTGCAGCTCTTGCGTGGTCAGCGTTTTGACGAGGCATTTTTGAACGCGAGTTCACATTGAACAGCAAACTCACTCAAAGCGTTCAGCGGATACATCGCTGAACGCTTTTGAATTTATCGAAAAAGAGTTTCTTTCAAAATGCTGCGTCGAATGTGTTTGTTGGTCAATTCAGGCGAATGCCACCACCAACCATCGTTTTTCATTTGCGTAGCTGCCAAGACAAACCGTTGCAGCACTTCTTCAAAGTCAGCATCGCTGTAGTTCAAGCTGAAGATCAAACGACCCGTACCGACCCAACTCAGCGCCAAACCATGCACGCGCAAATAGTATTGAAGCATCCAGTTGTAGCGGCTAGGCTGTGTGTAAAAAACCGTCCACACGCTCGACATGTTCTCGGCTTGCACCGGCAAGTCGTGAGCCTTCATGGTGGCGTTGAACTTCTCACGGCGGGCGTTCCACCGTTCATCGAGCCCTTCGTATATGGCTTGCACCTCGGGCGTTTCCAACGCGTCCAAGAAGGCAGACATGGCGCCCATCACGGCAGGGTGTTCTTTGAAAGTACCCCTTGCGAAACAAATATCAGCGGGGCGTTTGGGGTCAAAGCGGTGCATCCATTCTTTTTTGCCACACACCACACCGACAGGAAAACCGCCGCCCAATGTTTTGCCATAGGTCACCATGTCGGCTTGCACACCAAAATAAGATTGGGCACCACCAACGGCCAGCCGGAAACCCAAGAACACTTCGTCAAAAATCAAAGCGATGCCCTTCTCGGTACACACCTCGCGCAATTGGTGCAACCAAGCGGTGTAAGCCGCGCGGTCATACGAGGCTTTGCGGCTGCTGTCAACCAAGGTGGAGTCGCCCGGTGCATTCATGTTGGGGTGCAGGGCTTGCAAGGGGTTGACCAACACGCAGGCGATGTCTTTGCGAGTGCGAAGCACGGCCAAGCTGCGCTCACTCATATCACTCAAGGTGTAGGTTTCGCGCGGTGGCATGGGGTTGCCGGGGCCGGGTTGAACATCTTCCCACCAGCCGTGATAAGCACCACAAAAGCGAACCACATTCGCACGCTTGGTGTGATATCTTGCCAAGCGAACCGCTTGCATGACAGCTTCGGTGCCAGACATGTGAAACGACACCTCGTCCATGCCCGAAATTCTTTTCAAGCGCTCGGCATTGCCCGTCACACAAGGGTGATACGCGCCCAACACGGGCCCCAAATCGTGTGTCATGGCCATGCCTTGCTGCATGGTGCGCTTGTAAAAGTCAGCGCCAAACACATTCACACCGTACGAGCCTGTCAAGTCGTAAAAGGTTTGCCCGTCCAAGTCGGTCACTTGCACGCCTGTGGACGATTGCAAGAACGAGCCCACTTTCAAATGTGCTTGCACCAAGGGGCTGAACTGGAAAGGCACCCGATAGGCAGAAATGAATTGCATGTCGGTGATGCTCTCACGCGCTTGCGCAGAGGCGCGAATGCTGATGGGGTGCCTGGCCTGCAACACCTCGGCCACTCTGTAAAAAGCGTTACGACGCAAATTTTGTATGTCGTAAGGGGCGTTGTCACATTGAAAAAATGTTTGCTCGTCAAAATGGTAGCCAGGCAACATGCGGGCCAAGCGTTTGGCCATGCGCGAATGGCCTGCCAGCGATCGGTGCTTGGCTCTAGAGAGTTGCAGGCGTTGGTGCACAGAGGGCGCCAAAGCGGCAAAGGCGGTCAAAGCGGTCAAACCCATCCAAGTGGTGCTCACAGTTGAAATCCTCGTCAATGAAATATCTCAGTTGTATGCAAATTAAGTGACAAGACGATGAACATTCAAAAAATATTTCAATCCTGGTTGCTGCAAGAAGACATCAACTTTTTGCTGACCAACCGCATTCCGCGCATTGCGCTGACGCGTTTCATGGGCTGGTGGAGCCAA
>JBEGOM010000014.1:0-51181 GCA_041181985.1 Pseudomonadota bacterium | reverse complement strand
CGGGCAACTTCAGCAAATCAGCCGCTTACAAAGCAGCGCTCGATTTGGTGTTCAAAGGCAAAGAGCAACCCAGCGGTTACACCGAGCCTTTGCTGCATGCATGGCGTTTGAAAGTCAAAGCAGGCACCGCTTGAGTTGACAAACGGCAATCAGCCTTCAACACCTGAGCTGATGAAAACAACGGCCCTTGCGAGGGCCGTTTTTCATGGGCACAAAAAGTTGCAGCGCACTATGATGAAGCCTGTTGATGTTTGAAAGCGAAGCCCACCATGTCTGATAACTTTTTACAAACCCTTGTGCGTTTTGCCTTCCGCTCGTTGGTAGGTTTGATGGTCACCGCTGTGGCGGGTGTGGTGGTGTATTTGCTGGTGGCCTATCACTTCTCTTACTCAAAAGGCGAAAGCGTGGGGTTTGTGCAAAAGCTGTCTTACAAAGGCTGGGTTTGCAAAACATGGGAAGGCGAACAAATTCGCGCGCTCGCCACTTTGCCTGCCATTCCTGAAAAGTTTGAATTCACCGTGCGGGACGATGCCGTGGCCGATCAAATCAATGCGCACATCGGTCAAAAAGTGGTCATGGAATACGAACAGCACCGCGGCTTGCCTTCATGCTTTGGCGACACCGAACACTTCGTGGTGAAAGTGCGCTTGGCGCCTTCGGATGAAACCAAGCCATAGATTGGCCTTTCACCCTTCACACCTAATCTCTTGCCCTTCATCAGGCGATGATGCCCACAATCAAGGCTTGCGCTTGGGTACTGGGTAAATCAGTTGCTGCAAATGCGGCACACCTCGGTTGACCTGCACCCACCATTTTGAAAACGAGTTGTACGGTTGATCGAGCAATCGGAACAATCGCGGCGCAGGTCTGATGTCCCATGGCACCACTTCATGCGCCAACAGTTCATTGCAACGCACATGTGCCACCGTATGCACACACTTGGCATTGGACAACACACGCGTCAGTTCGTCGAACGATCCCCACCAGCAATGTCCAGTGAGTGCACGCATACGTTCACCCACAAACAGCCATCGGCGTTCGTCCCAGGTGTGTTGCTCAAACATGTCCGCGCACAATGCTGCGACCACCACCACATTCTCAGGCAGATCTGAAGGCACATCGGCCAGCACCCAAGGGTGCACCAACCACACTTCGCGATCAGCCACCACATCGGCTTGTGGCGCAACGAAGCCCAAGGCTTCTGGCGGCGCACTCAGCACGGGTGGCTCTTCCCATGCCAAATCGTTTTTCTGCGCTTGCGACACGGTGGCGGGGTTGGTCGCCAATATTTCTAGGGTTTCGTAGTTCACATCGATCGCTGTGCCGCGGCTGTACCAAGTGGCAGGGGCAAACTGCTCAATGCTTTCGGCATTGAACAAATACGGTTTTTTGCTGCCCGTGCCTGCCACCCATTGCCAACTCAAATAGTTGCTCGCCACATCGCCATCTAACAAATGGCTGTACATCCAATCGGCCGCCACACGCCAATGCACTTTGCGCATGTGCACGATGTAACTGGCCAACCACAAGCGTGCGTGGTTGTGCACATACCCAGTAGCGTACAACATGCGAATGGCATGATCGACCACCGGCACCAGCGTGCAGCCATGGCGCACATCGTCGGGCAATGTCATCGCATAGTTTTCTTCTGGCAACACTCCTGGGCGCAAGGGCTGTGCAATGCCGTCACCCAAATGCTGTTGAACATGTTGAAAGTATTCGCGCCACCCCAACTCATTGATCAACTTGTGTTGAATGCCCACGCGGTGGTTGTGAAACATGGCGCGCGCCACTTCGGGCACGGTCAAAAAACCATGCGTCAAATACGGCGACAAGCAAGTGACCGCGCCGTTGAGTGAATTGCGCGTGTGGGCATAGTCCATCGGACGCACTGCGTCGAGTCGTGCCTGCGCGGCTTCGGGCGTGGGTGGAAATTCGTACATCTTGAAACCGCATTTTGCACTGAGTGCATGGCTACACTTGAGGCCATGGTGTCTGACGCAACATTTTTTGTCGATCCTTGCGCTTGCCCCCTGTGCGGGCAGCCCAACCAATGCGCGATGGAAACCGCCAAACGCACCGGGCAAGCGGTGGCACCTTGCTGGTGCGTGAATGTATCGTTCAGCGCGGAAGTGTTGGCGCGCGTCCCTCAAGCGGCACAAAACAAGGCTTGTATTTGTGAAGCCTGCGCGCGCGGCAACGCTGCAAAAGAAAGCGCCTCGCATGCATGAGCCCGGCTCTCTGGCCGCATTGCAAAGCCAATATGGCACACGCCACCGTTGGTTGATGTTGGTGACCGTCATGATCGGCTCGATGGCAGCCATCATGTCGTCCACCTTGATGAATGTGGGCATTCCCGACATGAGTTTGCAATTCGCCATTGGGCAAGAGCGCGCGCAATGGGTGAGCTCGAGCTTCATGGTGGCAATGACGGTGTCGATGTTAACCACGCCGTGGCTGTTGGCGCGCTATGGCTACCGTCGCACTTACACCGGCTGCATGTTGCTGCTGATGAGCGCAGGCATTGGCGGGGGCATTGCCAACGATTACAACTGGGTGTTGGTGGCGCGCGTGGCCGAGGGCTTGGCGGCGGGTGTGGTGCAACCTATTCCGGCGATCATCATCTTGCGGGCCTTTGACACCTCTGAGCAAGGCCGTGCCAACAGTTTCTTTGGCATGGGCGTGGTGTTGGCCCCTGCGATTGGCCCGAGCATTGGCGGTGTGTTGGTCGACTGGTTTGGTTGGCGCTCGTTGTTTTTCATGGTGCTGCCGTTTTGCATGGCGTCGTTGTGGATGTCACGCCGCTTCGTGCCCACCACCGCGCCCGGTGGTGTCAGCGCCAACCATGGCAAGCCGAGCTTAGACATGGTGGGCTTGACGGTGGCGGGTGTTGGCACCTTGTGTTTTCTCAACAGCTTTGTGGTGATGCACAACGGCGAATGGCTGTTGTCGTTTGGCTTGATGGTGACCAGCTTGTTGAGCTTGGTGGGTTTTATGTCTTGGCAACGCCGACGGTCAAGCGCAGGTCTGCATCCGTTGATGGATTTGCAACTGTTCCTTAACCGCCCCTTCGCCATGGGCACCGTGGTGGCTTTCACCTACGGCATTGCATTGTTTGGTTCGACCTATTTGATTCCGGTGTATCTGCAACTCGGTTTGGGTTTGTCACCCAGCCATGTGGGTGGTTTGTTATTACCGGCGGGTTTGGTGTTGGCCGTCACCATTGCCATCGTGGCGCGCTATTCGAGCACCCACCCAACGCATGTGTTGGTCAGCATCGGTTTGGTGTTGTTGTCGCTGTCGTTTGTGTTGATGTTGTTGGTCAATTTGCAAACTGCGTTGTGGGTGTTGGTGATGTTGGCCATCTTGGGGCGCATTGGGCTGGGGTTTATCTTGCCGTCGCTCAACATTGGCGCCATGCGTTCGTTGGACAAAACATTGATTCCACAAGGCGCCAGCGCGATCAATTTTTTGCGCATGTTAGGCGGTGCTGCGGGCGTGAGTTTGTGTGGCGTGGTGCTGGAATGGCGCATCGCTGTGCATGGCGACCACTTGAGCCACCCACCCTCGTTGGCGCGTTTGGCGGCTCTTGATGAAGTGTTTTTAGGCTTGGGCGCCATCTGTGCGTTGGCCTTGTTGGCTGCGTGGAAAATACGCGAAGCTGCGGACGTGTCGAACACAAAGCCCGCACCCTGATGTTTTGAACTGAAGCAACTGTTTATGTGTCAACTCCTCGGACTCAACTGCAAAAACCCAACCGATGCGACTTTCAGCTTCACCGGTTTTGCACAACGCGCGGGCATCACCGATCACCATGCCGACGGTTGGGGCATCGCGTTTTTTGAAGGCGGCGAACACGACCGAGGTTTGCGTCATTTCATCGACCATTTGCCGGCCAGTACCTCGCCCGTGGCTGAGCTGATCCGTCGCTACCCCATCAAGAGTCGCAATGTCATTTCACACATTCGCAAAGCCACGCAAGGGGTGGTGTCGCTGGAAAACTGCCACCCCTTTGTGCGCGAGTTGTGGGGGCGCTATTGGGTGTTTGCACACAACGGCAATTTGGAAAATTACCAACCGCGTTTGCACAGCAGTTTCAAACCTGTGGGACAAACCGACAGCGAACGTGCATTTTGTTGGTTAATGCAAGAGTTGGCCAAATCGCATGCCAGTGTGCCATCCATCGAAGAGCTGACGCTCACGCTGCGTGAACTCACACCGCAGATTGCCAAGCACGGCACTTTCAATTTTTTGCTCTCCAACGGACAAGCGTTGTGGGCGCATGCCTCAACCCACCTTTGCTATGTGGAACGCAAACATCCGTTTGCCAAAGCCACTTTAAGCGATCAAGACTTGAGCATCAATTTCGCAGAACACGCATCGGTCGACGACCGTGTGGCCGTGGTGGTCACAGCGCCGCTCACCACCAACGAGGTGTGGACGCCTTTTGCTTCGGGTGAGTTGGCAGTTTTTGTAGACGGTCAGCGCTTAGCGTGACGCGTGCGCGGCTTGCTCGAGCGCAACCACAAACAAAGCGGCCACATCGCAACCGGTTTGGTCAAAAATTTCTTGGAAGCAGGTAGGACTGGTGACATTCACTTCGGTCAAACAGTCACCAATCACATCCAAGCCAACCAACAACAAACCGCGTTGCATCAGCACAGGACCCAAGGCTTTGGCAATTTCCAAATCGCGCGTTGAAAGCGCTTGCGCCACACCTTTGCCCCCTGCGGCCAAATTGCCACGCACTTCACCGCCTTGCGGAATGCGCGCCAAACAATACGGCACCGGTTGGCCACCGATCACCAACACGCGCTTGTCGCCTTTGTCAATGGCAGGAATGAATTTTTGCACCATGACGGTTTGTGCGCCGTCGCGGTTGAGCGTTTCGATGATGGCGCCCAAATTCAAGCCATCTTCTTTCACCCGAAAAATGCCCATGCCACCCATGCCATCAAGTGGTTTCAAAATGATGTCGCGGTGCTCGGCGTGAAACGCGCGTATGGCTTGCGCATCGCGCGTCACCAAGGTGGGGCTGATGAACTGTGCAAACTCCAAGATTGCCAGCTTTTCAGGATGGTCACGCAAAGCACGTGGTTTGTTGAACACCTTCGCACCTTCGCGCTCGGCTTGTTCTAACAAATGCGTGGCGTAGAAATACTCGCTGTCAAACGGTGGGTCTTTGCGCATCACCACCGCGTCCACACTGCACAAGGCTTTGGCGTCGGTAGCCACCACCTCGTACCAATCGTCTGGGCGCCCCGTGAGCTGCACATGATGCATGCGCGCTGTGACTTGCTGGCCGCTGCGCCACACCACATCCTGCGGCTCGCAGGCCCACACTTGGTGCCCACGCTTTTGGGCTTCGCGCATCATGGCGAAGGTGGTGTCTTTGTAAATTTTGAAAGACGCCAGCGGGTCAGCAACAAAAAGAATGTGCATGTTTGAAACCAATCTTTCTGTTGCTGCGTTACATCAAATTTCGATTTTGCTACCCAACTCCACCACGGAGTTGCTGGGCAAATTCAAGAAGTCAGCGGCAGAGCTGGCATTGAGGTGCATTTGCGCAAACAATTTTTCACGCCATTGCGCCATACCTCCTGCCACAGTGGGTACGATGCTGTCACGCGACAAGAAATAGCTGGTGGTCATCGTGTCGATTTGACAACCCATACCATGCAAGTGCGTCAAGGCACCGGGCACATCGGGTGAATCTTTGAAACCATAGTGAATCACCACTTGCCAACAGTTGTTGCCCAAGGAATCCACTTCCAAGCGATTCGCATCTGATATCCAAGGAATTTCGTGGTTTTGCACATTCACAAACAGGTTTTGCTTGTGCAGCACTTTGTTGTGCTTCAAGTTGTGCAGCATCGCATTGGGCACCGACCCTTTGCCCGTGGTCAAAAACACGGCGGTGCCATCCACACGGGTTGGGGGCGCCATGAATACCGCCTCCAAAAAGCTAGGCAAATCAAGCGCGTCTTCTTTGCGTTTCTCGTACAAAATCGCGCGCCCATCACGCCACGTCAACATGAACATCATGATGACCGATGCGATCAGCAAGGGGAACCAACCGCCCTCGGTAAGCTTGAGCAAGTTAGAGGCCCAAAACGCGAAGTCCACCACGAAGAAAAAGCCTGTGGCGGCGAAGCACAACCAGAGTGGGTATTTCCAACTGTAGCGAATCACAAAGAATGTCAGCACCGTGGTGATCAACATGTCGGTACACACCGCAATGCCGTAGGCAGCCGCCAAGTTGCTGGACGACTTGAACATCATCACCGCCAACACGATCACGCCAAACAAGCCCCAGTTCACAAACGGAATGTAAATTTGTCCGGTGTCATGCTCGCTGGTGTGCAGCACTTGCAAGCGCGGCAAAAAGCCCAACTGCACCACTTGCTTGGTCACGCTGAAGGCACCAGATATCAACGCTTGCGAAGCAATCACGGTGGCGGCTGTGGCCAAGCCCACGAGTGGCAACAAGAACCAATCAGGTGCCATGTTGAAGAAAGGGTTGGCGACGGCCTCGGGCTCAGTCAACAGCAAAGCGCCTTGACCAAAATAATTCAAGGTAAGCGATGGCATCACAATCGAGAACCAAGCCAAGCGAATCGGCTTCTTACCGAAGTGACCCATGTCCGCATACAACGCTTCGCCACCGGTCACACACAGCACCACCGCACCCAAAATCAAGAAGGTGACTTCTGGCTCGTCAATGATGAACATCAACGCATAGTGCGGGCTGATGGCCCACAAAATTTCTGGGTGCGCAGCAATGTGATACACGCCCAACGCTGCAATGGCAGCAAACCACACCACGGTGATGGGGCCAAAAAATTTACCAATGCCACCGGTGCCGCGTTTTTGCACCGCGAACAAACCAAACAAAATGATGAGCGTGAGCGGAATCACATACTTCTTGAAAGCGGGCGACACCACCTCCAAACCTTCCACCGCTGACAACACCGAAATGGCTGGCGTGATCACGCCATCGCCATAAAACAAGCAGGTGCCAAAAATACCGACCAGCAGCATTTTGTTGCGCAGGGCAGGTTTGTCTTTCACCGACATCGACGCCAAGGCCAACATCGCCACCAAACCGCCTTCGCCGTTGTTGTCAGCGCGCAGCACCAACATCACATATTTCAACGAGACGATGATGGTCAAGGTCCAAAAGAAAATCGACAAAATGCCGTACACATTGTCGGGGGTGAAGTCCACATGGCCCGAGCCAAACACCTCTTTCATGGCGTACAGCACGCTGGTGCCAATGTCGCCATACACCACGCCAATGGCGCCCAAAGTCAACGCCGCCAGCGACGATTTACCATGCTCTTGCATCTCTTGAACCTCAGTCGTAATTTTCTGCTTCAGGATCGGTGGCCTCGAGTTCGTAACTCGCCGCCAACATGGCCAAGCGTCCAATCACGCCGTACATGTAAAACCGATTGGGGGCACTCGCACCGGGCTTCATGCCAGGTTGCGGTGTGTGCGCGCTCTGTTCAAAGGCCAAGGGCACAAAACTAGCACCTGGCGCATTCAAGTTTTCGTCAATGCCACGGTCGGCATGCACGCGGTAAAAACCACCCACCACATAGCGGTCCATCATGTAGACCACGGGTTCGGCCACCGCGTCGTTCAAGCGCTCGTAAGTCAACACGCCTTCTTGAATGATCACTTGGTTGACTTCTTGGCCGTCTTTGACCACGCTCATTTTGTTGCGGGTGCGACGGTTCAAGGCATCCAAATCAGACACATCACGCACCGTCATGATGCCCATGCCGTAGGTGCCGTTGTCAGCCTTGACAATCACAAATGGTTTTTCGTTGATGCCGTACTCTTTGTATTTGCGTTTGATCTTGGTGAGCAAAGCATCCACATTGGTTTGCAAGCATTCCATGCCTGAACCTTCGGCAAAGTTCACTTCACCACATTGGTTGAACAACGGGTTGATGAGCCAAGGGTCAATGCCCAACATTTTTCCAAAGCGCTTGGCCACTTCTTCATAGCATTCAAAGTGTTTGCTTTTGCGCCGCACATTCCAACCGGCATGCAGCGGTGGCAACAAATACTGCTCGTGCAAGTCTTCCAAAATGCCAGGCACACCGGCGCTCAAATCGTTGTTGAGCAAAATGGTGCAAGGGTCAAAGTCTTTTAACCCTAAGCGACGCTTGCTGCGGATGACGGGCTCCAACATCAGTTGATCGCCATTGGGCAAATCAAACAAGGTGTTTTCTTTGATCTCTGGATTGATCGAGCCCACGCGCACATTCAAACCAGCCATGTGAAAAATACGCTGCAACTGCGCCACATTCGACAAATAGAAAGTGTTGCGTGTGTGGTTCTCCGGAATCACCAACAGGTTGCGCGCTTCAGGGCAGATTTTTTCAATCGCGGCCATCGCGGCTTGCACGGCCAAAGGCAACATTTCGGGCGTGAGGTTGTTCCAACCGCCGGGGTACAAATTGGTGTCGACCGGTGCGAGTTTGAAGCCCGCATTGCGAATGTCTACCGAGGTGTAAAACGGTGGCGTGTGCTCCATCCACTCTAAGCGAAACCAGCGCTCAATGGCGGGCATGGAGTCGAGAATGCGCTGCTCTAACTCGTTGATCGGCCCGGTCAGGGCGGTGATGAGATGGGGAACCATGGTGTCCTTTTCTGTGGCCTGCCATTCTAGGGCGTTGGCATGACAGCGGCTTGTCGCCAGCTGGCCCGTGTTACGCGACTAAACGCGAACCTCGCCTTGCCCCAGCACCACATATTTAAGGGATGTCAGCCCTTCAATACCCACCGGTCCACGCGCGTGAAACTTGTCAGTCGAAATGCCTATCTCTGCGCCCAAGCCGTATTCGAAGCCATCGGCAAAACGTGTGCTGGCATTGACCATCACGCTGGACGAATCCACCTCGCGCAAAAAGCGCTGCGCATGCATGTGGTCGCGCGTGAGAATAGCTTCGGTGTGGTGACTCGAATAGTGGTTGATGTGCGCAATGGCGGCGTCTAGTCCGTCCACCACTTTCACACTGATGATGGGCGCCAAATATTCTTCGTACCAGTCTTGCTCGGTAGCGTCTTTCAGATTGGCACCGCTGACTTTTGACAACAAAGCTTTGGCTTCTGGGCAGCAACGCATTTCCACACCTTTGCTGGCATAGATGGCGCCAATTTTGGGCAAGAACGCAGCAGCCACACCGCGCGCGACCAACAAACTTTCGCTGGCGTTGCAGGGGCTGTACTTTTGGGTTTTGGCGTTGTCAGCGACCGTCACCGCCATCTCGAGGTCGCAAGGGTCGTCCACATAGGTGTGGCAATTGCCATCCAAATGTTTGATGACAGGCACCTTCGCGTCGCGACTGATGCGCTCAATCAACCCTTTGCCACCGCGTGGAATGATGACATCCACATACGCGGGCATGGCAATCAAATGCCCCACGGCTTCGCGGTCGGTGGTTGACACCAATTGCACTGCGTCGGTGGGCAAACCACTCTCGCGCAACGCTTGTTGCACCAAAGCCGCCAAGGCTTTGTTCGATTCAATGGCTTCAGAACCGCCGCGCAAAATGCATGCGTTGCCACTTTTGATCGACAACGATGCAGCTTCGATCGTCACATTGGGACGGCTTTCGAAAATCATGCCAAACACACCAATGGGCACGCGCATTTGTCCCACACGGATGCCGCTGGGTTGTTGTTTCATGCCAATGATGTCACCAATCACATCGGGCATAGCAGCCAATTGCTCGCAGCCTTGTGCGCAAGTTTCCAGCACCTGTGGTGTGAGTTTCAAGCGGTCCACCATGGGTGCGTCTAAGCCTGCGGCTTTGGCACGCTCAATGTCTTTGGCGTTGTCAACTTGCAAGGCTTGCACATTGGCACGCAACAAAGCAGCGAGGGAGCGCAAGGCTTTGCTTTTGGTAGCCGCTGATGCTTTGGCCATGCCGGCCGAGGCTTGCTTGGCTTGCGCGCCCAACATGTGCATGTGTGCTTGCACGCTGCTGTCCACAGAGCTGGCTGTTGCGTTGGCGTGAGAGATGTTTGCATTCATGGGGTGATTGTCCTTCAAGCGCGATCACGCTGCACGCGCCATGCAGGCACGGCACACGCGCATCGCCAAACGGTGCAGTGCTTGCCAGTTGTCGGTGGGCCAATCGGCCACTTTCAAGCCTTTGACAATGCCATCGACCTGCTGCGCCGATTGCAATAATTTTTCCAACAAGCCCACACTCATGCGAGGCAAGACGCGTTCAAACAATTTTTCACGCGCGCCCCAAATGCGCTGTTCGCGCAACACCATGGGCAAGGCTTTGCCTGCCGCCACCGCGTCTTTCACACGCTTGAGTGCGCGAATATCTTCCGCCAAGGCATAGTGCACCAACACTTCGGCCTCGCCCTCGGCTTTCAAGCCGTCGAGCATGCGTTGCACCCGCAAGGGTTGGCCACTCAACACCGCCTCTGACAGTTTGAACACGTCATAGCGCGCCACATTCAGCACTGCACGTTCGACTTGCTCGAAGGTCAATTCACCCGGCGGATACAACAAACCGAGCTTTTGAATTTCTTGGTGCGCCGCGAGCAAATTGCCCTCCACCCGTTCTGCAAAAAACTGCAAGGTGTGTTGCCCCGCCTCGCCTTCTTGAACACGCTGCTCTTGTACTTTCAAGCGATGCGCAATCCAGGCCGGCAAAGCTTGTCGTTCAACCGGGTCGACTTGAATGCTGACGCCATTGTTTTCAAGTGCAGCAAACCACGCGGTGCTTTTCGACGCTTTGTCCAAACGCGGCAACACCACCAAGGTGAGTGTGCAGTCGTTGCCTGCTGCCATCTCGGCCACCTGTTGCAAAGCTACGCTGCCTTCTTTGCCGGGCTTGCCCGAAGGGATGCGGATTTCAATGATTTGTTTGTCCGCAAACAAACTCATCGCACCCCCTGCGGCCAACACCTCGCCCCAATCAAAGTGCGCGCCCGCCACGGTGAACACACTGCGCTCGGTGTAACCCTGTGTGCGTGCCAAGGTGCGAATAGCGTCTAGCGCTTCTTGTTGTAACAGCGCCTCATCGCCATGCAAGGTGTAGAGCGAGCGCAAACCTTTGCTGGCTTGCGACTGCAAGTGCGTGTTGAGTTGAGAGAGGGCCACTTGCATGACAAACGTTGACTGATCAAAGCCGCTGGATCGACGCCAAGCGGCGTTGAATTTGCGCGATCAAGTCTTGCTCCATGTCGCGGTAGAGCAAGCCCTCTTCGTACTCTTTTGACAAAGCGCCGGTTTCATTGAAGTTGATGTCGCGGTTGAGCAATATTTCAGTGTCAGGAATCAACTCCACACCAGCCTGGCTGCGCACCTGAAAGCGATAACGCAAACGCAATTGAAACTCACGGATCGCACCGGTGCCGGTGCGCCCCACCACCACTTTTTCACGGCCTTCAAACAGTTGATCAAAAATAACTTGCGCACGCTCAACTTGGCGCACATCGGTGATCACTTCCACTTGACCATCACGTTCTAGTTGACGTTTGAGTTGCCCACCCAGCGAGGTGGTAGCAGGCACGCTACTGAACAATGTTTTGAACGCATAACTTGGCGGCTTACGCAATTCAAAGCCACAGCCTTGCAACACACACAGGCACAGCGCCACCCAGGCCAAGCCCAAACGACGAAAAAGGTGACGGTGCTGGGTGATCATCAACGGCCTCACACCACGATGTTGACCAAGCGCCCGGGCACCACGATCACTTTTTTGGGTGCCGCGCCATTGGCTTGCTTGGCAAAGGCTTCGGTGGCCAGCGCTGCTTTTTCGATGTCTTCTTTCGAAGCATTCACGGGCACTTGAATCGAGCCACGCAACTTGCCGTTGATTTGCAACATCAATTCAATTTCATCTTGCACCAAGGCTGATTCATCAACAGCAGGCCAAGGCGCATCGAGCAAACCGCCGATGGCTTTGGCGTAACCCAACTCTTGCCACAACGCATCGGTGATGTGCGGACATGCGGGGTACAACATGCGCAACAACAACGACACACCTTCGCACAGCACCGCGTTGTCGCCATCGCTGTTGTCCCACTTGTGGTCTTCCAAGGCGTTGAGCAATTTCATGCAACCCGACACCACGGTGTTGTATTGCATGCGTTCGTAGTCGTAGCTCACTTGCTTCAACACCAAATGCATTTCGCGGCGCAAAGCCTTGGCTTCGGCGCGCACATTGGCGTGGCTCAAGTTGCCCTGCGTTGAAGCTTTTAAAGCGGCCTCATGTTTGTAGGCAAAGTTCCACACGCGGCGCAAAAAGCGATAGCTGCCTTCCACCGCCGCATCGTTCCACTCCAAGGTGGCTTCGGGCGGCGCGGTGAACATGGTGTACAGACGCGCGGTGTCGGCACCGTATTTTTCGATCAAGTCTTGCGGGTCAACGCCGTTGTTTTTCGACTTCGACATGGTGCCCACACCTTCGTAGTCGATCGGTGTGCCCACGGGCAATTCACCATCGCCACTGGTGGCTGCGTTTTTCAATTTGGCGCCCACAATCTTGCCGCCGTCATCGAGCACATGCTCCACATCGTGCGGCCAGAAATAGTCTTTGCCACCTTTGGCCGTACGGCGGGAATAAATATGGTTGAGCACCATGCCTTGTGTCAGCAACTTGGTGAAGGGTTCGTCCACTTTCACCAAACCCAAATCGCGCATCACCTTGGTCCAAAAGCGCGCGTAGAGCAAATGCAAAATCGCATGCTCAATGCCACCAATGTATTGGTCCATGCCGCTACCGCCAACGGCTTTGTCGGCGTCGCGCATCCAGTAGTCGGTACCCTCGGCCACCATCTTTTGATCGTTGGTGGGATCGCAATAACGCATGAAATACCACGACGAGTCCACAAACGTGTCCATCGTGTCGGTCTCGCGGCGTGCAGGTTTGCCACACACAGGGCAAGTCACCCCAGCATGAAAACCTTCGTGCTTGTGCAACGGATTGCCCGAACCATCGGGAATGCAATCTTGCGGCAACACCACCGGCAAATCTTTTTCAGGAACGGGCACCGCACCGTGTTCATCGCAATGGATGATCGGAATCGGTGTGCCCCAATAACGCTGACGCGACACACCCCAGTCACGCAAACGCCAAGTGGTTTTCTTTTCACCCAGGCCTTTGGCAGCCAGCATATCGGCCACTTTGTTGACCGCTGCTTTTTGACCCAAGCCATTCAAATCGCCTGAGTGCACACACACGCCTTGCTGTTTGTCGGCGTACCACTCTTGCCACTGTTTGTTGTCAAACGCTTGGTCTTTCACCGACACCACTTGTTGGATCGGCAGTGCATATTTCAAAGCAAACGCAAAGTCACGCTCATCATGCGCAGGCACACCCATCACTGCGCCATCGCCATACGACATCAGCACATAGTTGCCCACCCACACTTCGACTTTTTCACCCGTCAATGGATGCGCCACAAACAAACCGGTGGCCATGCCTTTCTTTTCTTGCGTGGCCAACTCAGCTTCGGTGGTGCCACCGGTTTTGCATTCTTCAATGAACGCCGCCAACGCGGGGTTACTGGCGGCAGCATGCGCGGCCAAAGGGTGTTCAGCGGCCACCGCACAAAAGGTGACGCCCATGATGGTGTCGGCACGGGTGGTGAACACATACATTTTGCCGTCGCCCACCAAGGCACCCGATGCATCGCGGATGTCGTGGGTGAAGGCAAAGCGCACGCCTTCAGACTTGCCAATCCAGTTCTCTTGCATCAAGCGCACTTTGTCGGGCCAGCCGTTCAATGTGGCTTTGTCATTGCCGATTTGCACATGGTCGAGCAACTCTTGCGCGTAGCGCGTGATGTCGAGGTAATAACCCGGAATTTCGCGCTTCTCCACCAACGCACCGGTGCGCCAGCCGCGACCGTCGATCACTTGTTCGTTGGCCAACACGGTTTGATCGACCGGGTCCCAATTGACGATTTGTGTTTTGCGATAGGCAATGCCCTTTTCGAGCATTTTCAAAAACAACCATTGGTTCCACTTGTAATAGCTCGCATCGCAGGTGGCCACTTCGCGTGACCAGTCGATGGCCAAGCCCATCGCCTGCATTTGCTTTTTCATGTAGGCGATGTTTTCGTAAGTCCATTTCGCTGGCGGCACACCGTTTTTCAAAGCCGCGTTTTCAGCAGGCAAGCCAAACGCGTCCCAACCCATGGGCATGAGCACGTTGTAGCCCTTCATGCGCAAGTGGCGCGTGAGCATGTCGTTGATGGTGTAGTTGCGCACATGGCCCATGTGCAGCTTGCCACTGGGGTAGGGCAGCATGGAGCAGGCGTAAAACTTTTTCTTCGATGTGTCTTCGCTCACGCGGTAGGCGTCGTGCCCTTGGGCATTGGGTGTGGCCCACGCGGTTTGCACGGCGCGCTCAACATCGGTGTGGTTGTATTTGTCTTGCATGAAATTCATCAAAAAGCCCCGCAAGGTACGGGGCGAATGCCCTGATTTTAGGGCTTGGGACGGGCTTCAGCGCCACGCGCGGCGTTGCTTTTTGCCTCGGTGACAAAGCCCAAGCGGTTGAGCCCCGCCTGTTGTGCCAGCCCCATCACTTCGACCACGCGGCCATAGGGCACGGCCTCGTCGGCACGCAGCTGCACTTCGGGCATTGACCCATCGCCTTGCGCGGCCGCCTGAGCGGCGCGTTCGTGCAATTGGCGCGCCAGCGACTCCAGAGACACCGCTTGTTCATCAAGATAAACCTGGCCTTGCGTATCCAGGGCAAGCCGGACCACTCGGGCCGGTGCACTGGCCTGCACGCCTTCGGTCTTGGGCAAATCCATGGCCAAGCGGCTGACCATCAAGGGCGCGGTGATGATGAAAATCACCAACAGCACCATCATCACATCCACCAAGGGCGTGACATTGATCTCGCTCATCGGCGTTTGGCCGGGGGTGCGCTCAAAGCGTCCGAAGGCCATTCACAGCGCTCGCAAATCGTGGGCAAAACCTTCGAGCTCTTGCTCGAGGCGGTTGATGACGCGCCCCATCACATTGAAGGCCAAGACCGCAGGCAAGGCCACCGCCAAACCCGCAGCGGTCATGATGAGTGCTTCGCCCACCGGCCCCGCCACTTGCTCGATGTTGAGTTGCCCCGCGCCAGATATGGCCGTGAGCGCGTGATAAATGCCCCACACCGTGCCCAACAAGCCCACAAATGGCGCTGTCGAACCCACGGTGGCCAACAACACTTGGCCCGATTGCAAACGGTGCAACACCGCATGCAAGGCATCGCGCAACACGCGGGTGCGTTGGGCTTGCACATCTGCTTGCGCGCCCAAGGTGCCGGGCAAAAGCTGTTGTTGTGCTTGCACCAATGGCATCAACACACCCATTCGATCGACAGCTTGCAATGCGGTGTTTGCTTGCTGCGCGTCACGGGCTTGCCAATACACCGCCTTGCCTGTGGCCATGTCTTGGCTCGCGCGGTGCAACACCCAGGCTTTGTAAAAAATCACTGACCAACTTGCCACCGACATGGCCAGCAACAACAGCGAAAGTGCGACGCCCAAAGCATCGCCTTGTGTCAGGAGAGAGAGAAAATTCACCGCAGGTTCAACACATCAAACATGTCGAACAGGCCATTTTGTTTACCGGCCAAAAATTGCGCGGCGCGCAAACTGCCTTGTGCATAGGTCGCGCGGCTCGATGACTTGTGCGTGATTTCAATGCGCTCACCCGTGCCGGCAAACAACACCGTGTGGTCACCCACAATGTCGCCGCCACGGATGGTAGAAAAACCAATGGTCGACGGATCGCGCTCACCGGTGTGGCCATAACGCTCATACACCGCGCAGTCTTTCAAGTCGCGACCAATGGCCTCGGCAATCACTTCGCCCATTTTCAAAGCGGTACCCGAGGGTGCATCCACTTTGTGACGGTGATGTGCTTCGATGATTTCAATGTCGTAGCCAGTCGGCATCGCTTGCGCTGCCATTTGCAACAACTTCAATGTGACGTTCACGCCCACACTCATATTGGGCGCCATCACAATCGCGATGTCTTTGGCTGCTGCGGCAATCTCTGCTTTTTGTTCATCGTTAAAACCGGTGGTGCCAATCACCAACTTCACACCCAACTCGCGGCACACCTTGAGGTGGCTCAGGGTGCCCTCAGGTCGGGTGAAGTCGATCAGCACTTGGCTGTTTTGCAAACCCTTGCGCACATCGGCCTCGATGTTGACGCCACTGGCCTGCCCCAAAAAACCGGTGGCATCGTTGCCAATGCCGGGGCTGGAAGCCACATCCAAAGCGCCACTCAGTTGGCAATCAGGTGCTGCGCGCACCGCCTCGATCAGCATGTGTCCCATGCGTCCGCTGGCACCAGCGATGGCAATTTTGAGCGGATTGGAAGAGTTGGCCATGGCAGAGAAAACTTTCAATATCAACGAGCGGGGCTCTCAAGCGGTGGATAGGTCAAAGGTGCTGCAGGAGCGGCCGCTTTGGCGGGGGCATTGGCCACGGGGGCCTTGGCTGGGAATTTAGCCAAAGCGTCCTCGGAGGCTTTGAGTTCGGGTAACTTTTTAGGCGCTTGGCGGGTGTCGAGCTTGGCGGCAAATTCTGCTTCGGTGGGCAGTGGATCGCCCTCAACGCGGTCCAAAGCATCACCCTTGAAAAACACACTGAAGCGACGCTGCTGTGGCTCCGCACCCTGACGGTTGATGGAGAAAGCGTAGTCCCAACGGTCCGAATGGAACAAGCTGGTCACCAATGGAGTACCCAAAATGTCACGCACCATTTGACGGGGCATGCCCGGGCGCAACGCTTGTACTTGTTCACGCGAGACAAAGTTGCCTTGCACCACTTCAGGTCGGTAAGGGTTGACCAGAGACGAGCAGGCCGTCAGCATCAAGGTGCTTGCACAAATTGCAACCGCTACACCGCGGTGCAACAGTTGCGATGGAAATGCGGCTTTTCGACGGAATTGAAACATGGTGTGAAAGGCCAAAGGGGCTGTAACGCTATGATGCGTTCATTGTAGCGGGACGCCTGTTTTTGTCCGCTGCGAAAGACCCCATGGCGCACGCAAACGATCTGAAAAACATTGGCCTCAAAGCCACCCTGCCACGGCTCAAAATTCTTGAGCTGTTCCAAAGCAGCGCGCAACGGCACATGACCGCAGAAGATGTGTACCGCCAACTCATGCAGCAACAACTCGACATTGGCCTAGCTACGGTATACCGCGTGTTGATGCAATTTGAGCAAGCCGACATTTTGAAACGCAGCCATTTCGAGAGCGAGCGTGCGGTGTATGAGCTCAACGAAGGTGAACACCACGATCACTTGGTATGTTTAGATTGCGGCCGCGTAGAAGAATTTCACGACCCCGACATTGAAGCGCTGCAAGTGAAAGTGGCCAAGAAAAAAGGCTTTGAAATCGCCGACCACGCCTTGAGTCTGTACGCCCGCTGCAGCAAGAAAAACTGCGAGCATCGCGCCGCCAAATAAACCCTGACGGGTCAGTGACCTGACATGGCGCGTTGGTGGCGCGCGATGAATTCTTGGTAAGTGTCCACACCGCGCAACTGCAAAATCGTGTTGCGCACCGCAGCTTCCACCAACACCGCGATGTTGCGACCGGCCACCACCTGAATCACCACTTTGCGCACGGGCACACCCAACACGTCTTGCGTGAGTGGTTCGTGGGGCAAGCGTTCGTAATCGCGCTCTAGGGTTTCTTTGCGCACCAAATGCACGATCAGTTTCAAGCGCATTTTGCGGCGCACCGCGGTTTCGCCAAAGATGGCACGGATGTCGAGCAAACCAATGCCGCGCACTTCCAACAAGTTTTGCAGCAACTCGGGGCAACGCCCTTCGATGGTGGCTTGGTTGATGCGGTACAAATCGACCGCGTCGTCGGCCACCAAACCGTTGCCACGCGAGATCAATTCCAAGCCGAGTTCGCTTTTGCCCAAACCCGATTCGCCGGTGATCATCACGCCCAAACCCAAAATGTCCATGAACACGCCGTGCATCGAGGTACGGTCGGCAAAGTGTTTGGACAAATAAGCGCGCAACACATCGATCACAAACGCCGCTGATTCGCCAGTAGCAAACATCGGAATTTGTGCGCGCTCGCACATGGCAATCAACTCATCGGGCGCCGTTTGGTTGTCGGCCAACACCAACACCGGCGGCTCTAAGGTGACGATGCGCGACACACGACGCGCACGGTCGGCTTCATTGCCGCGGGAAATGTAAGCCACTTCACGCTCGCCCAACACTTGCACGCGGTAGGGGTGGATGTAATTGAGGTAGCCCACCAAATCAGCGCCAGAGCGGGCGGCGCGGATGGCCACTTCGTCAAAGCGCCGCTCGGAAGCCCCTAGCCCAGCCTGCCACTCCCAATGCAAACGGCCTCGAAAGGCTTCGAACAACACGTCCGCGCTGATGACATTGGGTCTCACGCTTGCTGCACCGAGTTCCAGGTGGCGATGATGCGATGCAACTCGGGCGCATCGTCACAGGTTTTGATCTTCTCGCGAAGATGGGAGTCGCTGAGCAACTCGGCAATTTCAGACAAGATTTCCAAATGTTTTTGGGTGGACGCTTCGGGCACCAGCAAGAAAATCAGCAAGCTCACCGGCTGTTCGTCAGGGGCATCAAAGCCAATCGGCTGATCCAGCTGAAACACCGCCGCCATGGGCGCCTTCAAACCTTTGATGCGGCCATGCGGGATCGCCACGCCATGGCCCAAACCTGTCGAGCCCAAACGCTCACGGGCAAAGAGGCTGTCGGCCACCAGCGCTCGGTTGAGCCCATGCAGGTCTTCGAACAAAAGCCCGGCCTCTTCGAAGGCGCGCTTCTTACTGGTGACCTCGACATGCACAAGCACTTGCGCTGCGGGAAGGATGGTGGCTAGACGGTTCATGGTAGAGCGCCAGATTATGCACCCGTATTAACCCGAACTCCAAAAGAAAAAACCGTCGACTTGCGACGGTTTTTGTTACCTATGAGACAGCGCCAAGGTTTACATCAGGCGCTTGGGGCTTTGATGGTGATGGTTTTGCAAACGGTCTTTGTGCTTGACCACCTGTCGGTCGAGCTTGTCGACCAGTTCATCCACCGCCGCATACAGGTCTTCGTGCGAACTCTCGGCGAACATGTCGTTGCCCTTCACATGGATGTTGCATTCAGCGCGCTGGCGGCCTTCTTTTTCCTTTTGGTTTTCGATGCTCAACAGCACCTTCACATCCACCACCTGATCAAAATGTCGGGTGATGCGATCGAGCTTGCCCGTGACATAGCTGCGCAAGGCGGGGGTAACTTCAAGATGGTGTCCGCTGATCGTCAAGTTCATAAGAGCCTCCTTTGCTGAAATGGCAGTTTCACTATGCCCCCGCTTTGGCAAAAAGGCAATGGGGTTTTGTCAAAGCGGGGCTGATTTTTGGCATCGGACAAACCCCTAGACCGTGCTGCAAAATGCCATAATTCAGCCCACATCAACAGCGGAGCCCTCTCCTTGGAAACCTACCCTAGTTGGTAGCTTTCGGATCCCCCCGCCACTTCTGCGTGACCGCCGGATTCGAAAGCTGCTTGATTCGCCCTCATTCACCTTCGAACTTCGGTGCCCCAAGCACCCAGAAACGCCATGCTCAATATCTTCACGCTGGCCAACGGTCGTCTCTTTCAAGAAGAGATCGAATCGCTGGAAGAACTCTCCAAATTCCATCCCATTTGGGTTGACCTTGAGTCGCCCACGGTCGAGGAAAAACGCTGGATCAAACAGTATTACGGCTTGTCCATTCCAGAAGACGCGATGGACGAGGACATCGAGGAATCGGCGCGCTTTTACGAAGAAGACAACGGTGAGTTACACATTCGAAGTGACTTTTTGATCGCCGACGAAGACGAGCCCAGCACCGTGCGTGTGGCGTTCATCTTGAACCAAAACAACGAAGCCCTGCGCAGCCGCGGCGTGCTGTTTTCAATTCACGATGAAGATGTGCCCGTGTTTCGTTTGTTGCGCATGCGCGCACGCCGCGCGCCTGGCTTGATCGAAGACGCCAAAGATGTGTTGCTCAAACTCTTTGACGCTGACGCCGAATACTCTGCCGACACCTTAGAGGACATTTACGACCAGCTTGAAAAAGCAGGCAAGTTGGTGCTGTCAGAGAATGTGACCGACGAGCTCGCCGGCGAAGTGCTCGGTGCGATTGCGCGCCAAGAAGATTTGAACGGACGCATTCGCCGCAATGTGATGGACACCCGCCGCGCGGTGAGCTTCATGATGCGCTCGCGCATGCTCAACGCCGATCAGTTTGAAGAAGCGCGTCAAATTTTGCGTGACATCGAATCGCTCGACAACCACACCGCTTTTTTGTTTGACAAGATCAACTTCTTGATGGACGCGACGGTGGGTTTCATCAACATCAACCAAAACAAGATCATCAAAATTTTCTCGGTGGCAAGTGTGGCCTTGCTGCCACCCACTTTGATTGCGAGCATCTACGGCATGAACTTTCAATACATGCCCGAGCTCGACAAAACCTGGGGCTACCCTCTGGCCTTGGTGTTGATGGCGGCCAGTGCGGTGGTGCCGATGTGGTATTTCCGCAAGCGCGGTTGGTTGAAATAAGTTTGTCGCTTTAGGTGCGCTTGTTGCGCGCCTGAGGGTGCGGTGTGTTGCCCGCACCTAGCGAGGAGGCAAGGTCGCCAACAACCGGTCTAACACCGCCGCGCTGTAGCGGCTGGCAATGCTTTGAATGAAACGCGGAAAGTCGACATGCGCGGCATCGTCTGCACGATCAGAAATGGCGCGCACCGCGGCCAAGGGCACACCGTAGTCGTGGCACACCTGCGCAATCGCAGCACATTCCATTTCAACTGCCAAAGCGTCAGGCAAGCGCTGTCGCAAGTCGTGGCTTTCATTGGTGGTGGCCACAAAGCGGTCGCCACTCACGATCAAACCATGGTGCACTTTGCTGGCATGCAAATCGATGTTGAGCCACGCATCGCTTGGCAAACTTTGGGCCACATCTTGCATGGCCAATGGTGCTGCTTGCAACAAGGCTTGGGTCAGCTCGGGGTCTGCTGCAAAGCGCGACACACCACTCAAAGGCACTTCGTAACGCGGAAACAAAGGCGAAGCATCGAGGTCGTGCTGCAAAAAAGATTGCGCCACGACCACATCGCCCACTTGCACTTGCGGGGCCAATCCTCCAGCCACCCCAGTGAAGACGATGCGGTCCACACCAAAACGCTCGATCAAGGTGGTGGCGGTAGTGGCAGCTGCCACTTTGCCAATGCGCGAGAGCACAGCCACCACCTCATGACCATGCCAATGGCCGAGCCAAAAATCGCGACCGGCCACGGTGTTTTTTTGTTCGTCGGGCAAGCGCGCCAGCACGGCCGACAGCTCTTCGTGCATGGCGCTGATCAGCGCGATTCGACCCATGTCAGCGCGGTGTTTTTTAAGTCGTCGGTGCGCGCAATTCACGGCGCAGCACTTTGCCCACCGGTGTTTTGGGCAACTCGGTACGGAACTCCACCACCCGTGGATGCTTGTAGCCGGTGAGGTTGTGCTTGCAGTATTCGAGCACTTGCGCTTCGGTCAGCGCGGCGTCTTTTTTCACCACCACCAACTTCACCGCTTCGCCCGAGCGTTCGTCTGGAATGCCAATGACTGCGCACTCCAACACACCAGGCATGCTGGCCACCACTTCTTCGACTTCGTTGGGGTACACATTGAAGCCGCTGACCAAGATCATGTCTTTTTTGCGATCGACGATTTTGAAGAAGCCGCGTTCGTCCATCACGCCCACATCGCCCGATTTGAAAAAACCGTCGGGCGTCATCACGCGTGCGGTTTCATCAGGGCGTTGCCAATAACCGGCCATGACTTGCGGGCCACGGATCAAAATTTCACCGGGCTCGCCGATGGGCACTTCGTTGCCGTCGTCGTCCACAATTTTCATTTCGGTGTTGGGAATGGGCACACCAATGGTCGATGTGAACGCTTGGCTGGTGACAGGGTTGCAACTGGCCGAGGGACTGGTTTCAGACAAACCATAGCCTTCGCAAATCGGGCAACCGGTTTTCTCTAACCACAACTTGGCCACCGCACTTTGCACCGCGGTGCCACCGCCGAGTGACACCACCAAATGCGACCAATCGACTTTGTTGAAGTCTGGGTGATTGGCCAAGGCATTGAACAAGGTGTTGACCGCAGGCAACATGTGAAAGCGATGTTTCGACAACTCTTTGCACACCGCAGGAATGTCACGCGGGTTGGGAATCAAAATCGAACAACCACCCATGCGCATCACCAACATCATGTTGATGGTGAAAGCGAAGATGTGATACAGCGGCAAAGCACACACAAATGTCAGTTGCTCGTCTTTGGGCACACGCACCAGGGCAGGGCCATTCCAAGCCTCTGACTGCAGCACATTGGCCACCAAATTGCGATGCAACAACTCCGCACCTTTGGAAACACCGGTGGTGCCGCCAGTGTATTGCAACACCGCCAAATCGTCAGCCGAAATGTCAGGCGTGGTGAGGCTCGCTGCCTCGCCACGAGACAGCGCCTCGTTGAAACGCACCGCATGCGGCAGCTCAAACGCGGGCACGAGTTTTTTCACGCGACGCACCACATGGTTGACCAGCATGCCTTTGATCAAGCCCAGCTGATCGCCCATGGCGCACAACACCACATGCTGCACCGATGTTTTGGCCACGCAGGCTTGCAGGGTGGCTGCGAAGTTTTCCAAAATCACAATCGCTTTGGCATCGGAGTCGCGCAGCTGAAACTCAAGCTCTCTGGGGGTATACAACGGGTTGATGTTGACCACCACATAGCCCGCGCGCAAAACCGCTGCGACCGCAATCGGGTACTGCAACACATTGGGCAGCATGATGGCCACGCGGTCCCCCGTCACCAAACCCAAGCTTTGCAAGTAAGCGCCAAAGACTTGGCTCAGGCGGTCTAACTGCGCATAGCTGAGATCGCGCCCCATGAAATGAAAGGCGGGTCGGTCCCCAAACTGGTTGAAGCTGTCTTGCATGAGCGCCAGCAAAGAGCTGTATGCGCTGACATTGACCTCTGCAGGCACACCCTCAGGGTACGAAGAGAGCCAAGGTTTTTGTGTCATGTTCACTCCACCGCTTTCACCATGTCTTCCACGACTTTTTTGGCATCGCCAAACACCATCATGGTTTTGTCCATGTAGAACAACTCGTTGTCCAAACCAGCGTAACCAGCTGCCATCGAGCGTTTGTTGACGATGATGGTTTTGGCTTTGTAGGCTTCCAAAATGGGCATGCCATAAATGGGCGAGCCTTTGGTGAGCGCCGCTGGGTTGACCACATCGTTGGCACCCAAGACGATGGCCACATCGACCTGACCAAACTCGCCGTTGATGTCTTCCATCTCAAACACTTGGTCGTAAGGCACTTCGGCTTCGGCCAACAACACATTCATGTGACCCGGCATGCGACCGGCCACGGGGTGAATAGCGTATTTCACGGTGATGCCTTTGTGCATCAATTTTTCAGCCAACTCATTGACCGCATGCTGTGCGCGTGCCACGGCCAAACCATAGCCAGGCACGATGACCACAGTTTCGGCGTTGGCCAAAATGTAGGCGGCGTCATCTGCGCTACCGCTCTTGACAGGGCGTTGTTCTTGCGCGCCAGCCACAACGGCACCAGGCTCGGCACCAAAGCCGCCCAAGATGACGCTGAAGAACGAACGGTTCATGGCTTTGCACATGATGTAGCTCAGAATCGCGCCCGAGCTGCCCACCAACGAACCCGCAATGATCAACATGCTGTTGTTGAGCGAAAAACCAATGCCCGCCGCCGCCCAGCCGGAATAGCTGTTAAGCATGGACACCACCACTGGCATGTCAGCACCGCCAATGGGGATGATGATGAGCACACCCATGACAAACGACAGGGCCAACATGGCAAAAAATGCGGTCCAGCTTTCTGTGGCCACAAACAACAAACCCAAACCAATGGTGGTCAAACCCAACACCAAGTTGAGCATGTGTTGACCCGCAAAGCTGACAGGCGCACCTTGGAACAAACGGAATTTGTATTTGCCCGACAACTTGCCAAACGCAATGACCGAGCCGCTGAAGGTGATGGCACCAATGGCCGCACCCAAGAACAACTCGAGTCGGTTGCCAAATGGAATCGGTTGGCGCGTGACGGTTTCGGTGATCATCATGCCGCTGGCAGTTTGCATGCCCACCACCAACTCTTGTGGTGCAGCCGTGATGCCAAAGGCCCAAGGCTCGGCTACCGCGGCAATGCCAATGAACACCGCCGCCAAACCAATCATGCTGTGCATGAAGGCCACGAGCTCAGGCATCTTGGTCATCTCAACCCGTTGCGCCATGAGGGTGCCCGCACCGCCACCGCCAACCAAACCAACCAACACCCAGCCCAAGCCCAAAGGCGAGCCAGCGAGTTTCACGATGAGCGCAGCGGTGGTGATGACGGCAATCGTCATGCCAGTCATACCAAACACATTGCCTTTGATAGATGTTGTGGGGTGGCTCAAGCCTTTCAGGGCTTGAATGAAACACACACTCGCCACCAAATACAGCAGCGTGACCAAATTCATGGTGACAAAGTCGAAACTCATGCTTTGTCTCCTGAAGATGCTGCGGGTTTTTCTTTCTTCTTGAACATCTCCAGCATGCGTCGCGTGACCATGAAGCCACCAAACACATTCACCGCTGCCAGCGCCACCGCCAACACGCCCATGGTTTTGCCGAGCGTGGTTTCGGTCAGCGCTGCGGCCAGCATGGCGCCCACAATGACAATGGCTGAAATGGCGTTGGTCACCGCCATCAAAGGCGTGTGCAACGCGGGTGTGACGGTCCACACCACGTGGTAGCCGACATAAATGGCCAACACAAAAATGATCAAGTTCACGAGGGTAGGAGATACGACATCCATGTTGAATTTCCTTGTTTTTATTTCTTAACCACCGCACCATCGCGGGTGACCAAGCAGGCCATCACGATGTCGTCTTCGGCGTCGATGTGCAGTGCGCCTTCTTTGTTGATCACCAACTTCAAAAAGTCGAGCACATTGCGCGCATACAAAGCGCTGGCATCTGCCGCCACCAACGCGGGCAAGTTGGTTTCGCCCACCAAAGTCACGCCATGTTTGATGACTGTTTTGCCGGCTTCAGTAAGTGGGCAATTGCCATCGGTGCCATTGGCGCCTTTGCCTGCCGCGATGTCGATGATGACCGCGCCGGGCTTCATGGCTTTGACCATCTCTTCGGTTACCAACACCGGTGCAGCGCGACCCGGAATGAGCGCGGTGGTGATGACCACATCAGCCTGCGCCACGCGCTTGGCCACTTCCACTTTTTGACGATCGAGCCAGCTTTGCGGCATGGGGCGAGCGTAGCCGCCCACGCCTTCGGCGGCGTCTTTTTCTTCTTGCGATTCAAACGGCACATCGATGAACTTGGCGCCCAACGATTCAACTTGTTCTTTCACACTCGGGCGCACATCGGTGGCTTCGATCACCGCACCCAAACGCTTGGCGGTGGCGATGGCTTGCAAGCCCGCCACACCCACGCCCAAGATGACCACACGCGCGGCCTTGACGGTGCCCGCAGCGGTCATCAACATGGGGAAAAAGCGTTGGTATTTGTCCGCCGCCAACATGACGGCTTTGTAGCCCGCGATGTTGGCTTGGCTGGAGAGCACATCCATGCTTTGCGCGCGGGTGGTGCGTGGGGCCGCTTCGAGGGCAAAGCCGGTGGCGCCAGCGCTGGCCAAACGTTGCAGGCCTTCGGCGTTGAAAGGCTCGAGCATGCCGACCACGGCGCTGCCCACTTTGATGTGTGCCGTTTCTGTGGCTTGGGGGCCGCGCACCTTGAGCACCAGGTCGCTGGCCCAAGCGCTGTGGGCGTCGACCACCTCCGCACCCACCGCGGTGTAGGCGGCGTCGGGCACGCTGGCGGCAACGCCTGCACCCGCTTGCACCCGAACGGTGTGGCCCTGTGAAATGAGTTTTTTGGCCGTCTCGGGTGTGACCGCGACACGGGTTTCTCCGGCCATTGTTTCGGCTGGAACGCCAATCAGCATGGGGCTCTCCTCGGGTGCTTTTGTGTTGTCAGAATCCAGCAAGGTTACACGACTTTTAGGGCTGAATTGGCAGGGCTTTACCCGCAAGCGACGCAACACACCGATGGCCAGATAATTCACACATGACTAAACGTTGGAAACCCAGCGTCACCGTCGCCGCCATCATTGAGCGCGACGGGCGCTATTTGCTGATCGAAGAACACACGCCCGAAGGTTTGCGCTTCAACAATCCCGCTGGCCATTTGGACCCCGGCGAATCCCCCGAAGCCGGCTGTGCGCGTGAAGCGTTTGAAGAAACCGGCCACCCCTTCAAGCCCACTGCTTTGGTGGGCATTTACTTGTCACGATTTGAGCGACCTGCGCGGGATGCGCGACCAGCAGAAGACATCACCTATTTGCGTTTTGCGTATGGCGGACAGGTGGGTGAGGCAGTGGTTGGCGCCCAACTTGATAAAGGCATTGTGCGCACGCTGTGGATGACGCCCGAAGAAGTGCGCGCAAGCGCCGCATTGCACCGCAGCCCGCTGGTGTTGCAATGCATCGAAGACCACCTCAGAGGTCAGCGTTACCCCATGGACTTGGTGTACACCGACGCGAGCGTGCAAAACGGCGGGCCGATCGCGCAGGGATAATGCCCGCATGGCAAACAGCAAGCGCGTGGTGGTGGGTTTGAGTGGCGGTGTCGACTCTGCGGTCAGCGCCTATCTGCTGAAACAACAAGGCCACGAGGTGATCGGCATCTTCATGAAAAACTGGGAAGATGACGATGACAGCGAATACTGTTCGTCCAATGTTGACTTCGTCGATGCCGCCGCGGTGGCCGATGTGATTGGCATTGAGATCGAACATGTGAACTTTGCTGCCGAATACAAAGACCGCGTGTTTGCCGAATTTTTACGTGAGTACCAAGGCGGGCGAACACCCAACCCCGACATTTTGTGCAACGCTGAAATCAAGTTCAAAGCGTTTTTAGACCATGCGTTTGCATTGGGCGCTGACAAAATTGCCACCGGTCATTACGCGCGCGTTCGCGAAGTTGCCACTGCGCAAGGCGCTGAATTTCAATTGCTCAAAGGCTTGGACCCGAGCAAAGACCAAAGTTATTTTTTGCACCGACTGAATCAGTCGCAGTTGGCCAAAACGCTTTTTCCGGTAGGCGAATTGCACAAAACAGAAGTGCGTCGCATTGCCAGCGACATTGGTTTGCCCAACGCCAAGAAAAAAGATTCGACCGGCATTTGCTTCATCGGTGAGCGTCCGTTTCGCGAATTTTTGAATCGCTACATTGCCAACGCGCCCGGCCCCATCAAAGATGCGCGCGGGCGCACACTCGGCACACATGTGGGCTTGAGCTTTTACACGCTCGGGCAACGCCAAGGTTTGGGCATTGGTGGCGTGAAAGAAAAAGGCGCTCAACGCGGCGGTGGCGAACACACGCCTTGGTTTGTGGCGCGCAAAGATCTGCCTAATAACACCTTGTATGTGGTGCAAGGGCACGACCATCCATGGCTGCTGTCTTCACAATTGAATGCCGACGATCTCAGTTGGTGTGGCCATCAAGCACCCGCACCCGGGCGCTATGCCGCCAAAACTCGCTACCGCCAAACCGATGCGCCTTGCATGTTGGACTACAACAGCCATGGCGAATTGATGCTGACCTTTGACGACCCGCAATGGGCTGTCACGCCGGGTCAGTCTGCCGTTTTGTATAACGGCGAGGTGTGCGTGGGTGGCGGCGTGATTGCAAACGCTGCAGCACTCGAGAGCCAACCCGAAGGTACTCATTAAAAACCTTTTGCACACGGCTCGGTTAATCCGTTAGTCGCTTTGCTTAAATTTTCCCCGCTCGAGCGCTTCCGCTTTGAAAGCAATCAGCCCCACCTGCGCGGCTGACTTCTCGCTTCTAAACCATGAAAGCAGACATGTCACGTCTTTATATTTTTGACGCATTGCGTTCGCATTTGAAAAACAGAGGCATCTCCTTCAGTGAATTAGCCTTTGGCCTCAATGTGGCAGAGGGAACCATCAAACGCATCTTCACCAAAAACGATTGTTCTACCGAACGCTTAGATGAGATTGCACAGTACCTGGGTATCCATTTGGTTGATCTGTTTCAAAAAACGCCGCCCAACAAACATTTGATCGATCAGTTGTCGTACGAAAGCGAAGAGCACCTTGCACGACATAAAAAACTACTCATGTTGGCCATATGCGTGATGGACTTTTGGCCATTCAAAGACATGCTCAAGTACCTCACGATTGGACGGGATGAATGCATTGCCTTGCTCAAGGAGCTTGAGCGCATGGGTTTCATTGAAATGAACGAAAAATTCAACTACCGCTTGCTGCTGACACGCAATTTTTCTTGGTTGAACAACGGCCCCATCACCCAGCTTGTCAAAAGCATGTCGCAAGATTACTTTGACCATCCGTTTGATACGCACGGTGACTTTTTGAAGTTTGTCCATGTGCGCGTATCGCCCTATGTCCGAACTTTGCTCAAAGGCAAATTAGAAGAGGTACTGCAGCAATACATTGACCAAGTGGCGCTTGATGCGCACTTGCCTCTTGATGAGCGCCCTCCTTTGTCGATCTGTGTGGCGGTGCGGTCTTGGGTGCCTGACTTTTTACACGAGTTGATGCAGATGGACACTGACGAGGACAACATTTCTCCGCACGAGGCGTTGACTCGGATTTCTAGAAAAAAACGGGTTTAACGGCGAAGTCCATCCCTAGACTTGATCGGCGTTTATAAAAAAACCCGAAACGCCTGACAGACGTTTCGGGTTTTGTACTTTTGCGGTCAAGCGAATCGCTTCGCTTGTCTGACGAGCAGCTGGTTAGAACGGAATGTCGTCATCCATGTCGTCAAAGCCCTTGGCAGGCGCAGCAGCGCGTTGCGCAGGGGCGGCTGAGGCGGCAGCGGCAGGGCGTGCTGCTGGGCGGCTGTAACCACCGTCTTCGCCGGTGCTGGGGTTGCCCATGCCTTCACGGCCACCCAACAATTGCAGTTCGGTGGCAATGATGTCGACGGTGTTTTTTTCGACGCCAGTGGTTTTGTCGGTGTAGGTGCCGTATTTCAAACGGCCTTCCACGTAAATGGGGCGGCCTTTTTTGACATATTCGCCGGCAATTTCAGCCAAGCGGTCATAGAAAGTGACGCGGTGCCATTGGGTGTCTTCGATGGTTTCGCCACTGCTTTTGTCTTTGCGACGGCTTGAGGTGGCGATGCTGACATTGGCCACGGCTTGGCCACTGGGCAAGTAGCGCACTTCGGGGTCGCGGCCGCAGTTGCCAACGAGAATCACTTTGTTAACGGATGCCATGGGTAAATTCCTCCTGAGATAGGCAGATTATGGCTTGCAAAAAGCCATGGTTAATGCGATGAACGCGAGGGCGCCACCATCGGCCATGCGACCACAAGCCACAAAGCCATGAGCCCAGCACAGCTCAAAAATAAACCTTGTGTGCCATGGTTTTTCACGAGTTGGCCACCGAGCCATCCACCGGCAAAAAAACCGAGCGATTGCAAGGTGTTGTACACCCCCATGGCCGCCCCACGCGAGGCTGCGGGCGCAATGCGTGAGGCCAAGCTGGGTTGGGTCGCTTCAAGCACATTGAAGCCACAGAAAAAAGCAAACAGCAACCACGCCAAGGCGGCAATGGAAGGCGCACCTGAGGACACCCACAACAAAACCACTTGCACCAGCGCAATGAGTGCGATCGAGGCTAAAAACACCGCACGCAAATAGCCGCGTCGCTCAAGCGGAAACAACACGCCGCCCATCAACACAAACGAGCCCAACACGGCGGGCAAATAAATGCGCCAGTGGTCCTCGGAGGCCAAGCCTGCTTGCACCAAAAAAGCAGGAATGGCGACCCACATGGCGAGTTGCACCGCGTGCAACACAAACACGCCAAAATTCAAACGCAACAAGGCTGGGTTGCGCAAGACTTGCAACAAACCACCACGCGCAGCGTCTTTGTGCAAAAGTGGCTCAGCAGGAACGGCCCAGATGACCACCCCCACACCGAGCAACGCCAGCACGGCTGTCAGCACAAACAAACCCGACAAGCCAATGTGAGCGGCGATGAGGGGCGACAACACGAGCGACAATGCGAACATCAAACCAATGCTGGCCCCCACCAAAGCCATGGCCTTGGTGCGCACCGTGTCGCGGGTTAAGTCGGCCAGCAAGGCGGTGACAGCGGCAGACACCGCACCCGCGCCTTGCAAGGCGCGTCCGGCCAACAAGCCCATGAGCGTGTCAGCGCTGGCCGCCAACACGCTGCCCAGCGCAAACACCAGCAGACCAAAGACGATCACGCGTTTACGCCCCAAACGGTCAGAGGCCACGCCAAACGGAATTTGCAACACGCCTTGGGTCAGGCCATAGATGCCCATGGCCAAACCGATGAGCGCGGGGTCATCGCCGCCGGGGTAGCGACGCGCTTCGATGGCAAAGACTGGCAACACCAAAAACAAACCCAACATGCGCAAAGCAAAGATCGACGCCAAGGTGCCGCTGGCGCGGCGCTCGATGGGCGTCATGTTGGGGCTGGTGTGGAGGGTGTCTTCGGGGGGCAGTTGGGAGGTCACAAAGGGTATTGTCCTGCATTCGGACAGCGCCAATGGCCGAACCACTATCATGTTGGGTTGCCCTTTGTTTTTCTATCGTGACTTTTGAACCCGTGAACGCACCCACCGACGGCACCTATTTGGGCCAAGCTCTGCAGCACCCTTCCGCCATGCGAAACATCAGCATTCGCGGGGCACGCACGCACAATTTGAAAAACATCGACCTGGACATTCCGCGCAACCAGTTGGTGGTGATCACGGGCTTGTCGGGTTCGGGCAAATCGAGTTTGGCATTTGACACCTTGTATGCCGAAGGGCAGCGCCGTTATGTAGAGAGTTTGTCGGCGTATGCGCGCCAGTTTTTGGGGCGCTTGGACAAGCCCGATGTGGATTTGATCGAGGGTCTGTCGCCCGCCATCAGCATTGAGCAAAAAGCCACCAGCCACAACCCGCGCTCGACCGTGGGCACGGTAACTGAAATTCACGACTATTTGCGTTTGTTGTTTGCACGCGCAGGCACACCGTATTGCCCCGACCATGGTGTGGCGCTGCAATCGCAAAGCGTGTCGCAAATGGTGGACGCTGTGATGGCACTGCCCGAAGACACCAAGCTGATGTTGTTGGCACCGATCGCGCGCGATCGCAAAGGTGAATTTGCGGAGGTGTTTGCAGATTTGCAAGCGCAAGGGTATGTGCGCTTTCGCATCAATAGCGAGGTGTTTGAGTTTGACAACTTGCCCGCTTTGAAGAAAAACGAAAAGCACGACATCGATGTCGTGATTGACCGCGTGAAAGTGCGGCACGAGTCAATTGCTTGCGCAGACACTGATGCCTCGCGTGTGTTGCAAGATTCGGTTGCTGATATGGCGCGAAGCGATCAGGCGGTCACAACACCCACACCTGGTTTGCGCCAACGCTTGGCTGAAAGTTTTGAAGCCGCATTGCGTTTGGCCGAAGGCCGCGCGATTGCTTTGGAAATGGACAGCGGCACCGAGCACGGCTTCAATGCCAAGTTTGCTTGCACGCAATGCCACTACACCATCAGCGAACTTGAGCCGCGTTTGTTTTCATTCAACTCACCGGTGGGCGCTTGCCCTGCGTGTGATGGTTTGGGGCATCAAGATTTTTTTGATCCTGCACGCGTGGTGGCGTTTCCGAGCCTCAGCTTGGCCAGCGGTGCGATCAAGGGCTGGGACCGTCGCAACGCGTATTACTTCACGATGCTGGAGAGTTTGGCCAAGCACTACCAGTTTGACATTGACACGCCGTTTGAAGCACTTGATGCCGCCATTCAACAGGTGTTGTTGTATGGCTCGGGCGAGGAAGACATCAAATTCAACTACAGCTTGGAATCAGGTGCCAATGCGGGCAAAAAACTCAGCAAGAAGCACCCCTTCGAAGGCATTTTGGTGAACATGGAGCGGCGTTACCGCGAGACCGATTCAGCGGTGGTGCGCGAAGATTTGGCGCGTTACCGTGGCACGCGTGCTTGCACCGCTTGCAATGGCACGCGCTTGCGCCGTGAAGCGCGCCATGTGCGTGTGGGCGAGGGCGGCCAAGCGCGTGGCATTTATGACATCAGCCACACCACATTGGGCGAGTGTCACCACTATTTCAAAACCCTCACCTTGCACGGGGCAAAGGCCGAAATCGCAGACAAGGTGGTGCGCGAAATTGCCTCGCGTTTGAAGTTTCTCAACGATGTGGGCTTGAACTATTTGAGCTTGGACCGGAGTGCGGACACGCTCTCGGGCGGTGAGGCGCAACGCATTCGTTTGGCGTCACAAATTGGTTCGGGTTTGACCGGTGTGATGTATGTCCTGGATGAGCCCAGCATTGGTTTGCACCAACGCGACAACGACCGCTTGATCGACACGCTCAAACATTTGCGCAACATTGGCAACAGCGTGATCGTGGTGGAGCACGACGAAGACATGATTCGCGCCGCTGACCATTGCATCGACATGGGCCCAGGCGCGGGTGTGCATGGTGGGCGGGTCATGGCGCAAGGCACACCTGCAGAAGTAGAAGCCAACCCCAATTCGTTGACAGGCCAATATTTGGCACAAGCACTGCGCATTGAGGTGCCGAAAAAACGCTTGCCGTTTTTAGCGGTGCCTGCGGAGCAACTGGCGGCGCAGCGTTTGCTCAACAAACAAGCGCCTGAGAAACAAGTGATTCGCATCCACGGTGCGCGTGGCAACAACTTGAAAGATGTGACGGTGGATTTTCCGGTGGGCTTGCTCACCTGCGTGACCGGTGTGTCTGGCTCGGGCAAATCCACTTTGGTGAACGACACCTTGTACAAAGCGGCGGCACACTCGATTCACCGTGCACACGACGAGCCTGCGGCACATGACGACATGCAAGGGCTGGATTATTTCGACAAAGTGATCAATGTGGACCAATCGCCCATTGGTCGCACACCGCGCAGCAACCCGGCCACTTACACCGGTTTACTCACCCCCATTCGTGAGTTGTTGGCCGAAGTGCCAACAGCCCGTGAACGCGGTTATGGCCCAGGTCGCTTCAGTTTCAATGTGGCAGCCAACAGTGGCGGTGGCCGTTGCGAAGCTTGCCAAGGCGACGGCATGGTGAAAGTGGAGATGCACTTCTTGCCCGATGTGTATGTGCCCTGCGATGTGTGCCACGGCTTGCGTTACAACCGCGAGACCCTAGAGGTGCTCTACAAGGGCAAAAACATCGCACAAATTTTAGATTTGACAGTGGAAGCCGCGTTGGCATTTTTCAGTGCTGTGCCTGCCATTGCACGCAAGTTGCAAACACTGATGGATGTGGGTTTGTCTTACATACAACTCGGTCAAGCCGCCACCACCTTGTCGGGCGGTGAAGCACAGCGTGTGAAGTTGGCGCTCGAACTCAGCAAGCGCGACACTGGTCGCACGCTCTACATTTTGGATGAGCCCACCACCGGTTTGCATTTCGCAGACATTGCGTTGCTGTTGAATGTGTTGCAACACTTGCGCGATGCGGGCAACACCATCGTCATCATTGAGCACAACTTGGATGTGATCAAAACCGCCGACTGGTTGATCGACATGGGCCCCGAAGGGGGCTCGGGCGGTGGGCAGGTGGTGGGGGTGGGCACGCCTGAGCAGTTGGCGGCGAATCCTGAGAGTTTTACGGGGCGGTATTTGAAGCGTTTGCTTTGAACCAGTCAGGCAACGCGTGCACAAAATCACCCACGCGCCGCTTGCAACACATCCCGCGTTTGCAACGCCACCTGACGCGCGGCATTGGCAAAATCATCTGCACGCGAGGCATACAAAATCGCACGCGATGAGTTCACGATGATCGGTCCTGTGGTGTTGTCACCTTGCACACGCAAACCGGCCTTGACGGTGGCCACCGCGTCGCCGCCTTGTGCACCCACACCGGGAATCAACAAGGGCAGCGTGGGTGCGAGTTCGCGCACGCGTTCAATTTCTTTGGGATAGGTGGCGCCCACCACCAAACCGAGTTGGCCATTCAAGTTCCAAGGACCTTGCGCCAACTTGGCCACATGTTCGTACAACAGTGGTTGACCTTCAACCGATGACAAGCGTTGGTTTTGCAAATCGTCACCCCCAGGGTTGGAGGTGCGGCACAACAAGAACGCGCCTTTGCCATGAAACTTCAAATACGGTTGCACCGAATCAAAGCCCATGAAGGGTGACAAGGTGACCGCGTCGGCACCATAGCGTTCGAAGGCTTCAATGGCGTATTGCTCGGCGGTGGAGCCGATGTCGCCGCGCTTGGCATCCAAAATGATGGGCACTTGCGGGGCCACGCGGCGCATGTGTTCCATCAAACGCTCGAGTTGCCCCTCGGCACGGTGTGCGGCAAAGTAAGCAATTTGGGGCTTGAAGGCGATGGCCAAATCGGCGGTGGCATCGACGATGGCTGCGCAGAATTCGTAAATTTTGTTGGCGTCGCCCTTGATGCGGTCGGGAAACTTGGTGGGCTCGGGGTCTAGGCCCACGCACAGCATGGAGTGGTTTTGGCGCTCGGCTGCGCGCAGCATGTCGATGAAGGTCATGGGTCGATTTTAGAAGGCTTGCCCGCAGGCCTTAACATGGCCGACATGAGCCCATCGCACCCCCTGCTGTCCCGCCAACAATGGATCACCTTGATCACCCTCACCTTGGTGTGGGGCTTCAATTGGCCCATCATGAAATTAGGTGTGACCGGTTTTCCACCGCTGACATTTCGCAGTTTGTCGATGTTGATCGGTTTGCCCTTGCTGGCATTGGCCCTCAAAGCCTTGAAGGTGCCTTTCGTGATTGCGCGCAGTGATTGGCGCGAGTTGTTCACGCTCGCTTTTTTCAACATGTTTTGTTGGCATGTGTTGGTGATTTTGGCCTTGCCCATGTTGTCGAGCGGGCGCGCAGCCATTTTGGGTTACACCATGCCAATTTTTTCCGCGATATGCGGCGTGTTGTGGTTCAACGCACCGTTGCGTGCGCGTGCTTGGTTGGGTGTGGCCGCTGCAGGCTTGGGCGTGTTGCTGCTGTTGTGGAATGAGTTAACGCACTTTGCCGGTCAACCTGTGGCCGTGTTGATGGTGCTGGTGGCTGCGGCCACATGGGCGTATGGCACGCAGCGCTTGCGTCACACCCACATGCCTGTGCCCACCCTCACGATTGCTTTTTGGATGACCACCTTCACCACGCTCTTGATGACGGTGTTAGCCACTGTGTTTGAGCAAGACCGGTGGCAAATGCCCGCGCCCGAAACGCGCTACGCGATTTTGTACAACGCGGTGGGCGTGTTTGCTTTTGCACAAGCTGCATGGCTCACCTTGGCGAGAGGCTTACCACCGATTGCGTCCACCTTGAGTGTGATGTTCATTCCGGTGCTGGGTGTGTTCAGCGGTGCGGTGTGGTTGAACGAAGTGTTGCACTGGCAAGATTGGGCCGCGGTGGTGTTGATGGTGGTGGCCATTGCATCGGTGCTGTGGCCGGCGCGTTCAAGCAACGCGTAGCGTGGCCATCGCCAAACACACATCCGCCCACACCTTGGCTTTTTCGGGTAAGTTGCGCAACACATAAGCGGGGTGGTAAGTGACCACCACTGGCACGCCTTGGTAGCTGTGCACTTGGCCGCGCAATTTGCCCAGCGGAATGGTTTCCACATCGGGCACGCTGTCGCGCAACAAAGCTTGCACCGCAAAGCGCCCCATTGCCAAAATGATTTTGGGTTGTAACAAAGCCACTTGTCGTTCGAGGTAAGGCAAGCATTGCGCTACCTCGTCGGGCTTGGGGTTGCGGTTGCCCGGTGGACGGCACTTGAGCACATTGGTGATGTACACACCAGCACCTTGACCTTCGCCCTGTCGCGACAAACCCATGGCTGACAAAATGTTGTCCAACAACTGACCGGCTTGACCCACAAACGGTTCGCCTTGCAGATCTTCGTTTTCGCCAGGGGCTTCGCCCACGATCAACCACTCCACTTGCGGTACTTGTGCGGGCTCAGCCTTCGCACCCACACCAAACACGGTGTTGTGACGGGTGCCACACAAACTGCAAGCTTGGCATTGCGACACGGCATGTTGCAAAGTGGGCCAATCCATTTGGTCGATGCCTTCGGGGCGTTGCACCAAGATGGGGGTGTGCGCCACAGGAGCAGTCACTGTTGGCGCCACTCGCGCAGGCACATGAGTCGTTGTGGGAGATGAAACGGTTTGCTTAGCAGGGGCGGCTGCATGACCGCTTGCATGCGCTTGCGTTAGAGCGATGGTCGCTGGCGTTGCTGTTGCAGCGCTTGCCACTTCTGAAACTTGTGGCTCTTCCTGAGGCGTCCAAACACGCACACCCATTTCAGCCAGCATGGCGCGTTGTCGTTGGTCTAGTTGCACACTCATGTGTCGCTCACAACTTCAATGACATGACCAACGCGTCTTCGCGTTGTCCCATGTGCGCTGGGTAATAGTTTTTGCGTTCGCCGACCAACTTGAAACCGTAGCGTCGATACACCTCGGCGGCGCGCGTGTTGCTCTTTCTCACTTCAAGCCACAACCATTTGGCCGCGCGACCGCGCGACCACACGCACAAAGCGTCCAACATCAAACGCGCCCAGCCTTGACGCTGAAACTCTGGTGCCACCGTGATGTTGAGCAAATGCACTTCTTCTACACCCTCCATGGCCACAAAGTAGCCCAATAGGCTTTGCTCGCCCATCAACAATTGCACTTCATAGCCAGCATGTTGTGAGTCCACAAAATTGCCGCGTGTCCAAGGGTGGCTGTACGCGCGTTTTTCAACCTGCAGCACGGCTTCGAGCAGCGCATCGGACAGCGGCTCTAAACGGGCTTCGGGTTTCAAAACAGCACTCATGATGACATTGTCGCTTGCGCGCGCTCGGCTGTGGTTTGCGCCACTTTGTCGCGGATGTACAAAGGCAAGGCGTCTTCTGGCGCCACGGCCAAACCATCGCGCCAAGCCTGTGGGGCCAAACGCAACAAGGCTTGCGCGGTGGGCATCGCTTCAAGCTGCGTTGCTTTCAGCGTGGCTGGCCAGCGACCAGCATACATATCCCAAGCATTGCCTGCGGCAACAAAATGTTGCTCGGCCCAATCGGCAGGCCAATGCACGGCTTCTGGGTGCAACACCTCGGCGTCTTGCACGCAACGCCAACCGGTGGATGCGTGTTCGTAAGCGGCGACATACACCTGGTCCATGCGTGCATCGACGATGGTCAACACGCGCGTGACAACATCTGTCGCGGTATCGATGTCAGCATGCACATGTGTTGTGTGATTTGCCTGTTCATCTAGCAACTGTTGTCTTGCGTCATCAGCCACCGCCAACAATGTGTCGATCGGCAACACTTTCAAACCGGCCCCAAAGGCCAAGCCCTGCGCTACCGAACACGCCGTTCGCAAACCGGTGAAAGCACCTGGCCCTCGGCCAAACACCACAGCTTGCAATTGTGAAAACTGCAAATCAGCTTCTTGCATCAAACGCAGCACTTGGGGCAATGTTTGTTCCGACGATTTGGCACCACCCGCGCTGGTGTGTGACCGCACCTGCGAACCCCGCGCCACCGCCAGCGACAGCACATCGGTGCTGGTCTCCAAAGCCAACCAAGAATCGTTTTGCATGGGCTGATTATCGAGGCTGTGATAATTTACCCATGCTTTGTCTGTCTCCTCTTTTTTCAAGCGCCTCTTCGCACGGCCGCGCCATGTGGCGACTTGTGGGTGGCGCGTTGTTGGTGATTGCGCTCAGCCCCTTGGCAACTTGGGCCGCCCCAGAAAAAATTCACAAGTCGCAACGCAAATCGCCCCCACTCCAAGAGGCAGCCAATGCAGGCGATGTTGGCCAACTGCCGCGTCAGGTTGAAGCAGCGCTGCAAAACGCCAAAGTCCCGCGCGAGGCCTTGCATGTTTTTGTGATCGACCCACAAAGCTCTGCCACGCCAAGGTTGAGCCACCAAGCTCAAGCATCGGTCAACCCTGCCTCGCTGATGAAACTGGCCACCACCACCGCCGCGTTTGATTTGCTGGGCCCGAGCTTTGTGTGGCGCACACCGGTGTATGTGGACGGCGCCATTCGCGACGGTGTGTTGCAAGGCAATGTTTACTTGCGCGGCAGTGGCGACCCGCGTTTGAATGTCGAACGCTTGTGGCTCATGCTGCGTCGCTTGCAAGGCTTGGGCATTCAAAAAATTCAAGGCGACATCGTGCTCGATCGCTCAGCCTTTGACATTCCCGCCCGCGATGTGGCGAGCTTCGATGGGGAACCTTTGCGCCCCTACAACGCGGTGCCTGACGCGTTGTTGATCAACTTCAAATCGCTGTTGGTCCACTGGCTGCCCGACCGCCAAGCCAATGTGGCGCGTGTGCACATCGAGCCGCCCTTGGCAGGTGTGAGTTACCCCAGCACCGTGTCACTTTCAAACACCGATTGCAGCGACTACCGCACCGCCGTGCGTGCCGATTGGTCAGACCCCACACGCATCCGTTTTGCGGGGTCATACCCTGCCTCGTGTGGCGAAAAAATATGGCCCATCGCGTACAGCGCACCCGCGCAATTTGCATCACGCGCGGTGCATGGCATGTGGTTGCAACTCGGGGGGCAGTTGAGTGGACAAGTCAGAGACGGACAAGTGCCCACGCATTTGCAACCTGCGTTTCAGCAAGAGTCTGCGCCCTTGGCAGAAATCATTCGCGACATCAACAAGTACAGCAACAATGTGATGGCGCAGCACCTGTTCTTGACGCTCAGTCAACAGCAACGAGGTGTGGGAAGTTTTGAGGCCTCGCGCGAAGTCATGCAACGCTGGTGGCGCGAGCGCTTGGGTGGTGGCATAAATGGTGAACTGCCCGTGTTTGACAACGGCTCGGGGCTGAGCCGTGACGAGCGCATCAGCGCGCAAAGTTTGGCGCGACTGTTGCAATTCGCTTGGCAGTCGGGCTTCATGTCTGAGCTGATGAGCTCGTTGCCCGTAACAGGGCTAGACGGCACCTTGAAACGCAGCAAAGCACAAGCCATTGCGCATTTGAAAACCGGCAGCTTGCGCGATGTGGCAGGCATTGCGGGCTATGTGGACAGCGCCAGTGGCAAGCGTTTGATCTTGGCGGCCATCTTGAACCACCCCAATGCCAACGCTGCGCGCCCCGCGTTAGATGCGCTGGTCGATTGGACCGCGCAACAGCCTTGAAATTAACGCCAAGCTGCGCGATACATATTCGAGTTGTAAATGCTAGCGGCCAACAAAGCATTACCTTGGGGTGTCAAATTCAATGGGTCTGCAAACAAGAAGCTGGTGTAGGAGGTGTCCGCCCAAACACCGGCCGAGGCATTACAACCCTTTGCTTTGGTTAAGTCCAAGGCGCTGTAAGTGGCATCAAAAACAGGTGTGGTTCCCGAGGTTGTTACAGCACAGGCCATCGACGTTGGCAATTGTGAGAAATAGGGCAAATATGTATTTGCGTTGCCAGTAGATGTTGTGCCACTGAAGAGGTTAAAAAGTTGTGCCTGATCAACCGCGAGCACAAACTGCCCGTTAATGGTTGCAGGATATTTATTAACTAGCGCAATGGTTAGTTTGCAATGGAACGAGTTTTTATTGTTGTTTTTTACACAGCTGGTGTCTGTGTCGTAGCTCAGGGAGCGCAAAAAATCGGTCGCTGATTTGTCTAAAGACAAACCCCAGGGCGTTCTTGACAAGTTCATGGGCTCCACCAGTAAAACATGCTTGGCGCCAGCCGCACGAAGCGAGTCCACCACAGCAATCAGCTTTACAACTGTATCGTCTAACTGAGTGAACACCGCATCTTCTGTCATGGCACCGCCAAGTTGTGCCAACAATGTGGCATCCAGGCTCTGGGTTGAGCCATCTAACTTTTTAACTCCTGTACTTCCAAAATACCGGTAAGCCAAAGAAAACAAATCCCTTGTTCCTGCAGTAATCAAAATTAAATCGTCATCACCCACTTTATTGTTGACGCGAGACAGAAAATCATTAACCTGCTCAGTCAAAGTTGATTCTGATCCTCCTAATCCACCCTTGGCAGTAGAGGTGGGGGCAGGATTAATCATGGAGTTACCCATGGCATAGCTCACAAGGCCCGTGGTCGGGAATGCCCCCGTTTGCCCCGTTTGCATTGCAACCGTATTGCTCCACAAACCGTAAATATTTGCAATGCTTTCAGCCAATGTGGTTGGCGTTTTCAAGGTGTTGGCTTCGTTCACGCCAAGAATGGTGTAGCGAAGGCCTGCGTTGCTGTTTCCGGGGTTACCAACATCGCTGAATGCATCTCCAAAGGCAATCACGCGGGTCGGCCTCAAAGGGTTCACCGTGCTACTGCTTCCGCCACAAGAAGCCAAAAGTGAAAGCAAAAGCAGCACACCAACGCCTAGTACTGATCGGAATAGTTTGGGTCTCATCGGTTTTTCTCTTTTTGGTCATGGGTAGTTTAACGATCTGGCCCAGCTGCCCTCGTCAATCGATCCAGCACACCTGCCCAACTGGGCAGCGCTGGCGGGCACTCAACCCATATGCTCGTCACGCCCATTGCATCAAAGTTGCGCAATTGGGCAAATAAAGCTTTTGCACAATCTCTCGGATTATCTGGCATTAAGGCGATCAAGCATTTGTCTGCAAGCGCAGGCGGCAACTGCAAGCTGGAACGCGTCCAAATCGCCAAATTCAGTCCTTGCGAGGGTTGTGTTGAAGCATCTTCATGGCTTTCAGCCATCTCGGCAACACCTGCCATCAATTCATTAGCATTCAGCAACCGCACCAAGGCCTTAGGCGCGTAGTGCGAAGCCAAAGTACCCGACGCCCGGGGGGCAGTGGCTTCGGGTTGGGCCGGCACCTTCACGGGCAAGCCACAAGCTACTTCAAGCTGCTCGGGCGTTAACACCCCAGGTCGCAGCAGCACAGGTTGGCCCCGCGTGCAGTCGACGATGGTGGACTCTATACCCACCTCGCAAGCGCCACCATCCACAATCAACAAACCCTCGCCAAACTCAGAGGCCACATGTGCCGCCGTGGTGGGGCTGACGCGGCCAAACAAATTCGCACTCGGTGCGGCCACGCCCATCACGCCCAAGGCTTCAGCTTCCCGCAACACCGCTTGCGCCACAGGGTGCGAGGGGCAACGCAAGCCCACCGAGTTTTGCCCGCCAGCCGCCACGGCCGCTTGGTCGGCTTGGCGCGGCAAGATCAAGGTGAGCGGACCCGGCCAAAAAGTGGTCATCAGCTTTTGCGCAAACTCAGGTATGTCGCTGGCAAACCGTTGCGCCCCTTGCACACTGGCCACATGCACGATGAGCGGGTGGTTGCTGGGGCGTCCTTTGGCTTGGAAAATTTTGCCCACCGCCGCATCGTTGCCAGCGTCAGCCGCCAGGCCATACACGGTTTCAGTGGGCAAGCCCAACAAATCGCCCCGCTGCAAGGCCTGCGCGGCTTGCGTGATCGATGCGGGGAGTTGGCCGTTCAAAATCATGGTGAGGCTGTTGAGCGCTTTGTGAAAACGGTGCGTCAAAAAGGCGCAATGCCCAAAATTTCAGCAGCACGCAAGGCCGTGGCGCGCACCACTTCAGGCGTGGCACCGGTGATGTTCAAGTGCCCCATCTTGCGCCCCACCCGCGCTTGCGTTTTGCCATACAAATGCAAATGCGTGCCAGGCAAAGCCAGCACCGCCGCCCAACTAGGCTCTATGTTGGGTTCTACATTGTCTAAATTGGGGTCAGATCCCAATTCTTTTACTGGCGGTTTTTTGAACCACAAGTCGCCCAACACATTCAACATGATGCTAGGGCTGTGCAAACGCGGTGGCGTGAGTGGCAAGCCCGTCATGCAGCGCACTTGCAATTCAAACTGCGACACATCACATGCGTCTTGGCTGTAGTGACCGCTGTTATGCGGACGCGGTGCAATTTCGTTCACCACCAACGACAGTGCGCCATCTTCTTTCACCACAAAAAACTCGACGCACAACACGCCCACATAGTTCAACCCTTGCGCCACGGCTTTAGCCGCCTCAATCGCTTGCTGCGCCAACGCGTCTGGCACATTGCCGGGCCACACTTCTGTCACCGCCAAAATGCCATCGCGATGCAAATTGCGTTGAATGGGCAAATGCACCATCGCACCGTCTTGGCCACGCGCCACGATGACCGAACACTCGTTCACCAAGGGCAACATTTTTTCGAGCACACAGGGCACGCGTTGCAACGCGTCCCACGCTTGATTCAACTCCTCGCGCGTGCGCACGCGTTGCTGGCCTTTGCCGTCATAACCCATGCGCGATGTTTTCAAAATGCCAGGCAAGAGTGTGTCTGACACCGCTGCCAACTGCGCCGGTGTTTCGATCACCGCATGCGGTGCCACAGGCACACCACACGACACAAAATGCGCCTTCTCGCGCGCACGGTCTTGCGCCACCGCCACCGCAGACGCCGCAGGTGACACGGGCAAGGACAACGCCAAATGCGCAAGTGCATCGGCGGGCACATTTTCAAACTCGGTGGTCACCGCTTGACACACATTTGCCAATTGCTGCAAACCACTGGCGTCTGAATAGTCGGTCTGAATGTGATGGTGACTGACCCAGCCCGCTGGGCTGTGCGCATCAGGGTCGAGCACCGCGGTGTTGTAGCCCATGCGTTGCGCTTCATGCACAAACATGCGCCCCAATTGGCCGCCGCCCAACACACCGAGTGTGCTGCCGGGCAACACAGGCTTCAATTGCAGCGCAGGCATTGGTGGCAACGCAGGTTCAGTCATACAAGCACACTGGGTTCAAACGCAAAAATAAAACGCACCGTTTAATAGCTCAGGTGTGCGAGGGCAATGTCATGTTGCGCGCCGTTTCGGTTTGCGCTTCACGAAACACTTGCAATTGGGTGGCCAACGCTTCGTCGGTCGAGGCCAACAAGGCTACTGCAAACAAGGCCGCATTGGCCGCACCGGCGTTGCCAATCGCAAAGGTGGCCACCGGAATACCTTTGGGCATTTGCACAATGCTGTGCAATGAATCCACACCTTGCAAATGCTTGCTCGCCACGGGCACACCCAACACAGGCACAATCGTCTTCGCAGCCAACATGCCTGGCAAGTGTGCTGCGCCACCCGCGCCAGCGATGATAGCGCGCAAACCTCGGCCCTGCGCTGCTTCGGCATACGCAAACATGTCGTCAGGCATGCGATGGGCGGAAACCACGCGGGTTTCGAAAGAGACGCCAAATTCTTGGAGAATCTGGGCTGCGTGTTGCATGGTGTCCCAATCGGAATTGGACCCCATGACGACGCCAACTTGGCATTTGGTCATGATGTGGCTAGGTGAGAGCTGAGGACAAATTTTAAGACGGGACACCCATGATTGATGTGACGATGGCAAATTTCGAGACCGATGTGATCGCGGCCTCACAAACCACCCCTGTGCTGGTGGACTTTTGGGCCGACTGGTGCGGTCCCTGCAAATCTTTGGGCCCTTTGCTCGAAAAACTCGAAACCGCCTACGAAGGCCGTTTCACCTTGGTCAAAATCAATGCCGACACCGAACAACAACTGGCTGGCGCGTTTGGTATTAAAAGCCTGCCCACTTGTATTTTGTTGATGGGCGGTCGCCCTGTCGACGGCTTCATGGGCGCGTTGCCCGAAGGCAAAGTGCGTGAGTTTTTGGACAAACATTTGCCCTCTGAAGGCGAACTCACCGCACAAGCCGACGCACAAGAAGCCGAGCACCTGATGGCCGAAGGCGACACCGACGCCGCTTTGGCCAAACTGCAAGAAGCCCTGAGCCTCAACCCTGCTGACGACGACACCCGCTACAACTTTGTAAAGCTGCTGATTGCGGTGGGCGACTTAGAAGAAGCACAAGCCGCGCTTGCGCCTAAGCTCACCGAAATTCCTTTGCAACTGCGTTTTGATGCGCTCAACTATTGGCTGCAAGCTTTGCAGTTTGTCTCCACCGACGAACGCGGCGCTTGGACCTTCGAGCAGTTCGATGCGTTGATCGAGAAAAACAAGCGCGATTTCGACACCCGCTTTGCCAAAGCGCGTTTGTTGATCGCTGCGGGTCAGATGGAGCAAGCCATGGAAGAGTTGCTCGAGATCATCATGCGTGACAAAACATGGAACAACGAAGCCGCACGCAAAACCTATGTGTCGATTCTTGAATTGATGACACCACCGAAAAACAAAAACGACGATGCCGCACACGGCAAAACAGCAGGTGGCATTGAGCTCACAGGCAAAGCGGCTTTGCAAGAAGATCCGCAAGCAGAATTGATTTCGCGCTATCGCCGTAAGTTGAGCATGGCGTTGAACTGAAAAAAACCGCGCTCGGTGCAAAGCACCCCGCGCGGTTTTTTAATGAACGCTTCAGCTTCAGTCTTTCAACTTCTCCCAAGCCTCTTGGTATTTCGCCGCTGTTTGTGCAATCACTTCAGCAGGTAAATGTGGCGCGGGTGGCGATTTGCTCCACGGCTTGCCTTGCACTTGCGCGGTCTCTAACCAATCGCGCAAAAACTGTTTGTCATAGCTCGGTGGGTTCACACCTTCTTTGTATTGATCCGCAGGCCAATAGCGCGACGAATCGGGCGTCAGCACCTCGTCCATCAACACCAAGTTGCCGTTGGGGTCTAGCCCAAATTCAAACTTGGTGTCCGCAATGATGATGCCTTTTTTGGCCGCCACATCGCGCGCGGTTTCATACAAGGCAATGCTCACGGTGCGAATTTTTTCGGCCAACGACGCACCAATCATCTCCACCACTTGTGCGTAGGTGATGTTCTCGTCGTGGTCACCCACCGCCGCTTTGGCTGCAGGCGTGAATATCGGCTCGGGCAATGGGCTCGCGTTTTTCAAACCCTTGGGCAAGGGCACACCACACACCGCTTGGTGTTGCTGATATTCCTGCCAACCGCTGCCCGCCAAATAACCACGCACCACCGCTTCAACAGGAATTGGCTTCAAGCGTTTGACCAACATTGAGCGGCCCTTCACCTGCGCCACTTCATCGGCCGTCACCACGATCTCAGGTGCTTCACCTGTTAAGTGGTTGGGGCAAATGTGGCCCAACTTGCCAAACCAAAACAAAGCCATCTTGGTCAGCAACTCGCCTTTGCCAGGGATCGGTTCGCCCATGATCACATCAAACGCGCTGATGCGGTCTGAGGCCACCATCAAAATGCGGTCGTCACCGACCGCATAGTTGTCGCGCACTTTGCCGCGCGCCAGCAAGGGCAACGAGGTGAGGGCCGAGGTGTGCAGTGCCGTGGTCATTTGACCAGCTGCGCCAATTTGCCGTTGGCATATTGGCTGGCCATCACCGACAAGGCGATGCCTTTGATCTTGCCCGCTTGACCTTCACAACCGAACTCGAGGTAGCGTTGTTTGCAAATCGCTTTGGCGGCTTCGCGTGCGGGCTTCATCCATTCGCGCATGTCGAACTTGTCAGGGTTCTCAGCTTGAAACTTGCGCACCGCACCCGTCATGGCCAAACGGATGTCGGTGTCGATGTTGATTTTGCGCACACCAAATTTGATGGCTTCTTGAATTTCTTCCACCGGCACGCCGTAGGTTTCTTTCATCTTGCCGCCAAACTGATTGATGATGGCCAACAAATCTTGTGGCACGCTGGACGAGCCGTGCATCACCAAGTGGGTGTTGGGAATGCGCGCGTTGATTTCTTTCACACGGCTGATGGCCAAAATATCGCCCGTGGGTTTGCGACTGAATTTGTAGGCGCCGTGGCTGGTGCCAATTGCAATCGCCAAAGCATCAAGTTGTGTGGCTTTCACAAATTGCGCAGCTTCTTCAGGGTCGGTCAACATTTGGCTGTGGTCCAACTTGCCAACGGCACCGACACCGTCTTCTTCACCGGCTTCACCGGTTTCTAGCGAACCCAAGCAACCGAGTTCACCCTCAACGGTGGCGCCAATTTTGTGGGCCATGGCCACCACCTGCTGCGTCACTTTGACATTGTAGTCAAAGTCGGCGGGGGTTTTGCCGTCTTCCATCAACGAGCCATCCATCATGACCGAGCCAAAACCGAGGGCCAACGCGCCTTCACAAATTTTGGGCGAAGTGCCGTGGTCTTGGTGCATCACCAAAGGAATGTGGGGATAGGCTTCGGTGGCCGCTTGAATCAAATGCTTGATGAACGACTCGCCCGCATATTTGCGTGCGCCCGCGCTGGCTTGCAAGATCACAGGCGCGCCCACTTCGTCAGCCGCCGCCATCACGGCTTGCACTTGCTCTAAGTTGTTGACGTTGAAAGCTGGGATGCCGTAACCCTGCTCAGCAGCATGGTCCAGTAATTCGCGCATTGAAACGAGTGCCATGGAAATTTCCTCAAAGTTAAAAATCTTTTACAACTAGGTGAAATTTTAAGTGCCTAGCATGGCAAAAAGCTGACGATTGACAAACCGGCACGCAGCAGGCAACCGCCCACAAAAAAGGGGCTCATCGCCCCTTTTTCTGTGCCAAGCCGCGTCACTTCAGCGCACTTCGCAAATCCGCAGCATGTTGGTACCGCCAGGCGTGCCCATGGGGTCGCCGCAGGTGATGGCGTACACATCGCCCGCATCCACAATGCCGCGCAGTTTCAGGTGCGCTTCGGCTTGGGCCAAGGCGGTGTCGCGGTCAGCGCTGGTGTCCATCAGCAGAGGGCGCACATTGCGGAACAAAGCCATCTTGCGCTGGCTGGTCACTTTGGTGGTCACCGCGTAGATGGGAATGTGAATGCGATGGCGGCTCATCCACAAAGCCGTCGAGCCCGATTCGGTCAACGCCACAATGGCTTTGGCCCCCAAGTGGTGGGCCGTGAACAAGGCGCCCATGGCAATGGTTTGGTCGATGCGGCTGAAGGTTTGGCCACGGAAGTCGCCGTCCAACTCCACCTCTTCCGCGCCTTCGGCGGCAGCGCAAATTTTCGACATTTCTTCCACGGTTTCGAGCGGGTATTTGCCAGCCGCTGTTTCGGCGCTCAACATGACGGCGTCGGTGCCGTCGAGCACCGCGTTGGCCACATCGCTCACCTCGGCGCGGGTTGGCACGGGGTTGGTGATCATGCTCTCCATCATTTGGGTCGCGGTGATGACCACTTTGTCAAACTGGCGTGCCATTTTGATCATGCGCTTTTGCAACGCAGGCACCGCCGCATTGCCCACTTCAACGGCCAAGTCGCCGCGCGCGACCATGATGCCGTCGCTGGCGCGCAAAATTTCTTCCAACAAAGGAATGGCTTCGGCGCGTTCAATTTTGGCAATCAAGCCTGGCTTGTGTTTGTATTCGGCACCCGCCACATTGGCGAGTTGACGCGCCATTTCCATGTCGGTGGCGTTTTTGGGAAAGCTCACCGCCACATAGTCGGCCTGAAAGCTCATCGCGGTTTTGATGTCTTCCATGTCTTTGCCGGTCAGGGCAGGTGCGGTCAAGCCGCCGCCTTGTTTGTTGATGCCCTTGTTGTTGGACAACTCGCCACCCACCTTGACCGAGGTGTGCACTTGCTCACCGCGCACGGCATCAACCGTCAGCACAATCAAACCATCGTTGAGCAACAGCAAGTCGCCAGGTTTGACATCGCGCGGCAGTTCTTTGTAGTCCAGGCCCACGCCGTGAATGTCGCCGGGTTCGGTGCGTGAGGCGTCGAGCACAAATTTGGCGCCGTTCTCCAGCATCACTTTGCCGTCGGCAAATTTGCCCACGCGAATTTTGGGACCTTGCAAATCGGCCATGATGGCCACTTCGCGGCCCGCGCGTTGCGCTGCTTCGCGCACCAGTTTGGCGCGATCAATGTGGTCTTGCGCTTTGCCGTGGCTGAAGTTCAGACGCACCACATTGACACCTGCACGAATCATTTTTTCTAACAAGGCCGGATCGCTCGAAGCGGGACCCAAGGTGGCAACAATTTTGGTAGCGTGACGGGCCATGCAGAAATCTCCCCAGTGATACGAATAAGTTTGCGCGATTCTCACATGTTTGCCCGCGCAAAAGGTGCGTGCCACTGACAAGCCCACGAAGACCCGCGCTTGGTGCAACCGGGCTCTGGTCTGGGCAAGGATTGGTTCAAAAACAACAAAATGAGTGTTTTGGTTTTCAAATAATGCCCCTTCACGGATTCGGAAGAGCGGGTAAATACCCATGACGGTCGCTAAAAAGCGATAATCTGCAACTGATTGACGCATATCAGTGCCCAACATGTGTGCTGTGCCTAAGATGTGCGCATGGACCCACAGAACCGCTGTGTGCCCCTGAAGACTGGCTATGTTGCCAAGTCAACCGTTTTCAAGACCATGACCACAACCATCAAACCGATTCTTCCCAGTGAACCCATGCCGCACCGCAAAGTCATGCGCGAGTGGCTGATTCCCTTGGCCGAGCGCACCACGCTCTTGGCGTTCGTATTACTCATTGTTGACTACGCGCTGTGGGCGGCTTTGCTCGCAGGCACCGTTTTGTTAGACGCGTGGTGGGCCAAGTTGCTGTGCGGTTTGGCCGCTGGCTTTGTGATTGGTCGCTTGTTTATTTTGGGCCACGATGCTTGTCACCAAAGCCTCACACCGCACCGCGACCTCAACAAATGGTTGGGCCGCATCGCCTTCTTGCCATCGCTCACCGCTTACAGCCTGTGGGACATTGGCCACAATGTGGTACACCACGGTTACACCAACCTCAAAGGCTTTGACTTTGTGTGGGCGCCTTACACCCCCGAAGAGTTCGAAGCCCTCACACCGTTTGAAAAACTGCGCGACCGCATTTACCGCAGCGGTTGGGCACCCGGCTTGTACTACATGATCGAAATTTGGTGGAACAAGATGGTGTTCCCCAATGAAAAGAACATGCCCACACGTCGCCCCATCTTCACCAAAGACTGCTTGTTAATCACCGCTTTCGGCATCGCTTGGGTGGCATTCATGACTTGGGCTGCCATCGCCACCGAGCAATCCATTGCGCTGGTGTTGTTGATGGGCGTGGTCGTGCCTTTCTTCTTCTGGGTGTCGATGATTGGTTTTGTGGTCTATGTGCACCACACCCATGTGAAAGTGTCTTGGCACGACGAGCGCACCGCTTGGTCTAAGGCCCAACCTTTTGTGTCGACCACCGTGCACCTGACTTTCAATTTCAAAATTGGCGCGTTGATGCACCACATCATGGAGCACACCGCACACCATTTGGACATGAGCATTCCGCTTTACAAATTGAAGCAAGCGCAAAGCAAACTCGAAGAGTTGCTGCCCGAGCGCATCGTGATTCAACCGTTCTCATGGAAGTGGTATTTCCAAACCGCACGCGACTGCAAGCTGTATGACTTCAAGCAGCGCTGTTGGACCGACTACCAAGGGCATGCGACCAGCACACCCGCTCCTGTCGCCGCGTGATTCGGCTGAAGAACAAGCCCCGCAGCGTCGGGGCTTTTTTCTGAGTTTTGTGAGTCAAGGTTATCGTCTTGAAAAATCTTAAGCATCGCGTTGATATGCAGTTGAAAAAATTCTTTTGTGTTGCTTTGCTGATGGGTGCCAATGTGTCGCAAGCCATGTGGGTGACCGTCACACAAAACGAAGTGGCCACGGTGTATGTCGACTCCGCATCGATTGTCAAAATGCATCACAACAAACGCGTGTGGGTGGTGTACGACTTGAAAGATGTCGACAACAGCGGTCAGCGCTCGGTCAAGTCTTACATCGATTACGACTGTGCCGAAGGCAAATACAAAACCATGAGCGCTACCAGTCACGCCAACAAAATGGGCAATGGGCCAGTCATCAAATCTTTGCCGGTGCCAGAAGGTTGGCGGCCTGTCAGTCAAGACAGCATGAGCCGACAGTTGTTTGCCTTCGCTTGTGCTTGGTAAGGCATATTGCAAGACAATAGCTGTCTTTGTTGGTTGCGTTTGTTTGGGGCATCACCATGCGTTCATTGTTGTTGGTTCGATTTTTCAGTTTGCTTTTGTTGAGCGTTTGCGCTGGCTCAGCCATGGCGCAAGGCGTCATCAAAATTGGTGAGATCAACAGCTACAAAGCACAACCTGCTTTTTTAGAGCCCTACAAAAAAGGCATGGAGTTAGCCGTTGAAGAAATCAACGCGGCCGGCGGTGTGAACGGTAAAAAACTGCAACTCATCACGCGCGATGACAACGCCTCTCCAGGCGACGCTGTGCGTGCGGCTGAAGAATTGTTGTCGCGCGAAAAAGTCGATGTGTTGTCGGGTGCGTTTTTGTCGCACATTGGTTTGGCATTGGGTGACTTTGCCAAACAGCGCAAAGTGTTTTTCTTGGCGGGCGAGCCCCTGACCGACAAAATGGTTTGGCAAAACGGCAACGCCTACACCTTCCGCTTGCGTGCATCCACTTACATGCAAGTGGCCATGCTGGTGCCTGAGGCCGCCAAGTTGAAAAAGAAACGTTGGGCGGTGGTGTATCCCAACTACGAATACGGTCAATCGGCTGCGGCCACTTTCAAACAGTTGCTCAAAGCCGCACAACCCGATGTGGAGTTTGTCGCCGAACAAGCGCCCGCACTGGGCAAGGTCGACGCTGGCGCAGTGGCACAAGCCTTGGCAGAGGCCAAACCCGATGCAATTTTCAATGTGTTGTTTGCCACTGACCTCGCCAAGTTTGTGCGCGAAGGTAACACACGCGGTTTGTTTCAAGGCCGCGAAGTCGTGAGCTTGCTCACCGGTGAGCCTGAATATTTAGAGCCCTTGAAAGACGAAACACCCAACGGCTGGATCGTCACTGGCTACCCTTGGTATGGCATTCAAACGCCTGAACACAAAGCGTTCTTTTTGGCTTACCACCGCAAACACAACGACCACCCACGCTTGGGTTCGGTGGTGGGCTACAGCATGATCTACGCGTTGGCGGCTGGCATGACCAAAGCCAAAAGCACTGAGAGTGAAGCACTTGTGAACGCGTTTCGTGGTTTGCGTTTCAGCACACCGTTTGGCCCTGTCACTTTCCGTGCGCAAGACCACCAATCGACCATGGGTGCGTTTTTGGGTCGCACCAAAAACGAAGGTGGCAAAGGTGTGATGGTGGACTACCGCTACATCG
>JBEGOM010000013.1:0-52063 GCA_041181985.1 Pseudomonadota bacterium | reverse complement strand
CCGCTTCGCCATAAGCAACACCGCGTGCGCCATTGCGTGTGTTGAGCACAGGAATGGAGTGTTCGCGGTCGGTCACCAATGTCACTTCACTGACGAGTGGCAAAACGCGCGTGACTTGTCCCAACACACCGTGCTCATCAATGACTGGAGAGCCATCTTTGACGCCGTTCAACAAGCCTTTGTCGACAATCAATTTGCGGGTGTAGGGGTCGGCCGCGTCGTACAACACTTCGGCGGCCATGGCGCCTGTTTCTAACCGTTCACGCAAATGCAACAGCTCGCGCAGTTGACGGTTTTCAAGTGCCAGTTGTTCAACTTGACCTGAGCGTTGTGCTTGCACCAACAACTGTTGTCGCGCTTCGCGTTCTGCAGCTTGCGCAACATCGCGGGCTTCAAAATAATCGTTGGCGTACTCGGTCCACACTTGTGGGCGCATGGCCAACCATTGCACCGGATACAAAGCCACGGCCAAGGTGGCGCGCACGGGTTGGGTGACGGCAAAACGCACATCGGCCACCATCAACAGCACCGAGACGGCGCTGAAGAAAAGCAGTTTTGAAATGGCTGACGGCCCTTGTTTGAAAAAGGGCGGAGGGGATCTGTCGAGGGTACCGAGGGGCATCTGCCGTGTTCAGTCTTGCCTAGACAGTTCAGCTTATTCGCTGGTGAAGATCGAGCCCAAGCGCTCCATGCGCTCGAGGGCCAAGCCGCAACCGCGCACCACGCAAGTGAGCGGGTCTTCGGCCACCAACACGGGCAAGCCGGTTTCTTCGGCCAACAAGCGGTCGAGGTCACGCAACAACGCGCCACCACCGGTGAGCATCATGCCGCGCTCGGCAATGTCAGCACCCAACTCGGGGGGCGTTTGCTCGAGGGCATTTTTGACCGCAGACACGATGTTGTTGAGCGGGTCGGTCAAGGCTTCCAAAATTTCGTTCGACGAAATGGTGAACGAACGGGGCACACCTTCTGAGAGGTTGCGGCCTTTGACTTCCATTTCCTTGACTTCAGAGCCAGGAAAAGCAGAACCAATTTCTTTCTTGATGGCTTCAGCAGTTGGCTCACCGATCAACATGCCGTAGTTGCGACGGATGTAGTTGATGATGGCTTCGTCAAACTTGTCGCCACCGACGCGCACGCTGCCTTTGTAGACCATGCCGCCGAGCGAGATCACGCCCACTTCGGTGGTGCCGCCACCGATGTCAACCACCATCGAACCCGAGGCGTCTGACACTGGCAAACCTGCACCAATGGCAGCGGCCATCGGTTCTTCGATCAAGTAAACCTCTGAAGCGCCTGCGCCCAAGGCAGATTCGCGAATGGCGCGGCGTTCCACTTGGGTAGAGCCACAAGGCACGCAAATGATGATGCGGGGGCTGGGCTTTAACACCGAGCGGGGGTGCACCATCTTGATGAATTGCTTGAGCATTTGCTCGGTGACGGTGAAGTCGGCGATCACGCCGTCTTTCATGGGGCGAATGGCTTCGATGTTGCCGGGCACTTTGCCCAACATGGCCTTGGCTTCGTGGCCCACGGCTTGAATGGTTTTCTTGCCTTGGGGGCCGCCTTCGTGGCGAATCGACACCACCGAAGGCTCGTCGAGCACGATGCCTTTGTCGCGCACATAAATCAGGGTGTTGGCGGTACCTAAGTCAATTGCCAAGTCGGTAGAGAAATACCGACGAAAAGATCCAAACATCACTGTCCTCTCAGTTGGGCGTGCACCAGCGTCACTTCACCCGTTGTCTAGCCGTCCGCGAGCGCGGACACAAAGGCGAGATAATACCGCATCCCCCGTAAATGACGGGTTTCCTCGGGTTGTTGTGTGCCCTTTGGCCGCAACCACTTCGAACTTTGACCCACTTCACGCTTTGTATGTCACTCAACGAACAAGACATCAGCCGCATCGCCAACTTGGCCCGGCTTGAACTGCAGCCTGATGAACAGGCGCGCATGCTGCACAAGATCAATGATTTTTTCAACATCGTTGAACAAATCAGCGCGGTGGACACCACCGGTGTGGTGCCCATGGCGCACCCTGTTGACGCCATGGCCAACCACCCCGAGATGGCGCTGCGCTTGCGCCCCGATGTGGCGAGCGAACCCAACCAACGTGACGCCAACCAGCAAAGTGCACCCGCTGTGGAACGCGGTTTGTTCCTCGTGCCCAAAGTGATTGAGTGAGGGCATGACGATGACAAAACCTTTGCACGATCAATCGCTGACCGAACTCAGCACCGCTTTGCGCAACAAACAGTTAAGCGCAGTCGAAGTGGCGCAACATTTTTTGGCGCGCGTCAAAGCCGACACCACCGGTTCTTTTTTGGCCCTCAACGAAGAGGCCACACTGCAACAAGCCCAAGCCGCTGATACACGTTTGGCCGCAGGTACAGGTGGTTGTTTGGAAGGCGTGCCCCTCGCGCACAAAGATGTGTTTGTGACGCGCGACTTTGCCACCACTGCAGGCTCAAAAATATTGCAAGGCTATCGCTCGCCGTTTGATGCCACCGTGGTGCAAAAGCTCGGCGGCACGGCAGAAGGCGCAGCGGGCATGGTGACCTTGGGCAAGCTCAATTGCGATGAATTTGCCATGGGCTCGAGCAACGAAAACTCTGCTTACGGCAGCGTGAACAACCCATGGAATGCCGCGCGCATTCCGGGTGGTTCGTCGGGTGGCAGCGCCGCCGCTGTGGCCGCGCGTTTGACGCCTGCAGCGACGGGCACCGACACCGGTGGCTCGATTCGTCAACCCGCGAGTTTTTGCGGCATCACTGGCATCAAGCCGACCTATGGACGCGCCTCGCGTTACGGCATGATTGCCTATGCATCGAGCCTCGACCAAGCCGGCCCCATGGCGCGCAGCGCAGAAGATTGCGCCTTGTTGTTGAGCGCCATGTGTGGCCCTGATGTGGACCGCGACGCCACATCGCTCGATGTGCCCACAGAAAATTTTTCAGCGCATTTGAACGACACTTTGCACGGTGTACGCGTTGGCATTCCAAAAGAATTTTTTAGCGATGGTTTGTCTGCAGATGTGCGCGCTGCGATTGACGCTGCGTTGAAACAACTCGAAGCACTGGGTGCCAAATTGGTGCCGATTGCCTTGCCACGCACCGAGCTGTCGATACCGGTGTACTACATCATTGCGCCGGCTGAAGCGAGCTCTAACTTGAGCCGTTTTGATGGCGTGAAGTTTGGCCACCGCGCCAAGGACTACACCGACTTGGTGGACATGTACAAAAAAACACGTGCTGAAGGTTTTGGCGAAGAAGTCAAACGCCGCATCATGACGGGTGCGTATGTGCTGTCGCATGGTTATTACGATGCGTATTACCTGCAAGCGCAAAAAATTCGCCGCATGATTGCTGACGACTTTCAACGCGCGTTTGCCGAGTGCGATGTGATCGCGGGCCCCGTAGCCCCCACCGTGGCATGGAAGCTGGGCGAAAAAGCCGACGACCCCGTGGCCAATTATTTGGCCGACATCTTCACCCTGCCCGCTTCGTTGGCAGGTTTGCCTGGCATGAGCGTGCCAGTGGGTTTTGGCGATGCCAAGATGCCTGTGGGCATGCAACTGATTGGCAACTATTTGCAAGAAAGCAAGCTGCTCAATGTGGCGCATCAATTTCAAATGAACACTGACTTTCACACTGCCAAGCCGGAGGGCCTGTCATGAGCAAATTGGTTCAAGGCTACGAAGTGGTGATTGGGTTTGAAACACACGCCCAACTCTCAACCCAAAGCAAAATTTTCAGCCGCGCACCCACCGCCTTTGGTGCCGAGGCCAACACACAAGCATGCGCAGTGGACATGGCCTTGCCCGGCACATTGCCCGTGATGAATGTCGGCGCGGTCGAGCGTGCGATTGAATTTGGTTTGGCAGTGAATTCGCATGTGGCTGAGCGCAGCATTTTTGCGCGCAAAAATTATTTCTACCCTGATTTGCCCAAGGGCTATCAGATCAGCCAATTTGAAATTCCGGTGGTGCAAGGCGGTGAGGTGTCTTTCTTTTTGCAAGAAGGCAAAGAGACGGTGCGCAAAACCGTGCGTTTGGTGCGCGCGCATTTGGAAGAAGATGCGGGCAAATCGTTGCATGAAGATTCATCATTAGGCATGGCGAGCGGCGCTCGCGGGGGCCAATCCGGCATTGACTTGAACCGCGCAGGCACACCGTTGCTAGAAATCGTGACCGAGCCTGACATGCGCAGCAGCGACGAAGCGGTGGCATATGCGAAAGAGTTGCACAAAATTGTGACTTGGATTGGCATTTGCGACGGCAACATGCAAGAGGGATCGTTCCGTTGCGACGCCAATGTGTCGGTGCGCAAACCCGGCGCGCCTTTGGGCACACGCCGTGAAATCAAAAACCTCAACAGCTTCAAGTTCATGCAACAAGCCATCGACTTTGAAGTGCGTTGGCAAATTGAACAAATTGAAGACGGCCATGCGATCGAACAAGCCACTGTGTTGTTCGACCCCGACACCGGCGAAACACGCGCCATGCGCACCAAAGAAGATGCGGCTGATTACCGCTACTTCCCCGACCCCGATTTGCCCCCGTTGGTGATTGACCGCGCGTGGGTCGACCGTGTGAAAAGCGAAATGGCTGAATTACCTCGCGTGATGGCCGAGCGTTTTGTGCGCGACTATGCGCTGCCTGAATACGATGCCACCACACTCACACAAAGCAAAGCGATGGCGGCTTACTTTGAAGCCACGGCCAAAGCGTGTGGTCAACCCAAATTGGCCAGCAACTGGATCATGGGTGAAGTGTCACGCCGCTTGAACGCCGCCGATGTGGGCTTTGACAACTTGCCCGTCAGCAGCGCACAACTGGGCGCGTTGATTCAACGCATTCAAGACAGCACCATCAGCAACAACGCCGCCAAAGATGTGTTTGATGCACTGTGGCAAAACGCAACGGCCCAGTCAGACAACAGCAAAGCGTTGGCTGAAGTCGATGCCTTGATTGATGCCAAAGGCTTGAAGCAAATGAACGACACCGGTGCGCTGGAAGCCATCATCGACGAAGTGTTGGCCGCCAACCCCAAGAATGTGGAAGAGTTCAAAGCGGGCAATGCCAAAGCTCTCAACGGTTTGGTGGGGCCGATCATGAAGGCCAGCAAAGGCAAAGCCAATCCGGCGCAGGTGAATGCGTTGTTGATGAAGAAGCTGGGTTAATTTCAACGCTGGAGAAATCCATGGACTTACAGCTTCAAGGGCAACATGTTTTGATCACCGGCGGCAGCAAAGGCATTGGCCTGGCGTGTGCGCGCGGGTTTTTGCAAGAAGGTGCGCATGTCTCATTGGTATCGCGCCAAGCCGCCAATTTGCAAAACGCGCAAGAGCTTTTGAAGGCCGAATTTCCCAAATCGCAAGTGTTCACCGTGGCAGCGGATTTGAGCGATGCAACCCAAGCGCTGAATGCGTTGAATGCCGCAGAAAAAGCGCTCGGCGCTGTGCATGTGTTGGTCAACTCAGCCGGTGCGGCTAAGCGCACACCGCTTGATGAGCTCACACCACAGGCGTGGGCCGATGCGATGCAGGCCAAGTATTTCACTTATATCAACATCATCGACCCCACCATCAAACGCATGGCGCAACGCAAAGCAGGTGTGGTGGTGAACATTGTGGGCAACGGCGGCAAAGTGGCCAGTCCCATCCACTTGCCCGGCGGCTCGGCCAATGCGGCGTTGATGTTGGCCAGTGTGGGTTTGGCCAATGCGTATGGTCCACAAGGGGTGCGTGTGAATGCCATCAACCCAGGACTGACGTTGACCGATCGCTTGCACGAAGGTTTTGCCGCAGACGCCCGCATGCGCGGGTTGAGCACCGATGAGGTGTTGCAGCAATCGGTGGCGAAGTTGCCATTGGGACGCATTGCAAGCCCAGAAGAAATAGCCAATGCAGCTGTGTTTTTGGCGTCTTCAAAAGCCAGTTACATCACCGGCATTTGCATGAGCATGGATGGGGCGTTGAATCCGATTGTGGTGTGAGTGTTTTCAGCTCACACCATACCGATCACGGTAAGCCTGCGTGCGCGCGAGGTGCTCACCCATGTCGCCACCGGCGTGGGCCGTGAGGTAGGCCAGCAAATCGTTCAACTCGGCAATCGCGCACACTTGTAAACCCACTTGCTCTCGCACATATTGCACCGCGCTGTAGGGCACATCTTTCGTACTGCCATCGGCTTGTTTTTCGGTGGCCATTTCTTGGCGGTCTAACGCGATGGCCACAGCATGGGGTGTGGCACCTGCGGCTTGAATGAGGGCGATCGATTCGCGTGCGGCCGTGCCTGCGCTCATGACATCGTCCACGATGAGCACGCGGCCCTTCAAGGGTGCGCCCACCAAGCTGCCACCTTCGCCGTGGTCTTTGGCTTCTTTGCGGTTGTAGGCGAAGGGCACATTTTTGCCTAAGCGCGCCAACTCCATCGACACCGCGGCGCCCAAGGGAATGCCTTTGTAGGCGGGGCCAAAGATCATGTCAAACTCGATGCCACTCTTGAGCAAGCGCTGTGCGTAAAAGTTGGCCAATTGCCCAAGCTTGGCACCGTCGTCAAACAAGCCGGCGTTGAAAAAGTAAGGGCTCATGCGGCCCGCTTTGGTTTTGAACTCGCCAAATTTGAGCACGCCACAATCGAGCGAAAATTGCACAAATGCTTGTGCCAACACGTCGTTGGCTGCCGTACTCTGACCCATGGGAAATTCCTTGTTCAAACTCACCAGTCTCAACCTCAACGGTATCCGTTCCGCTGCTCGCAAGGGCGTTGAAGCTTGGCTCGAAAAAGCCAAGCCTGATTGTATTTGCGTCCAAGAAATCAAAGCCCAAGCCGCCGATGTGGCCGTCGGTTTTGACAGCTTGGCAGGGCTACAAGGGCATTTTCACTATGCCCAGAAAAAAGGCTACTCGGGCGTGGGCATTTACACGCGCCATCAACCGAGCGATGTGATCGTAGGGTTTGATGGCGGCGAATTTGACGCCGAAGGTCGCTACATTGAGTTGCGTTTCGACACGCCCGCACGCAAGTTGTCGATCATCAGCAGCTATTTCCCCAGCGGTTCGTCTGGCCCTGAACGGCAAGAAGCGAAGTACCGTTTTTTAGATGCGATGTATCCGCACCTCACCAAATTGAAAAAGCAACGCGAGTTTGTGCTGTGCGGTGACATCAACATCGCGCACCAAGAAGCTGATTTGAAAAACTGGAAAGGCAATTTAAAAAACAGTGGCTTCTTACCCGAAGAACGCGCGTGGATGACCAAACTCACCACCGACGGCGGCGTGGTCGATGTGTACCGTCAGTTGCAACCCGACACCACCGATGCCTGCTACACATGGTGGAGCAACCGCGGGCAAGCGTATGCCAACAATGTGGGCTGGCGTTTGGATTACCACTTAGCCACACCCGCCGTTGCCAGCCAAGCGCGTTCAGAGGCGATTTACAAAGACGAAAAGTTTTCGGATCACGCGCCCATCACGATTGCTTATGCTGACTTGCTGTGAGTCAACATGCCTTTGGTTTCAATGAAGCGCACCACGTCTTGCAAACCATCGAGCGTACGCAAATTGGTCATGACAAAAGGTTTCAAACCATTCGCATTGGTGCGCATGCGAATGGTGTCGTCTTTCATGACCGACAAATCAGCGCCGACATGTGGGGCCAAATCGGTTTTGTTGATCACAAACAAATCGCTCTTGGTGATGCCTGGCCCGCCCTTGCGAGGGATTTTTTCGCCGGCGGCCACATCGATCACATAAATGGTGAGGTCGCTCAATTCGGGGCTGAAGGTGGCGGCCAAATTGTCGCCACCGCTTTCAATGAACACCACATCTGCATTCGGAAAATCAACCAACATGCGGTCAATCGCTTCGAGGTTGATCGAGGCGTCCTCACGAATGGCTGTGTGAGGGCAACCGCCTGTTTCAACGCCCATGATGCGCTCGGCTGGCAAGGCGCCGCTGACGGTTAACAAGCGTTGGTCTTCTTTGGTGTAGATGTCGTTGGTGATGGCCACCAAGTCGTATTGCTCACGCATGGCTTTGCACAGCATTTCTAGCAAAGTGGTTTTGCCCGAGCCGACGGGGCCACCAATGCCTACGCGCAGAGGCGGTAATTTTTTGGTGCGATGGGGGATGTGGTGCAGTGTGCTCATGATCTGAAAAGTCTCGAGTATTGAGTTTCATGTTGGGCCGACAAAATCGCCAGCATGGGTGAAAAAGCTTGCCGCGTGTCGTCGGTCATTTGCAATGCGTGGTCGACGGCAGGTGCGATGTGCTGCGCCAGTTGCGTGAGTATGCGCTGCCCTGAATTTTGACCCAAGGGAACTGCTTTGATGGCCGCTTGCACCATGTTTTCAGCCCAGCCAAATGCGTAGGCTTGCAAACACGATGTGAGATCTGCACCTGTGCGCGACAACGCCAACGCAAACACGAGCGGATAGGTGGGTACCCATTGGTTGCACAAAGCGATGGTGGTGTCGTCGATAGCGTGCTGATTGCGCAACCACTCCAACATCGAGCGTCCCATTTGCTCGCTTTGCAAACGCAACTCGGCACTCTCGCGCGTGGCATGCACCCATTGGCTCAACGCTTGCAAGCGCGGTGTGTCAAGTTGCTGCCACGCTAAAACCATTTGCGCCAACACCGCCATGTCGCCACGCGATTGGGTGAGGTGCAATTGATCGATCAACCAATCAGCGGCACTGTGTTCGTCATGCACAAAGCCTTGGTCAATCGCCGCTTCTAGGCCTTCTGAATACGAAAAACCACCAATGGGCAACGCGGGTGACGCGAGCCATATGAGTTGCAGTAATGCAGGGGTGGATGCGGCAGCGGTCATGCGTCAATCGCTTGGCGTCAGTGGTCGTGCGAACAACCGGGGCCGTGCACATGTGGGGCGTGACTGTGTGCTGCGTCATGCGTGTGACCATGATCGTGATGATGCCCGTCACCATGCGAGTGCGAATGCTCATGGTTATGGCTATGGCCATGCGAATGCCCATGCCCATGCCCACCATAAGCACCCCCTTCTGGTTCAAACGCTTCTTGCACTTGCACCACCGTCATGTGCATGGCGCGCAGCATGTCGGCCAACACATGGTCGGGTTCGATTTTCAAATGGTCGGGTTGCAACTCGATGGGCACATGGCGATTGCCCAAGTGATAGGCCGCGCGTGTCAAATCAAATGGGGAGCCGTGTTGTTCGCACGCGGTGATGCGCAACACTTCTTGCGCGGCAGCCTGCACGCGCACGAGTGCGCCGTCTTCCAACACCAACACATCCCCCCCGCGCACCAAAGTGCCGCGGGGCAAAAACACACCGAAGCTGCGACCGGTGTTGTCGGTGGCATCGAAGCGGCTTTTTTGGCGCACATCCCAATCGAGCGACACAGTGGCCGCACGCTTGAGCAACACAGGGGCCAAGCCCTGCCCCGCAGGAATCAATTTAGAACAGGTGAGCATGTGGGTTCAAAATAAAAAGTAACGCTGCGCCATTGGCAAACTCACCGCTGGCTCGCAAGTGAGCAATTGTCCATCGGCACGCACTGCGTAGGTTTGCGCATCGACTTCCATGCGCGGTGCGTAATGGTTGTGCACCATGTCGCGTTTGCCCACACTGCGAATGTTTTTCACGGCACTGAGTGTTTTGTGCAAACCAAATTTGCTGCCAATGCCAGCGGCTAGGCCGGCTTGCGACACAAAGGTGAGTGAGCCGCGTGTGAGGGCGCCACCATAAGAGCCAAACATGGGGCGATAGTGCACCGGTTGCGGCGTGGGAATAGACGCATTGGGGTCGCCCATGGCCGCCATGGCGATGAAACCGCCTTTCAAAATGATGCTGGGCTTCACGCCAAAAAACGCGGGCTTCCACACCACCAAGTCGGCCCACTTGCCCACTTCGACACTGCCCACTTCGTGGCTGATGCCGTGTGCGATCGATGGGTTGATGGTGTATTTGGCCACATAGCGTTTGACGCGAAAGTTGTCGTGCCGTTCGCTATCGTCGGGCAACTTGCCGCGTTGCAATTTCATTTTGTGCGCGGTTTGCCAAGTGCGAATGATGACTTCACCCACACGCCCCATGGCTTGGCTGTCGCTGCTCATCATGCTGATGGCACCGAGGTCATGCAAGATGTCTTCGGCTGCAATGGTTTCGCGTCGAATGCGGCTTTCTGCAAACGCCAAATCTTCGGCAATCGCAGGGTCGAGGTGGTGACACACCATCAGCATGTCCACGTGTTCGTCAAGTGTGTTGATGGTGTAAGGGCGTGTGGGGTTGGTGCTCGAAGGCAACACATTGGCCTCACCCACCACTTTCAAAATATCAGGCGCATGGCCACCGCCTGCACCTTCGGTGTGGAAGGTGTGAATGGTGCGACCTTTGAAGGCGGCCACGGTGTCTTCCACAAAACCTGATTCGTTCAGCGTGTCGGTGTGAATCGCCACTTGCGTGTCGGTAGCCTCGGCCACATTCAAACAATTGTCGATGGCAGCCGGTGTGGTGCCCCAATCTTCATGCAGTTTCAAACCAATCGCACCGGCGTTGATTTGTTCGTGCAAGGCATTGGGCAACGAGGCATTGCCTTTGCCCAAAAAACCAAGGTTCATCGGGAACGCATCGGCCGCTTGCAACATGCGCTCGATGTTCCAAGCACCCGGTGTGCATGTGGTGGCAAAGGTGCCCGTGGCCGGACCGGTGCCACCGCCCAACATGGTGGTGACGCCACTGGTGAGGGCTTCTTCAATTTGTTGTGGCGCAATGAAGTGAATGTGTGTGTCCACCCCACCTGCGGTCACGATGTTGCCTTCGCAACTGATGATTTCGGTGCCCGGGCCGATGACGATGTTCACACCGGGTTGTGTGTCAGGGTTACCGGCTTTGCCAATCGCCACAATGCGGCCGTCTTTCAAACCAATGTCGGCTTTCACAATGCCCCAATGGTCCACAATGAGTGCGTTGGTCATGACGGTGTCAACCGCACCACCGGCTTGTGGGCCAGTGCCTTGACCATCGCGTGTGCGCTGCGATTGCGCCATGCCATCGCGAATGGTTTTGCCGCCACCAAATTTCACTTCTTCGCCGTAGCCTTGCAAGTGACCATACGCATCGGTGCGTCCTTCGCCTGCGAGCAAAGTGAAATCTTTTTCAACCTCGATCACCAAATCGGTGTCTGCCAAACGCACGCGGTCGCCCACGGTGGGGCCAAACATTTCGGCGTAAGCGCGTTTTCCTATCGTTGCCATCAGTGCGTGTCCTTTGCAGGTGCGGGCGTTTGCAACGCGCCATTGACCAAACCACGAAAGCCATACACCTCGCGTGTGCCACTGAAGTCAACCAACTCGACGGTGCGTTGTTGGCCGGGCTCAAAACGCACCGCTGTGCCAGAGGCAATGTTCAAGCGCATGCCGTGCGCAGCATCGCGGTCAAACTGCAAGCCCGCATTGGTTTCAGCAAAGTGATAGTGCGAGCCTACTTGAATGGGGCGATCGCTCGCGTTTTTCACCACCTCTGTGAGCGTGCGACGGCCGGGGTTGAGCACATGCTCACCGTCGTCAATGAAAAGTTCACCTGGAATCATGAGTGCCTCGTGCGTTGTCGCGTTTGCTTGAGCGTAGATGTCGATTCATTTGCCACGGCCGTTGAACCACCACAGCAGTCCAAGGGCAAACACAAACGCCACAAAGCCCCACGCATCGGTGGCGTGGTAGTGCGATGCACCTTCCATGCCGTGGCCTTCATGGGCCTGCGCAATCACAGGCAACAGCGTCAAAAAAAGAAATCGATGCATAGGCTTGGCTCGCATAGGTTGAATTGACATAGGTTGAATTGAAAACGATAGAACACGCTGCTTTCACACAATCGGTTGATGCACCGTGACCAGCTTGGTGCCATCGGGAAAAGTGGCTTCTACTTGGATGTCCGGAATCATGTCGGCCACGCCGTCCATCACATCGTCACGGGCGAGCACATTGCGCCCTTCGCTCATGAGTTGTGCCACGGTCTTGCCGTCGCGTGCGCCCTCCATCACGGCGGCACTGATGAGGGCAACGGCCTCGGGGTAGTTGAGTTTCAATCCACGCGCTTTGCGGCGCTCGGCCAGCAAGGCGGCGGTGAAGATCAACAGCTTGTCTCGTTCGCGGGGTGTGAGTTCCATGGTGCCATTTTCTACGCAACTTGCGTGCCTTGTCATGTGTTGCAACCAAGCGCACCAACTGCATGCTTTGGTGCACATCCACATTCTTGGTGCACGCACCAAGCACTGCATTGAAACACCAACTTGGTGCATTTTTCTATTTTTGAACAGTTTTGGGGCGTGATGGTTCGAAAGGCTTTGCATCTTATGGAAGGCAATCAAAGTTCTAGGAGAACACGCACCTGGCATAGGGTTTGCGATGAGGTTTTCAAGCGGGCCAATCCGGTGCTCGCTGCTCAATTTATTTTTGGAGTGAACCCCATGATGAACCGTCGAGGAAACCTCAAAGCCCTGGCCGCCGCAGCTGCGCTGTCCGTGGGCGCATTTGCCGTTGTGCCACAAGCATTGGCAGCTGACACCATCAAAGTTGGCGTGTTGCACAGCTTGTCTGGCACCATGGCCATTTCTGAAACCGTGTTGAAAGACACCGTGTTGATGGCGATCGACGAGATCAACGCCAAAGGCGGCGTGTTGGGCAAAAAACTCGAACCCGTGGTGGTCGACCCCGCATCTAACTGGCCTTTGTTTGCTGAAAAAACCAAACAACTGTTGGGTCAAGACAAAGTGTCTGTCATCTTCGGTTGCTGGACATCTGTGTCTCGCAAATCGGTGTTGCCTGTGGTCGAAGAAATGAACGGTTTGCTGTTCTACCCCGTGCAATACGAAGGCGAAGAACTCAGCAAAAATGTGTTTTACACCGGCGCTGCGCCCAACCAACAAGCGATTCCTGCAGTTGATTATTTGATGAGCAAAGACGGTGGCGCCGCCAAGCGCTGGGTGTTGCTCGGTACCGACTATGTGTACCCCCGCACCACCAACAAAATTTTGCGCGCATACCTGAAAAGCAAAGGCGTGAAAGAGTCTGACATCGATGAAAAGTACACACCGTTTGGTCACTCTGATTACCAAACCATCGTGGCTGACATCAAGAAGTTTTCTGCCGGTGGCAAAACCGCTGTGGTCTCGACCATCAACGGTGACTCCAATGTGCCCTTCTACAAAGAACTCGGCAACGCTGGCTTGAAAGCCAAAGATGTGCCCGTGGTGGCCTTCAGCGTGGGTGAAGAAGAACTGCGTGGCGTGGACACCAAACCTCTGGTGGGTCACCTGGCCGCATGGAACTATTTCATGAGCATCAAGAACCCCGCCAACGATGAGTTCATCAAAAAATGGTCTGCGTATGCCAAAGCGAAAAACATCGCTGGTCACAAAGACAAGCCTTTGACCAACGACCCGATGGAAGCCACATACATCGGCATCAACATGTGGAAGCAAGCGGTTGAAAAAGCCAAAACCACCGATGTGGACAAAGTCATTGCAGCCATGGCCGGTCAAACGTTCAAAGCACCCAGCGGCATCGTGAGCAAGATGGATGAGAAAAATCACCACTTGCACAAGTCGGTGTTCATTGGCGAGATCAAGGCCGATGGTCAGTTCAATGTGGTGTGGAAAACACCTGGCCCTGTGAAAGCCAAACCATGGAGCCCCTTCATCGAAGGCAACGACAAAAAGCCTGATGAGCCTGTGAAGAAGTAACCCTTTCTCCTGGGGATGAACTTGGGGGAGGGCCGTGCTCTCCCCCTTTTTTTTGGAAATGGCATGACACGATTTATTGTTTCTGTGATCGCAGCCTGTGTGTTGTTTTATGTGAATGTGATAGGTGCCATGGCATTTGCGCTGACACCCGAACAAGCGTTGGCCTTGTCGAGCGGCGACACAGACGCACGCATTGCCGTGCTACAAAAAGCCTTGGCCTCGCCTGATGACAAAACCGCTGCGTTTTTGCAAGCCTTGTCGAACGACGAAGTGAAAGTCAGTGGCACACGCGTGTTTGTGGTGCGCGATGGACAAGCTGTTGATGCGACCACGGGCAACAACGAAGCCCTGCCAGACACCGCAGAAGATGTCATCAACAACAACCGCATGCGTGGCGAAATAGAAGCCGCGCTGTCGGCCTTGCAACTCTTCAGCGCAGATGCCAAACAACGCTTGCTGGCGGTCAAAGCTTTGTTGAAAGAACCCGACATCACCAAATTGCCGATGCTCGACAAAGCATTGGCCACCGAAGCCGATGCAGGCATTCAAAAATTCATGTTGTTGGCCAAAGCGGCCATACAACTCAACGACAACGATGCACAGGTGCGATTGACTGCTGCCAAAGCGCTGGCTGATAGCCAAACACCCGACACACAGTTGTTGCTCAACCAACGCTTGAGCCAAGAAGACAACGCACAAGTGCGCCACCAATTAGAAGCCTCGTTGCGCACCATTCAATCGGCCTTGGGTTGGGGTGAAAAATTAGGCGCTTTGTTCACCGGCATCAGCTTGGCCTCTATTTTGTTGTTGGTCGCTTTGGGGTTGGCCATCACTTACGGCTTGATGGGCGTGATCAACATGGCGCACGGCGAGTTGATGATGATTGGCGCTTACGCCACCTATGTGGTGCAAGGTGTGTTTCGCCAGTACTTTCCCAATGCGTTCGATGCGTATTTGCTGATGGCGGTGCCCGCGGCTTTCTTGAGCGCCGCATTGGTGGGTGCTGTGTTAGAGCGTTTGGTGTTGCGCCATTTGTATGGTCGCCCGCTTGAAACTTTGTTGGCCACCTGGGGCATCAGTTTGATCTTGATGCAAGCTGTGCGCACCGTGTTTGGCGCGCAAAACGTCGGGGTTGAAAACCCATCGTGGATGAGTGGCGGCGTGCAACTGCTGGCCAACTTGTCATTGCCCTACAACCGCTTGGTGATCATTGCATTTGCCTTGGTGGTGTTGCTGGGCATGACCCTCTTGATCAGCCAAACTCGCTTGGGTTTGTTTGTGCGTGGCGTCACTCAAAACAGGCCCATGGCCTCGGCCTTGGGTGTGAACACCGCACGCATCGACACCTACGCGTTTTCGTTGGGTTGCGGCATTGCGGGCTTGGCCGGTTGTGCGCTGAGTCAAATTGGCAATGTGGGACCCGACTTGGGTCAGAGCTACATCGTCGATGCTTTCATGGTGGTGGTGCTCGGCGGCGTAGGACAACTCGCAGGCACGGTGTATGCCGCTTTGGGTTTGGGTTTGATGAACAAACTGTTAGAGGGCATGGCAGGTGCTGTGCTCGCCAAAATTGCGGTGTTGGTGTTCATCATTGTGTTCATTCAAAAACGCCCGCAAGGTTTGTTTGCCATGAAAGGCCGCAGCGCGGAGGCATGACATGACACACAACACATCTACACATTTGTCTTCATCGAATGGGTCTTCCTCTCAAGGCTCGCCCTCAATGCATGGTGCGCTCGCATTGCCCGAAGCACCTGCGTTGTTAGGACGCACCGGTTGGGTGCTTTTCTTGGCTGCATGCATCACTTTGTGTGCGGTTGTGCCGGTGCTCAATTTGTGGGTGCCTGCTGACAGCGTGTTTCACATGAGCGATTACGCAGTGGCCTTGGTGGGCAAGATCATGTGCTACGCCATTTGCGCCTTGGCGATGGATTTGATTTGGGGTTACACCGGCATTTTGTCGCTCGGCCACGGTTTGTTTTTTGCACTCGGTGGCTATGTGATGGGCATGTACCTCATGCGTCAAATTGGCACCGACGGCAATTACAAAAGCCACTTGCCCGACTTCATGGTTTTTCTTGACTGGAAAACCTTTCCCTGGCACTGGACCTTCAGCGACAGCTTTGTGGCCACACTCCTATTGATTGTGTTGGTGCCCGGTTTGTTGGCATGGGTGTTTGGTTACTTTGCGTTTCGCTCGCGCATCAAAGGCGTGTATTTTTCGATCATCACGCAAGCGTTGACTTTTGCCGCCATGCTTTTGTTTTTCAGAAATGAAACCGGCTTGGGTGGCAACAACGGCTTCACCGATTTCAAACGCATCTTGGATTTACCGATTGCCACACCTGCCATGCGCATGACTTTGTTTGTGCTGACCGCATGGGTGTTGTTGATGTGCTTTTTGATGGCGCGTTGGTTGGTGCAAAGCAAATTTGGCCGCGTGCTGCAAGCCATTCGCGATGCCGAAAGTCGCGTCATGTTCTCAGGCTATTCACCCCTGCCCTACAAGCTCACCATTTGGGTCATCTCTGCCGTCATGTGCGGTATTGCCGGGGCTTTGTATGTGCCACAAGTGGGCATCATCAACCCCAGCGAAATGAGCCCTGCCAACTCCATCGAAATGGCGGTGTGGGCTGCGGTGGGCGGGCGCGCCTCGTTGATCGGCCCCATCGTCGGTGCGTTTTTGGTCAACGGTGCCAAGAGTTGGTTGACCGTGACCGCACCTGAATTTTGGTTGTATTTCTTGGGTGCGTTGTTCATTGGCGTGACCTTGTATTTGCCACAAGGCGTGATGGGCTTGCTGCACAAACTGGGGCAACACAAAAACAAACAGGAGCGCACATGACCCCTGATTTATTTGAACAAGGCAGCGAGCGTTTGGCCACGCACCGCGCACGTGTGATGCCCGAAGTCACTTCGGGCGACCGGGGTGCCAGCTATGGGCGCGTGCATAAAAGCGGTAGCCTCGATTTAACCCACGGTCGCATTTTGTATTTGGAAGATGTGAATGTGAGCTTTGATGGCTTCAAAGCCATCAACCAATTGTCGCTCGACATCGCGCCGGGCGAACTGCGTTGCATCATTGGTCCCAATGGTGCGGGCAAAACCACCATGATGGACATCATCACCGGCAAAACCAAACCCGATTCAGGCCAAGTGTTTTTTGGCAGCACCATCGATTTGTTGCGCCACAACGAACCCGAGATTGCACAACTCGGCATCGGTCGCAAATTTCAAAAGCCCACCGTGTTTGAACACCTGAGTGTGTTTGAAAATTTAGAGTTGGCTTTGAAAACCCACAAAGGGGTGGCGGCTTCTATGTTTTTCAAACTCAACGGCACACAATGCGACCGTTTGAGCGAGGTGCTGCACACCATCGACTTGACCGAGAGCGTCACGCGTCAAGCGGGCAACTTGAGCCATGGCCAAAAACAATGGTTAGAAATTGGCATGCTGCTGATGCAAGACCCCAAGCTGTTGCTGCTCGATGAGCCCGTGGCAGGCATGACCGATTTTGAAACCGAACGCACCGCCGAGTTGTTTTTGAGCTTGAAGGGCAAACACTCATTGATGGTGGTGGAGCACGACATGAGTTTCATCAACACCATCTCTGACATCGTGACCGTGCTGTGCGATGGCTCGGTGCTGGCACAAGGCACCTTGGCGCAAGTGCAAGCCGATGAGCGCGTGATTGAAGTGTATTTGGGACGATGAACATGTCACACCAACCTTTGCTGCAAGTCTCCAACATCCATCAGTATTACGGTGGTTCACACATCTTGCGCGATGTGAGTTTTCAAGCGCACTTGGGTCGCATCACCGTGTTGCTCGGTCGCAATGGCGTGGGCAAAACCACCTTGCTCAAATCGCTCATGGGGGCTGTGCCGATTCGCGAGGGCAGCATCACCTTCAACGGTGCTGCGATCGAACGCGCAGCGCCTTATGAACGCGCACGCGCTGGCATTGGCTATGTGCCACAAGGTCGCGAAATATTTGCACGCCTAACGGTAGAAGACAACCTGCGCATGGGCTTGGCCACACGCTCTGCAGGCACCGACATTCCTGCCGAGTTATTCGAATTGTTTCCGGTGCTGAAACAAATGTTGCATCGCCGTGGTGGTGATTTGTCGGGCGGTCAACAGCAACAGTTGGCGATTGCACGCGCACTGGCATCGGGCCCCAAACTGTTGGTGTTAGACGAACCCACCGAGGGCATTCAACCGAGCATCATCAAAGACATTGGTCGTGTGATTCGCATGTTGGCCGGTCGCGGTGACATGGCCATTTTGTTGTGCGAACAGTATTACGATTTTGCCGAAGAACTGGCCGATGATTATTTGGTGATGGAGCGCGGCGAAGTCATTGCACGCGGCATGGGCGCCGAGATGCAGCGCAACAATGTGCGTCAGTTGGTGGCGATTTAGCCAACACACGACCGCAACATCAACAGCCACATCCGCAACACGTCACATCGACCAAATACGCGGCGGTTGTTCGCCCATCAGCCACAAAGCCTTGCGCCAGGTGGCCCACACTTTGCGCAGCAATTGTTGTGCGGGCTCGACCAAGGGCGAGAGTGTGCGCAACACCACCACCCGTGCATGCGGCGATGTCACGCCCGCATGTAAATCGGTGGGCAGGCCGCTCATGCATTCACGCGCCAATGACAACGCCATATCGCGCCGTTCACGGGTGAAGTCAACGCCACTGGCCAAAACCAAGGTGGCCATGCAACGGTGCTTGGCCAACCCCAGAGGGCCATTCATCAAACGGTGGTCTTGTGCGTCTAGCAAACCACGTTCTAACCACACACCTTTCACCTCGAGGTGTTGTTGCAACTGACCAATTTCAAACGGCAAATCAGCGTTGGGCAAACCCAAAGCAGTGATGTCCCACGCCATCATTTGCGCATCGCCTTGCAAATCAAACACCGCATGGTTCAGACCGTGGCAACCGTTGTAGGCAAGCGTTTCAAGGGGCAACCATTCCAATCGCGCACCGTCTTGCACCACGGCTTGCACGCTTTGCGTCGCCAATCCTTTTTCGCTGCGATAAAACCTTGTAGCGCCGGGCGTGGTCAGCAGCGCATGTGCCTTGTGCGCCAAGTGCAAGCGAATGTCGAGCGTGTCGCCACCCACCAAACCACTGGGCGGGTGCACCAACACGTTGTGGCACACGGCGTCGCCCTCGGGGTAAAGGCTTTGCAACACACGCAATGGCCCTTCGTGCTGAAACTTGGCCACGGTTTTTTGACCCGCCAGCGCGTAGCGAATATCGAGTTGTGCATGCCAACCCTGCGTGCGCTCATCTTGTGTGGCGCTTGCGAGCGATTGCGAATGTTGGGCGTGAGGCGTTGATGACATGACACTTGCAATGGTAAAAGAATTGGGCATGCACCAACGAAGCCTACACTTAGGCTGTGACTTCTTTTTCAAACTCACCCCATTTACCCATTGCCATCATCGGCGCCGGCCCTGCTGGGCTCATGGCCGCCGAAGTATTGACCGCCGCGGGCCACACGGTGCATGTGTACGACGCCATGCCGTCGGTGGGCCGCAAATTTTTGTTGGCCGGCATCGGTGGCTTGAACCTCACCCACGCTGAACCGTTCGCGCAGTTTGTGACACGCTATGGCGCACAAACTGAACTGTGCGAAAGCTGGCTCAAAACATTCGATGCAAACGCCATTCGAGAATGGGCACAAGGCCTTGGCATTGACACCTTTGTGGGCACATCACAGCGCGTGTTTCCCACCGACATGAAAGCTGCACCGTTGCTGCGTGCATGGTTGCACCGTTTGCGTCATCCTACAAACGGCACACCAGTTGTGTTTCACATGCGCCACCGTTGGCAAGGCACGTTAGATACAACGCGCACAAACACAACGGCTGAAACACAACCCACATACACATTGCACTTTGACACACCACATGGCGCAGTCGCCACACAAGCAAAAGCCGTGGTGCTTGCATTAGGTGGCGGCAGTTGGTCACGCTTAGGCTCTGACGGTGCGTGGGTGCCGTGGCTCACAAGCCATGGCGTTGACATCACCCCATTGCGTCCCGCCAACTGTGGCTTTGATGTGCAAACCGTGCGCGATGGTTTGCTACGCATGGGTTGGAGCGAACACTTGGCCAGCAAATTTGCAGGTCAACCTTTGAAGTCTGTCAGTCTGAGTTTTACCAATAGCCAAGGCCAACAGTTTGTGCGCAAGGGTGAGTTTGTGCTGACGCAAACCGGTGTTGAAGGCAGTTTGATTTATGCCGCGTCTTCACTCTTGCGTGATGAACTTGAACAACACGGTGCGGCCACTTTGTATTTGAACTTGCGCTCTGAACTGAGTGCTGAACGTGTGCTGGCAGAAGTGTCACACCCGCGTGGTGCGCGTTCGTTGTCGAGCCATTTGAAAAGCCGTTTGAACTTGGGCAGTGTGCATACCGCATTGTTGTATGAATTGCTCGATCAACAAACCTTGCAAGACCCCGCACTGTTGGCGCGCGCGATACAACATTTGCCCATTCGGTTGCACGCCCCCCGCCCCCTCGATGAAGCCATCAGCAGCGCTGGCGGCGTACGCCAAGAAGCCATGACGAAGCAGTTGATGCTCAAAGAATTGCCCGGCGTGTTCGCCGCCGGCGAAATGCTCGATTGGGAAGCACCCACCGGCGGCTACTTGCTCAGTGCGTGCTTGGCCAGTGGACGCGTGGCGGCGCTCGGGGTGTTGCAGCATTTGGCGCTTGAGCGCACTATGATGTGAACTTTTGAATCATCTTTTCGCGCCATGTTTCGCACCCTATTGAAATCCAAAATTCACCGCGTTGCCACCACCCAATGCGAGTTGCACTACGAAGGCTCCTGCGCCATCGACGAAAACTTGCTGGAAGCCGCCAACATTTGTGAAAACGAACAAGTGCACATCTGGAACATCAACAACGGCGAACGGTTCATCACCTATGCCATCAAAGGCGAACGTGGCTCAGGCATGATTTCGGTCAACGGCTCAGCGGCTCGACGCGCCAGCGTGGGTGACTTGTTGATCATTGCGTCGTTTGCGCAAGTGCATGAGGACCAAGTGGCCCAGCATGAACCGCAACTGGTGTTCGTGGATGAGCACAACCGGCAAGTGGGGTTGCGACATCATGTGCCGACACAAACTGCGCCTGGGCACGGAACGGATGAGTGTTGATCTAAGCTCTGACTTGGCACCAACTTCGTTGCACCTCTCGCATATGCGAGAGTATGGTTTGTTCACACTCTACAAACTCGCAACTTGGTTCACCTTCAGCGCTCTAGACGATGCTGCCATGATGGCATTTGCCTTAAGCTAAGACCAATCGCCAACGACATCTAACGTTGGGCACTTAGTTAGACAAATCTTGCATCACCTTGAACAAGTCTGACTTACCTTCAAAACCAATGCCTGGTAGATCTGGCATGGTGATGTAGCTGTTCTCAACTTTCACACCATCTGGGAAGCCGCCAAAAGGCTGGAACAAATCGGGGTAACTTTCGTTGCCGCCCAAGCCTAAGCCAGCGGCAATGTTCAATGACATCTGGTGACCACCGTGTGGAATGCAACGGCTGGCAGACCAACCGTGCTCTTTCAACATGTCTAAGGTGCGCAGGTATTCAACCAAGCCGTAGCTCAATGCACAGTCAAACTGCAAATAGTCACGGTCGGGTCGCATGCCACCATAGCGAATGAGGTTGCGTGCATCTTGCGTGGAGAACAAGTTCTCGCCTGTTGCCATTGGGTTTTTATAGTAACTGCGCAGCGTGGCTTGCAATTCGTAATCCAGCGGGTCGCCCGCCTCTTCGTACCAAAACAAGTCGTATTGAGACAAAGCTTTGGCGTACTGAACAGCTGTATCGCGGTCAAAGCGGCCATTAGCATCTACACACAGTTTTTGTCCGTCTTTCAAAACACTCAGAATGGAATCTATACGGCGCAGGTCTTCGTCCAATGACGCACCGCCAATTTTTTTCTTCACCACCGAGTAGCCTCGGTCAATGTAGCTTCGCATTTCATCTTTGAGTTTTTCATGGTCTTGACCGGGGTAGTAGTAACCACCTGCGGCATACACAAACACTTTGCGGTTGGGTTTTCCATCACCATAACGGTCAGACAAAAGTTGGAACAAAGGCTTGCCTTCAATTTTGGCAACCGCATCCCACACAGCCATATCGATCGTTCCCATGGCAACCGAGCGCTCACCGTGGCCACCAGGCTTTTCGTTGGTGAACATGGTGGCCCAAACTTTGTGGGGGTCAATGTTCTTGCCGCTGTCATCCAAAAGGGTGTCTGGCTTGGCTTCCAACACGCGGGGGATAAACCGCTCACGCATCAAGGTGCCCTGACCGTAGCGGCCATTGGAGTTAAAACCGTAACCCACCACAGGTTTGCCATCACGCATCACATCGGTGATGACCGCCACGAGGCTCAGGGTCATTTTGCTAAAGTCGATGTATGCATTGCGAATCGGCGAACTGATAGGCAAGGTGACTTCTCTGATGTCTACGATTTTCATTTCAATTCTCAAGTGAAAAAAAGTTGCACCAATGGTAGTCTTGGCTGATGGCACTCGACTGGTTAGGGATTTCTTGACTGCGTCAACCGCCGAGAACTTTTTACTATCCAATCCATCTCAAACAAAGAGGGCGTGACCTATAACCAAAGTTTAGTTGTCGCCCATATGACAACTCAGTACCATCAAAACGCATGGATGCCAGCCCCAAAAAATCTCTCCTCATCATCGATGACCATCCGGTCTATCGCGACGCATTGAGCGAGAAACTGGGCCTTGAATTTGCCGCCGATGGCATTCAAGTGGCCGTGGCCAGCAGCGCCAACGAAGGTCTTGAGGTGATCCATCAGTCAACTCAGCAATGGGTTGTGTTGCTCGACATCCTGATGCCGGGCTTGAGCGGCTTGGCCGGCATCAAAGTCTTCAAAGACTTGCCCCATGTTGATCAAGTGGTGGCTATTTCTGGTCTCGATGAACATGCATGGGAGCCCAAAACCGTGTCCGCAGGGGCGACCATGTTTTTGTCAAAAAACAGCACCGCTGAATTCATCATTCGCAAACTCAAGCCGCTGATGCTGCAAGAGTCCAGCGCTCTTGCAGCAACTGAAATCGCCGAACCCAAAGAGTTTCGACTCACGCAACGCCAACTCGAAGTGCTGGATTTGATTGCACAAGGCCATCCCAACAAGGTCATCGCAGATTACTTAGACATCAGCGAGCAGACCGTTAAGATTCACATCAACCAAATCTTCAAAGAACTTCGCGTTTTCAACAGAACGCAAGCCGTGCTCAGAGCGCAAAAGCATCAATTGCTGCATTGAGCTTGCTCACTGGCATCGGCCTATCGTCTGCAAGGGCATCCAACTGTGAGTCTCATTTCAAACCCAAAGCGCGACGACACGGGCGGCACAGAAGACAACGCCAACACCGTTGACTTGCTGCGCGAAAAGTCTGTCCACATCACAAAAGCTGCTCGTTCAGCCACGGTCGCCAATGTGTTGGCGCCTCTGCTATGTATTCCTGCTTTTAAAGACGAGTTGTCGATTTCAAACTTGGCTATTTGGTTGGCTTACATGGGCGTTGTCGTGGTGATTCGCACATGGATTGTTTTCAAACTGCCGTACGAGGCAGAAAAAATTGACAACCCCCAGCGTGATTTGACATGGATCACCTACGCCGTTGGCATTGTTGGCATTGGGTGGGGGTTAGGCTGGGTGTTGATGGCGCCTGAGTTGCAACTCGTCAACCAAATGATTTATGTGTACATGACAACGGCAGCCATGATTGCCGGCATGTTTGCTTACAGCGTCAACAAGCCCACATTTTTTGCTTTCACGCTTCCGATCATGTTGCCGTCTCTGAGCACCGTGCTGTGGTCTACACAGTCATTCCCTTGGCCGTTTGTGGTGGGACTTGCGACGCTTTACATCGTTGTGCTGAGCATTGCCAAAAATTTTGCGGAGACATTTGAAAACTCTGTGCGACTGAGGTTTCGCAACGAACGCCTGTACCAAGAGCTAGCCGCAGAGCGCGATCAATCGGTGGCGGCCAATGTTGCCAAATCAAAATTCATCGCTGTGGCCAGCCATGATTTGCGCCAACCCATGCATGCGGTCAATGTTTACTTAGAACTGATCAACCTAGAAGGCCTGCAAGAGCAAGACAAAAAGTCTTTGGCCAAAATCAAAAGCAGCATTCACACACTCAACACCATGTTTGACTCGTTGCTCAACATCAGCAAACTCGACGCCGATGCCATGCAAGTCAGCCAGCGTGTTTTCCGTCTGGACGAACTTGCCAACACACTGCGCGACTTGACCGAGGCCAAAGCCAACAACAAAGGACTGACACTGCATGTGGCATGCCCCCACTTGATGGTGCGCGGTGATAAATTGATCTTGCAACAAATCATCAGCAACCTGATTTCAAACGCCATTCAATACACCGAAAAAGGTGAAGTCTTCGTTGCGTTTTTGTCTGTCAATGACTGCTTGACCATTGAGGTGCGTGACACGGGATGCGGCATTGCTGCTTCTGAACAAAAAGACATCTTCAATCAGTTTTATCGTGCAGACAAAACGCGCTCACTCCACGATGGTCTTGGCTTGGGCCTTTTCATTGTGCAACGCTTGTGCGCCATGATCGGCGCAGACATTCAGGTGGCCTCCGAAGAAGGTCGCGGCGCCACCTTCACAGTGGCCACAGCGTTCCCCACATCTGAAAGCGAAGCAACCATTCACGCCGCACAAGTCTCGCCCAAATCGACAAACTGGCATCGCAACCTTCAAGGCAAATCCATTGCCGTGATTGAAGACAACCCCATCATCGTGGAAGCGTATCGACAAACCCTCGCCAGCAAAGGCGCGTTTGTACAGGTGTTGTCAGAAAATGAAAGCGAGCTAGAAGCACAGCTCGAAACCATTGACCACATCGACTGCATCTTGAGCGATTACCGTTTGAGCCAAACCACAGGCGATGTGTTGATACAAAAACTCCGCGACAGTTACAACGAAGAAATTCCGGCCATCATCGTGACGGCGGACACCACGCCCTCACACATCAATCTTTTTGCAAAATTAAATGTCAAGGTTTTGCACAAACCCATCAGTTTTCAAGAGATTGCCTCAGCCATTGAAAAGACCGTGGTCACTGAACAAGCCCCCACCTAGCCACCCTCACGCGAGGAGCAGAACAAGACCACCTCACGCGGTCATGTCCACATAAGCGCCTTTGAGACCATGCGGGCTATACGCCATGGCTTTGTAATCTTTGAATTTCAACTCGCGCACCAAATCGCCCGATTGCTGCTCTTGCACTTTGACAGACAGGGCGGCTTCTTTTTTGTTGTAAGAGATATCTAACAAATTGACATTGGCAGCTTGCTCAGCCCGCGCCGCAATTTGTGCCTCGATGGCTTTGAGCTGCGCCAACATGTCGGGCTTTTCAGCCTGTTTGATTTCTCGCGCATTTTGATGTTGCCCTGCGGGTTGGGGCAAGCTGTCTCCCGCCACTTTGGCAGGCCGTGCAGAAACCTGCGCCGACATGCTGGCGGCGGTTGGCACATTGACAGATGTCACGCTGATTGCACTCAAGTTGCACACCTCCGAATGACCTATATTTTAATGTGGCCCGGTCATTTGTCGACTTTGTATAGGGATTTACTTGGCCGCTTTAGCGCTACCATTTGTGCATGCTGCATTACGAAACCGTACCCGTCACTCCGTTCCAACAAAACTGCTCCATCGTGTACTGCGATGACACCAAAAAAGCCGCCATCATCGACCCCGGTGGCGACTTGGATGTGTTGCTCAACGCCTGCAAACAACTCGGCGTGACCTTAGAGCAAATCTGGATCACCCACGCGCACATTGACCACGCCGGCGCCACGGCTGAGTTAGCTGAACAACTGCACCTGCCCATCATCGGCCCACACGAAGGCGATCAGTTTTGGATCGATGGTTTGCCGCAAGCAGCAGCGAGCTATGGTTTTCCGCCCGCAAAACCCTTCAAGCCCACACGCTGGTTGCACGATGGCGACACCGTCACGCTGGGCGCGCACACCTTGCAAGTGCGTCATTGTCCCGGCCATACTCCTGGTCATGTGGTGTTCTATTCTTCCGACATCAAACGTGCGTTTGTGGGAGATGTGTTGTTTGCTGGCAGCATTGGCCGCACCGACTTTCCGCGTGGCAACCACGAAGACTTGCTCAACAGCATCACCCAACGCTTGTGGCCCATGGGCGACGACACGGTGTTCATTCCAGGTCACGGCCCAGAGAGCACCTTTGGGCGAGAGCGTCGCACCAACCCTTATGTGGGTGGCACCTGAGCGCCTCGTTCCTTTAGTCGCTTAAAGCGGTTGGCGCATCCGTTGCATAGAGCGGCAACACCAGTGTGATTTGTGCGCCGCCCTCAGGTGCATTGGCAAACAGCAACTGTCCACCATGCTGCTGAGCAATGGTGCGTGAGATATTCAAACCCACTCCCAATCCCTCTGCCTTGGTGGTGAAAAACGCTTCACCCACATGCGCCATCACATCGGTGTTGAAGCCATGGCCTGTGTCTTGCACAACAACTTCTACACGATTGTTTTGCACAGTGGTGCGCACAACAATTTTGCGCGCCTGCACCTGTGCCATGGCTTGCAGTGCATTGCGGTATACATTGAGCAACACTTGCGACAACTGAATGGGGTCACCCATCACCCACACAGACTGCGCATCGTGCGAGAAAGAAAAATGCACATGCCGCGATCTGAATTCCGCCGCCATCAACTCATGCACCTCACGCGTGAGCACATTCATGTCAATGCGTTGACGGATGGATTTTTCAGGCCGAATAAAGTTGCGTATGCGCTCAATGATTTGACTGGCGCGCTGTGTGTTTTGCTCAATCGCTTGAATGTTTTCTAGCAACTCGGTTCGACTCAAATTGTCGGCTTGCAAACCACGCTGCACCATGTTGGTGTCTAACAAAATGGCAGTCAGCGGTTGGTTCAGCTCATGGCTGAGCGACGCTGACATGGCGCCCAAGCTGCGCTGTCGATCGAGATGCGCTATTTGTGCGTTCAGCCTGGCGTTTTCGTCTTGGCGCGCTTGCTCTTGGGCCAACAAGATATCGCGCTTGACAGATCGCTCAAAGAAGATGCCGATGAACGCCACATTGCCAACCACCGAAGCCAACAACATCGCTACTGCAGACAAAAAAGTATCTGCCCCAACAGAAGTAGCGTCAGGGTCAGAAAAACCAAATGCAACGCGAACCAAGCGATACAGCATCACCAAAGCGCCTGCAGCATGAATGCCAACCAACCACCGTGCACTTTGGCTGTCGAGCCACTGCGCCATGCGCCATGCCAAATAAGCGATGTATGCCAGCGACACTGCCAATGCCGCCGCACCCCATACGAAGCGCAATACGCTATGTTCCACCACGAGTCGCAAGAACTCATACATGAAAGCATGCGACACAACCAAGCCCACCATTTGTGACACATCAAATGGCTTTGACAATTCGATGCGCAGTGCTTGTGCTTGCAACACATTGCCCCCCACCAGCAACACATTGGCCAGTGCAAAGGTCATCCACGGCGGCACCTGTTGTCGCATGCCAATCAAAATAGCGCCTGCACCAAACAAAAATCCGCCGACACACCAATACACGACGGTGGGTGTGCGTTGCTTGTTCATGACCAACCACACAGCAGAAGGCATGAGCATGTAAAGCAAACCCGCCAGCAAAATGGCGGTGGAGATACTGCTGGGGTTCATAGACGGTGCATTTGAATCACAACCAATGCCGCACTGGTTTCAACCGCCCACATGCATGCACTTATTTGCTGCGCTCATACAAGGGCAACACCTTGGGCAAGTTGGCCTGAATTTCTTCAATGCGTGTGTTGCCCGAAGGGTGTGTGCTCAACCATTGCGGCGGTGCGCCTTTGTTAGCGGCACTCATTTTTTGCCACAAGGTCACGCCAGAACGCGGGTCGTAGCCTGCACGGGCGGCGATTTCCATACCCACCAAATCGGCCTCGGTCTCATCGTCACGGCTGAATTTCAGGTTCAGCAAATTGGCCCCTTGTTTGGCCACAAAGTCGGTCAAGTTGGGGTTGACACCAAAAAACACAGCTGCCACCGTGCTGCCAATGGTGGCCAAACCGTTGGTGGCTGCGGCCTTGCCCATGCGCTCTCGTGCGTGTTCGCGCAAGGCATGCGCAATTTCATGCCCCATGACCATCGCCACTTCATCGTCGGTGAGTTTGAGTTGACCCAAAATGCCCGTGTAAAAAGCAATCTTGCCACCCGGCATGCAAAACGCGTTGATTTGGTTTGAGCCAATCAAGTTGACTTCCCACTTCCATTCGCGCGCGCGCGGGTTCCATTCGTAGCTATGAGGAATGAGCTCATTCGCGATGCGTCGCAGCCGTTGCACTTGCGGATGGTCATCGGGTCCCAACGCGCCTTTGCTGCTGGCCTCTTTCATCATCTGGCTGTATTGCTGACGGGCTGATTGTTCGACCTCAGCGGCGGGCACCAATTTGGCAAATGCCGATTCTTTACCGACTTCAACACCCTCGCGTGCCAAAGCCGCACCTGCACCCAAGCCGCAAGCACAACCCACGCACCCATAAATAAATTGACGTTTGGAAATCATGGCAAAAATTCTCAGCTCATCAGGCCTGAAAATAAGGACCATGAACGATACCTCAAGTCAGCCACCCAACAAAAACACCCCCACCTCTTGGTTTGCAGCGCTACATGTTTACCTCGAACCCGCGTCTTGGCGCATGTTGTGTTTAGGCTTTGCCGCTGGCCTACCCTTGTTGTTGGTATTGGGCACGCTGAGTTTTCGTTTGCGTGAAGCGGGCATTGACCGCAGCACGATTGGTTTTTTGAGTTGGGTGGGTTTGGCTTACGGCTTCAAGTGGGTGTGGTCGCCATTGGTGGATCGCATGCCCCTGCCCTTGCTCACGCGTTGGTTGGGACGCAGACGCAGTTGGTTGCTGCTAGCACAAGTAGGTGTGATGGCAGGTTTAGTAGGTATGGCTTTTCTCAACCCGCAGGTTGCCCTCGAGCCCGTGGTGTGGTGTGCCTTGTTGGTGGCCTTTAGCTCGGCCACGCAAGACATCGCCTTGGATGCTTACCGCATTGAGTCCGCAGATGTGCAACGGCAAGCCGCCTTGGCAGCCACCTACCAAACCGGTTACCGCTTGGCCATGATTTGGGCCGGTGCCGGTGTGCTGTGGGTTGCAGCGCGCGCCTCAGAGCTTGCAGTGGATGCTGCAGCAACACAAACCTTGGCATACCAACAACAAGCATGGCAAACCGCGTATCTGGTGATGGCCGCGTCAATGATCGTGGGGCCCATGACGGTATTGCTGTCGCCCGAACCCGTGCCCACACCTTTGCCCCCTGCACGCACTGTGCGCGAATGGTTGCAAGGCGCGTTGATCGCACCCTTTGCCGACTTCATTCAGCGCTACCGTTGGCAAGCCACTTTGATTTTGGGATTGATTGCGATCTACCGCATCAGCGATGTGGTGATGGGCATCATGGCCAACCCGTTTTATGTGGACATGGGCTACACCAAAGACGAGGTGGCTGCGGTCACCAAAGTGTTTGGCGTCATCATGACCTTGCTCGGTGCCTTCATCGGTGGCGTGTTGTCCATGCGTTTAGGCGTGATGCGCATTTTGATGTTGGGTGCTGTGCTCAGTGCGCTCACCAATGTGTTGTTTGCATGGCTCGCCACACGCGGGCATGACCTCACCGCATTGGTGTGGGTGATATCCGCCGACAACTTGGCCAGTGGCATTGCATCGGCTGCGTTCATTGCGTATTTATCAGGCCTCACCAATGTGAGTTATTCGGCCACGCAATATGCACTGTTCAGTTCGATGATGTTGTTGGCGCCCAAATGGTTGGCTGGTTTTTCGGGTGTGTATGTGGACGCACACGGGTATGAAAGTTTTTTCAACAGCACCGCTTTGTTGGGTGTGCCGGTGTTGCTGTTGGTGTGGTTGGCGTCACGCGTGGCGCCTGTTGAAGGCAAGCCGCCTCAGAGCAACTGATACACGCGATCAGGCGACACATCTTCCAAACAACGTGTGTGACCAAACGGGCACACACGCTCATAGCAAGGCGCGCAACCCAAAGGCGGTTGGTAATTGGGGTCCACACGCAACCACACAGTGCGCGCACGGTCGTTCAAAGGTGGTGTGTGGTCCGGGCTAGACGACCCATACACCGCCACTTGCGGTATGCCCATGGCCGCGGCCACATGCATCAGCCCAGAGTCGTTGCTGACCACGCGATGGGCGTTTGAGATCACCGCAAAGGCTTGCATCAAATTGGTTCTACCGGCCAAGTTAAAGCACTGGCCTTTGTGTGTGGCATTGACGATCGACACAATCTCTTCGCAAATGTCTTGCTCTTTGGCAGAGCCCAACAACAGCACAGGACGGTCCAACTTGGTTGCCAATGCCGCAAAGTGTTTGGCAGGCCAACGTTTGGCGGGGCCGTATTCAGCGCCCGGTGCAAACACCACATAGCTGTTGCGCGCCAGTGTTGGCAAATGCGGCAAGCGCGTGAGCGGCTCGAGTGCATCGTCCAAATCATGTTGCGACACTTTGAGCACAGGGCGCAAGTCGCCTTTGAGTGCCATGGCTTGTCCTGACTGCCCCACTGGGTTTGCTTGCCCCACCAAACTCAGCGCGGCATACCACTCGACCATGGGTGGGCGCTCTTCTTCGTCGGGGTTGGCCAAACGATCGGTCAACAAACCAAAACGCATTTCGCCGGTGTAACCAATGCGCACAGGAATGCCAGCCATCCAAGGCAGCAAAGCACTCTTCAACGAGTTGGGACACACATAGGCCACATCGAAGCGGCCTTTGAGTTGTCGCGCCAACTTCCAGCGACCTTGCAGTTGCAAGCCGCCATGTTGAAACGGCATCTCGATGACTTCGCTCACACAGGCCATGGCGCGGTAAACCGGTGCGATCCACGGCAAAGCGCCCACGCTCAGGCGCTCACCCCGCGCGGCCAAACGGCGCAGCAGGGGTTCGGTCATCACCGCGTCGCCGATCCACTGCGGCGCAACGATGAAAGCGTTTTTAGTGGTGGCCGCCAACGTGTTCGCCGGCTGCAAGTTTGTACACCGTGCCGCAGTAGGGGCACTTGGCTTCACCGGTTTTGGCCACATCCACATACACCTTGGGATGGCTGTTCCACAGCGTCATGTTGGCTTTGGGGTTGGGACAAAACACGCCGCCATGACCATTGAGGTCGGCAGCTTTGAGTTCAACGGTATGGCTCATTTTGATTTCAAACTTTCGTCAACCAATGTGCGTATTTCGGATTGCGGCCATTGACGATGTCAAAGAACGCGCTCTGAATTTTTTCGGTGATGGGGCCACGGCTGCCCACATAGTCGTCTTTGCCCAGTTCGATGCGATCAAGCTCACGAATGGGTGTGACTTCAGCGGCGGTACCAGTGAAGAAAGCTTCGTCAGCGATGTACACCTCGTCACGGGTGATGCGCTTTTGCACGATCTCGATTCCCAAATCTTTGGCAATGTGGAACACCGTGTTGCGGGTGATACCGTTCAAAGCGCCAGCGGACAAATCGGGCGTGTAAATGACGCCGTTTTTGACCACGAAAATATTTTCACCCGCACCTTCAGACACAAAGCCTGCGGTGTCGAGCAACAAGGCTTCGTCGTAACCTTCGTCGGTCACTTCCATGTTGGCCAAAATCGAGTTGGTGTAATTGCTGACAGCTTTGGCTTGCGTCATGGTGATGTTCACATGGTGGCGTGTGTAGCTCGAGGTCTTCACGCGAATGCCGCGCTTCATGCCCTCTTCGCCCAGGTAAGCACCCCATGCCCATGCAGCCACCATCACATGGATGGTGTTTCCTTTGGGAGAAACGCCCAACTTTTTATCGCCAATCCAAGTCAGCGGACGCAGGTAGCCGCTTTCCAATTTGTTTTCGCGAATCACCGCGCATTGCGCTTCGTTCACTTGCGCTTGGGTGAACGGCACATTCATGCGCAAAATTTTGGCGCTGTTAAAGAAACGTTCGGTGTGTTCTTGCAAACGGAAAATCGCGGTGCCATTCGCTGTTTTGTAGGCACGAACACCTTCGAAAGCGCCGCAACCATAGTGCAAGGTGTGGCTGAGTACATGAATTTTGGCATCGCGCCAATCGACCATCTGGCCGTCCATCCAGATTTTGCCGTCGCGGTCTGACATGGAGGGGGGGATCGCACTCATGGGGGTTCCTTTGGACAAGTATTCGTTGTGAGCCTTTTGGCTGGTCGTCCATTTTAAGGTGTCTTGGCCCCTTCATACTCAGCATGGTGACTTGTAAGCACCATGCTGTCCCTCAGACATCAAGGCTTTGCATTGCTAGCTCAAGGCGTGGTTGTAGAAACCGCTGCCACATTGCCCTTGGTGTAAATGAATGCAGCGGTTGTTCCCAGTGCTGTTGGATAGGCGTTGGCATCAGCTTGGCCAAGCGTGATTTGATCGCCAAGTCGATAAACGAGGTTCTTTTCAGTCTTGGCTTGGAAGTCTGCCAAAGCAATTGTGAATCGATTGCCCGTTCCAGCTGTGATGGTTGTGTTAGCAGCAAGGGTGCCCGTCAACGCCGGATACTTTTGTGTGAATTGACCCATCACTTTGCCAGCAATGGTGACGCTCGCGTCATAGCGGTAGCCGATTTCGCCGTTGGAAGCGGTGATACCTGATGCACCACCTGAGTAAGAGTTGCCAGTCAACCCAGTTCTTTCAATGATGCCCAGCGTAGGGCCAGTGCAAGTTGCGTCAGTTGAGGCATACACCGTGAAGACTTGCGAGGCCGACATATTGCTGTTGTCCACCCGCTTGAGCGTGATGGTCTCACGCGCATTGGCGTTGTTAGAGGTTGTGGCGTCTTTGATCTTGCTTGAGCTGAAGCAGCCCGTTGTCCAGGCGCCCACATAAGTGCTGGTGTTGTCCGTGGTTGAACCGTTGCTTTGATCATTCGCGCCCCCACCGTCTCCACCGCCACCGCCACATGCGGTCAGTGTTGCCATGGTTGCTGCCAGAGCGATTGTGGACAAGTGGTTTTTCATAAGATGCCTTCATCAGTTAAAGAAGGCATCGAATTTAGTTACTAAGTACTATTTATTGATGTATCGCAAACTATCAATCGGCAGTTAACTCCGATATTGTTAATTGCCACCCATCATTCGGCTGGTCTTTCTAAAGTCCAACTTACCAACTTACCCGCCACGAAAGTGCAACGCACCACCGAGTCGCTGCTGTCTTTCCAACTGAACACTTCGGGTTGCGCGTCTTTTTCGGTTTCGAGTTGGCCCAATGCGCGGGTCATGGCCACCACATGCATGAGGCTGACACCGGCTTTTAATTTGGCATTGAGCATGACCGCGCTGTCGACATAGCCGATGGGGCGATCGGCCGCACGCTTCATGATGTGCACCAAGCGCGTGAAATACAAGAGCACCCACATGACGCCGCCGGTGACCACCATCGCCACGCCCAACCAGCCCCAGGTTTGCCAAGACCAGGCCGTGAGACCGACAGCTGCAATAGGAACATAAATGCGTTGAAAGTTCATGGCGCCCATTGTCTCAGGACGCGACGGCGCTCAAACACCCGTTCTTTTTTTCAGCCTCTGCTGCGAATGAACGCAGTCCATCAACTGAGAGAACGAATCAGCCCAATCGCTTCGTCCACACGCTCCACCGCATGCACCGTCAAACCTTCGATAGGTTTTTTCGGTGCATTGGCTTTGGGAATGACGGCCACGCTGAAGCCCAACTTGGCGGCTTCTTTCAAACGCTCTTGCCCACGCGGTGCGGGGCGCACTTCACCGGCCAAACCCACTTCACCAAAGGCAATGAAGCCTTGGGGCAGCGGCTTGCCACGCAAGCTGCTTTGAATGGACAGCATGACCGCCAAGTCCGCCGCGGGTTCGCTGATGCGCACGCCCCCGACTGCGTTCACAAACACATCTTGGTCCATGCACGCCACGCCTGCATGGCGGTGCAACACCGCCAACAACATGGCCAAGCGGTCGCGGTCTAAGCCCACGCTCAAGCGTCTGGGAGAAGGGCCTCCACTGTCGACCAAGGCTTGAATTTCGACCAACATAGGGCGTGTGCCCTCGAGCGTGACCAACACACAACTGCCGGGCACGGGTTCGCTGTGTTGGCTCAGAAAAATGGCGCTTGGGTTGCTCACACCCTTGAGGCCTTTTTCGGTCATGGCGAACACGCCAATTTCATTGACTGCACCAAAGCGGTTTTTGATGGCGCGCACCAATCGATAAGTGGAATGCGTGTCGCCTTCAAAGTACAGCACGGTGTCCACCATGTGTTCGAGCACGCGCGGGCCTGCGAGTGCACCTTCTTTGGTGACGTGCCCCACCAACACCACTGCGGTGCCGGTAGATTTGGCCATGCGCGTGAGGTGCGCAGCGCATTCACGCACTTGCGCCACGGAACCGGGCGCACTGGTGAGTTGGTCGGAATACACGGTTTGAATCGAGTCCATCACCACCACTGCGGGTTGTAATTTGTCGACGGTGGCCAACACTTTTTCGAGTTGTGTTTCGGCCAGCACCTGTACCTGACTGTGGTCGAGCCCCAAGCGGCGCGAACGCAGCGCCACTTGCGCACCCGACTCTTCACCGGTGACATACAAGGTGCTCATGCCACTGCGTTGCAAGCCATCCATCGCTTGCAACAACAAGGTTGATTTGCCAATGCCCGGGTCGCCACCGATGAGCACCACACCGCCCTCGACCATGCCACCGCCCAACACGCGGTCGAGTTCTTCTTGGCCGGTGGGCGTGCGCGCCACATCTTGTGCTTCGATGTCAGACAACACCGCCACTTCAGACGCCGGTGCCAACGCCGCCATGCCGGCGTAGCGGTTTTTGCTGGCTCCGGCTGATTCGGCGGCGGTTTCGATCAAGGTGTTCCAAGCGCTGCAACTCGGGCATTTGCCCAGCCACTTGGCGCTGATGCCGCCGCATTCGGTGCAGGTGTATTGGGTTTTTTCTTTGGCCATGCGGCAAATGATACTGGATATACGAACAGTGTTTGATGGTTTTGCGGGTAAGTCCTAGGCGCAGGCCGCTTGTCACCCCCTTGGCGGCGAGGTTGAAATTATTTAACATGCTAAATAATTCAAAGCTGTTCACCCACCATGCCCACTCAACCGTTTCGCCATCGCAATTTGCCGCGCTTGTTGTTGCAAGCCCGCGAGTCGGTCATGGCGCACACACGTCCGGGCTTACGCGACCAAGGCTTGAGCGATCAGCAATGGCGCGTGTTGCGTGTGCTCGGTGAGGACCAAGGCAATGGTGGCCATGGTGTGGAGACCGGTCGCATCGCGCGCGATGCTTTCATCATTGGCCCGAGTTTGAGCGGTGTGCTCACGCGTATGGAGCGCGATGGTTTGATTGAACGCGAACGCGATGCCGACGACCAGCGCCGCACCGTGGTGCGCGCCACCCGCGAAGGTTTGAAACGCGTGGCTGTTTTGTCGCGCACCATCGAAGCACATTACGCATGGATGGAGCAACAACTCGGTCATGCCAAATTGAAACAACTCTATGACTTGCTCGACGAAGTGATTGCGCTGGAGGTGGAAAGCGCTTCTTGTGAGGCCTAAAACTTTGTTGAACCTCTGAGACCTCAACGCGCTTCACTTCACACACCTTCTGCCAAACCAATTTCATTCATCATTGCTGCAAACCTTTCAAACTTCAGCCCACACATTCACACATTGACCATGACCACCACCCTTCCGATTCGCGGCACTGTTTACGGCGTGCTGCTCAATGCGCAAGCCGAATGGCACAGCGCACAAGCGTTGATGAACGATGCGCCCTACAAAGCCGCACCCATCGCGCCAGTGTTGTATGTGAAAACTGCCAACACATGGACAGCTTGCGATGGCGTCATTGCGGTGCCGTCGGATGTGCCCGAGGTTGAAGTGGGCGCCACACTCGGTGTGGTGATGGACGCACATGGCAAAGCCAAAGCGTATGTGTTGCTCAACGATGTGTCTGTGCCGCACACCGTTGCACAGCAAGGGTTTTATCGACCACCGGTGAAATACAAAAACCTCGATGGTTTTTTGGGTGTGGGTGCACATGCAGTGAATGCTGATGTGATTGGCAACCCAAATACCTTGCAGTTAGCAGTGCACATCAACGGTGTCTTGCATCAAACGGTTGACTTGTCTGCCATGCGTCGCCACGCCACTGCGTTGATTGACGAAGTGAACGACTTCATGACACTGCGTGACAACGATGTGCTGATGCTCGGCTTAGACATTTGCACACAAGGCGGCCACGCAGGTCACCGTCCCCTTGCGCGCGTGGGTGATGTGATTGAGATCAGCGCGCCACAAGCACCGGCGTTGGGTGTGATGCGACACACTTTGGTGAGCGCACCTGCTTTGGAGATGGCCGCATGACAGAAACTCAAAACAATAAACCGGGTCACAAACACGCCCGCGTGGTGTATGAAGGCCAAACCTTTGATGCCGTTGAACACAACGGCGCTTTGAAGTTGTCAGACCAACGCGTGGTGGCTTTTGACAAAGTGCAATGGTTGCCGCCGTTGCAACCCGTTGATCGTCCGCGCACTGTGATTGCCTTAGGACTGAACTATGCCGACCATGCGAAAGAGCTGGCATTCAAAGAGCCACCGAAAGAACCTTTGGCATTCATCAAAGGCGAAGCGTCATTGATCGGTCACAACCAACACACCATTCGCCCGCAAGGTGTGCAGTTCATGCACTACGAATGCGAACTCGCGGTGGTGATTGGCCGCACAGCGCGCCGCGTGAAACGCGCTGACGCTTTCGACTATGTGCAAGGCTATACCGTGGTGAATGACTTTGCGATTCGCGATTATTTAGAGAACTGGTATCGCCCAAACTTGCGCGTGAAAAACCGCGACGCCTGCACGCCCATTGGTCCTTGGTTGGTCGATGCCGCACATGTGCATGCCCAATACGGCGGCCCCATGAATTTGCATTTGCAAACAACGGTGAACGGCAAAGTCACGCAAAGCGGCAACACACGCGACATGATTTTCGATGTACCCACTTTGATCGAATACTTCAGCACTTTCATGACCCTGAACCCCGGCGATTTGATTTTGACCGGCACACCCGATGGTGTGGTCGACTGCCAACCAGGCGATGTGATCGTCACTGAGATCGAAGGCATTGGCGCACTCACCACGAACATGGTGTTGGCCAAAAATGAGAGCGTGGCCTGACCAGCCCCACACCCACCCACATTTGAAACCATCAAAAAACGCACACACCATGCAACACATCTCACACCTCATCAATGGCCAACAAGTTAAGAGTGCGCGCACTTTCGAAACCACCAACCCTGCCACCCAAGAAGTGTTGGCTGAAGTGGCCAGTGGTGGTGCAGACGAAGTGAACGCAGCGGTGGCGGCGGCCAAAGCAGCGTTTCCGAAATGGGCCAACACACCCGCACCCGAACGCGCCAAACTGATTCGCAAACTCGGTGATTTGATTGCCAAGCATGTGCCCGAAATTGCGCAAACCGAAACCAACGATTGCGGTCAAACCATTTCACAAACTGGCAAGCAACTCATTCCCCGCGCGGCAGACAACTTTTATTACTTCGCCGAAATGTGCACGCGTGTGGATGGTCACACCTACCCCACGCCCACGCATTTGAACTACACCTTGTTTCACCCCGTCGGTGTATGCGCTTTGATCAGCCCATGGAATGTGCCCTTCATGACTGCCACATGGAAGGTGGCCCCTTGCTTGGCATTTGGCAACACGGCGGTATTGAAAATGAGTGAGCTCTCGCCACTGACAGCCGCACGCTTGGGCGATTTGGCGATGGAAGCAGGCATACCCGCTGGCGTATTGAATGTGGTGCACGGCTATGGTCAAGACACGGGCGAACCGTTGGTGGCGCACCCCGATGTGCGTGCGATTTCGTTCACGGGTTCAACTGCCACCGGCAACCGCATTGTCAAAACCGCAGGCTTGAAAAAATTCAGCATGGAGTTGGGCGGCAAATCACCCTTCGTGATTTTTGAAGACGCTGATTTAGACCGCGCACTCGATGCCGCAGTGTTCATGATTTTCAGCAACAACGGCGAGCGTTGCACGGCGGGCAGTCGCATCTTGGTGCAACAAAGCATTTATGCAGACTTTGTGCAAAAGTTCAGCGAACGCGCCAAACGCATTGCAGTGGGTGACCCGCTGGATGAAAAAACCATCGTCGGCCCCATGATCAGCCAAGCGCATTTGGCCAAGGTGCGCAGCTACATTGAGCTCGGCCCCAAAGAAGGCGCCACACTGGTGTGCGGTGGTTTAGATCGCCCCTCTTACGCGCCCGAATTGTCAGCACGCGTGAAGAACGGCAACTTTGTGTGGCCCACCGTGTTTGCCGATGTGAACAACAAGATGAAAATCGCACAAGACGAAATTTTTGGCCCTGTGGCATGTTTGATTCCATTCAAAGACGAAGCGCACGCGATTGAATTGGCCAACGACATTGCCTACGGTTTGAGCAGCTATGTGTGGACCGAAAACATAGGCAAGGCTCACCGTGTGGCAGCAGCGGTGGAAGCAGGCATGTGTTTTGTGAATAGCCAAAATGTGCGCGACTTGCGTCAACCGTTTGGCGGCACCAAAGCCAGTGGCACCGGCCGCGAAGGCGGCACTTGGAGTTACGAAGTGTTTTGTGAACCCAAAAATGTGGCGGTGTCATTGGGCAGCCACCACATTCCACACTGGGGCGTTTGATGCCGCACCCCACACTCACGCCACAGAAAGTTTGACCATGGGACAACTCGCACTCGCCGCCAAAATCACCCATGTGCCCTCGATGTATTTGAGCGAGCTCGATGGCCCGCGCAAAGGCACACGCACAGATGCGATCGATGGCCACAAAGAAATCAGCCGCCGCTGCCGCGCACTCGGTGTGGACACGCTGGTGGTGTTTGACACGCATTGGTTGGTGAACGCGAGTTATCACATCAACTGCGCACCGCATTTCAAAGGCACTTACACCAGCAACGAGTTGCCGCACTTCATCAGCAACATGGCATTTGAATCATCAGGCAATCCTGCGCTGGGCCATTTGCTGGCAAAGGTGTGCAACGAACACGGCGTGGAAACACTCGCACACGACGCCACCACCTTGGCCCCCGAGTACGGCACCTTGGTGCCTTTGCGCTACATGAACGACGACCAACACTTCAAAGTGGTGTCAGTGTCCGCACTCTGCCAAGCGCATTATTTGAACGACAGCGCACGCTTAGGCTGGGCCATGCGACAAGCGGTTGAAAAACACTACGACGGCAAAGTGGCTTTCTTGGCCAGCGGATCGCTCAGCCACCGCTTTGCACAAAACGGTTTGGCTCCCGAATACGCGTTCAAAATTTGGAGCCCCTTCTTAGAGCAACTCGACCACCAAGTGCTACGCATGTGGCAAAACGCCGAATGGAATGACTTCTGCACCATGCTGCCCGAGTACGCATCCAAAGGCCACGGCGAAGGCTTCATGCACGACACCGCTATGCTCTTAGGCGCACTGGGTTGGAGCGCCTACGATGCACCGGTAGAAATCATCACCCCTTACTTCGGCGCATCAGGCACGGGCCAACTCAACGCGATATTTCCGGTGACAAAACAAGACGGTAAGCAAATTCCCGAAGCGCAAGCGAGCAGCGCAAAGGGTTTTCAAACAGTGAGCAGGTTATAAAAGTCAGTAAAAAATGCGGCGCCAGAAACAGCCTCAACACCAAAACAGCAAGCCGCAGTCTGTGGATGTTGTGTGTTGGCCGCTGATGATTTCTGGTACAGCATGAAGAAGCGGCCAATACACAACGTCCACAGCGAGCACAGCAAAAAAGCAAGAGAAGAAACGAATGCCACATCTAGTGATCTACTACACCCCCCAGCTAGACAACGAAACCGACATGTCCAAACTCTGTCGCACCCTAGCCAACGCCATGCAAACCATCCAAGATGAAGCAGGCAAACAAATCTTCCCTACCGGCGGCACACGCGTTTTGGCCTACCCTGCCAAACACTTTGCCGTGGCCGACGACGGCAGCGCAAGCAAGGCTGCGGGTGGCAATGGTGACTACGCTTTCATGTATTTGAATATACGCATGGGCCGAGGCAGAAGCGAGGCCACACAACAACGCGCAGGCGACACATTGGCACAAGTGGTGAAAGACTACTTTGCTGAACTGTTCGCCAAACGCCACATCGGCATCACCCTGCAAGTCGATGTGGGCGCCGAAGTGTTTGATTCAAAACACAGCAACATTCACCCGCTGTTTGCCAAGCCTTGAGCTGCTACGCAAACCTTTTGATTTTTAAAGAACCAACAACCATGTTTGACGACAAACTCACGCAACAACTCGCGACCGAACTCAACCAGGCTGAGAAATCGCGCACGCAAATCGAACATTTTTCGAAGCGTTACCCAGGTATGACGATTGAAGATGGGTATCGCATCAACCGCGCTTGGATGAAGTTGAAATTTGCCGAAGGCCGCACCATGATTGGCCACAAAATTGGCCTCACCAGTCGCGCGATGCAACAAGCCAGTCAAATTGACGAGCCAGACTATGGCACGCTCTTAGACGACATGCGCTACACCTGCACACCGGGTCAGGTGCTGAACATTCCCTTCGAAAATTTCATCGCACCACGTGTTGAGGTGGAGTTGGCGTTTGTGTTGAAACACGAACTGCGCGGCCCCAACATCACCGTCGAGCAAGTGTTGGCCGCCACCGACTATGTGACGCCTGCGGTTGAAATCATTGACGCGCGCATTGAGCAGTTTGACCGCCACACCAAAATCATGCGCAAAGTGTTTGACACCATCAGCGACAACGCGGCCAATGCGGGCATTGTGTTGGGTGGCGAACGCGTCAACCCCAACACGACCAACTTGCCTTGGTGCGGTGCGGTACTGAAACAAAACGGCGTGGTGGAAGAAACCGGCTTGGCCGCAGGCGTGCAAGGCCATCCCGCAGTGGGCATTGCTTGGTTGGCCAACAAACTCGCGCCTTGGGGCGAACATTTGGAGGCGGGCGAAATTGTGTTGGCCGGTTCGTTCACACGCCCTGTCGGCGCCAAAGTTGGCGATGTGTTTGAAGCAGACTATGGCCCTTTGGGTTGTTTGCAATTCACATTTGTTTGAGATTTGAATTTTTTGAGATTTTTTCTTCACCCTTTTTTCACATTGACATAGAGACACACCATGCAAACACCTACCAATCTGTTCAAACAAGCCCTGCACAACAAACAACCACAAATTGGTTTGTGGATGGGTTTGGGCAACGCCGTCAGCGCAGAAATTTGTGCGGGTGCAGGCTTTGACTGGTTGGTGCTCGACGGCGAGCACGGCCCCAACGACCTCACCACTTTGTTGTCACAACTGCAAACCGTCAACGGCTATCCCGGTGCCAACCCTGTGGTGCGTGTGCCGCACGATGCACCGGCTTTGTTGAAACAAATTTTGGACATCGGCGCACCCACCGTGTTGGTACCCATGGTCGACACCGCTGATCAAGCGGCTGCGATTGTGAAAGCCTGTCGCTACCCACAAGACGATGGCAAGGGTGGCATTCGCGGCATGGCGGGCACACGCGCTGCGCGTTGGGGCCGTTACCCCAACTACGGCAAAGAAGCCAATGCACAAGTGTGTGTGTTGGTGCAAGCCGAAACACGCGAAGCTTTGAAAAACTTAGACGCCATTGCAGCCACCGAAGGTGTAGACGGCGTGTTCATTGGCCCAGCCGATTTGTCGGCCTCGATGGGCCACATGGGCAACCCCACTCACCCCGAAGTGCAAGCCGCCATTGAAGATGCGATTGCACGCATTGTGAAAGCCGGCAAAGCCCCTGGCATTTTGATGGCCGATGAAACCTTGGCGCGTCACTACTTGTCGCTCGGTGCGCTGTTTGTGGCAGTCGGTGTCGATGCAGTCATCTTGGCGCGTCAAACGTCTGCCTTGGCGCAAAAGTTCAAAGACAGTTTGCCCAAAGCCAATCCTGCGAATGACAAAGGTCGGGTGTATTGAAGCCTTCGTTGGTTAACACGACAGCGCTTTGTGAGTAAGCCCTTGGCCACAACAAACAACTTTCATTGACTTCATAGATTGGCTCACATGTCACACAACTTTCACCCCGACGAATGGGCCGCACGCTTACAACTCGCAGCGTGCTATCGCATTTTTGCCATGCTTGGTTGGACCGAGATGATCTACAACCACATCACCGTTCGTTTGCCCGACAGCGTGAGTGGTGACGACAAACAATTCTTGATCAACCCATTTGGTTTGCATTACAGCGAAGTCACGGCCAGCAATTTGGTGAAGATCAATTTGAAGGGCGACATCTTGGATGGCTCGAAGTTTCCGGTCAATCCCGCTGGCTTTGTGTTGCACTCCACATTGCACGATGGTATTGACGGTGCTCACTGCGTGATGCACACCCACACCACCGCAGGTGTGGCCGTGGCGAGTTTGAAAGATGGTTTGTCGCAGAGCAATTTTTATTCGGCACAACTGCATGACATGGTGGCGTACCACGATTTTGAAGGCATCACCGTGCACATGGAAGAAGGCCCGCGTGTGCTCAAAAGCATTGGCAACAAGCAAGCAGTGATTTTGCGCAACCATGGGTTGTTGTCGTGGGGCAGCACGCTGCCCGAAGCGCTTGCGATTTTGTGGACGTTGCAACGCGCCTGCGAAATTCAAATGGCCACCCTCAGCATGGGCCAACCCTTGCCGGTGCCCGAAGCAGTGGCTGCGAAATGCACACGCGACTCCTTGCAGTTTGACCGGAAACACGGTGGCGCAGGTGTCGATGTGTTTGATGCACTGACGCGGCAAGTGGACCGCATAGACGACAGCTACAAACACTGAAGTACATGCGTTGATGTTCTCATCAACACATGCACCTTCTCTTTGAGATCGCGACATGACTTTTACAAAAATTTGTATTTACGGCGCAGGCGCCATTGGCGGCTGGATCGGTGCGCGAGTGGCGCAACAACGCAATGTGCAACTGTCAGTCGTTGCACGCGGCGACACTTTGCGTGCCTTGCAACAACACGGCTTGCGTTTGCACAGCGGTGAACAGGTGTTGCAAACCACGGTGCAAACCAGCGCCAACCCGAGCGATTTGGGTGTGCAAGATTTGGTTGTGATCGCGGTGAAAGCCCCTGCATTGCAAGAGGTGGCCAAACACATCGCACCGTTGATTGGCCCCCACACCGTTGTGCTGACCGCGATGAATGGCGTGCCCTGGTGGTTCTTGCAAGGCTTTGGCGGGGCGCATGCCAACACACCGTTGAAGAGCGTCGATGCCAACGGCGTGATTGCACAATCGATACCCCCTGAACACATCATGGGCTGTGTGGTACACGCCAGTTGTTCGCTCAAAGGCCCTGCGCAAGTGCAACATCACTTTGGCAATGGTTTGATCATTGGCGAACCCTCTGGTAAAACATCTGCACGCGCGCAAGCTTTGTTGGACCTGCTGCAACGCTCTGGGTTTGATGCAACGCTGTCACAGCAAATACAAAAAGACACCTGGTACAAATTGTGGGGCAACATGACGGTCAACCCCGTCAGCGCCATCACGGGTGCAACCACCGACAAGATTTTGAACGACGACTTGGTGCGTCAATTTATTTCCAATGTGATGTTAGAAGCCAAAGCCATTGGCGAACGCATTGGCATACCGATTGACCAGCAACCCGAAGACCGACATGCGGTGACGCGCAAACTGGGCGCTTTCAAAACATCGATGTTGCAAGACATCGAAGCCAAACGCGCCGTGGAGTTAGACGCGTTGGTGAGTGCGGTGCGCGAGTTGGGGCAAATCACCGGTGTGGCCACACCATTCACCGATGCGCTGTTGGGATTGTCGCGTTTGCATGCGCAAGGTTTGGGGTTGTACCCGAGCGAGCCTGATTGAACACTGCTCGCTGCGTAAAAACTTTCATAGTAAAAAGGCTTCGGTTTGAGCCTTGCAAACTCTATGACTCAATGTGAGCCTTAGCCATCGCTGTCCTTCGCCACACGCGAAGCACGCCAATGCGGCCACAACACATTCAAGCTCAAGCCCGTCATCACCAAAGCAGCGGCAAGCAATTTCCAATCAGGCAGCGGCTCTGCCAACAACCACGCCGAGGCCCCCATGCCAAACACTGGCACCAACAATGCCATGGGCGTGATGACCGAGGCTGGATGTCTTGCCAACAACCAACCCCACGCCGCATAACCAAACAAGGTGTTGCCCCAAGCTTGCCATGCCACGGCGGTCCAAGTGAACGCATCAGCTTGCAACACACCTGTTTGCATGGCCGGCCAACCTTCTGTCAACCATGACAACAGCAGCAACGGGGGCACAGCAAACGCACTAGACCACACCACATAGGCCAGCATGTTGACGGGGCCAGCTTGCTTGCCCACCATATTGCCCAAAGACCAACCCAAAGCGGCCAACAACGCCAGCATCAAACCCACCCAAGTGGTGCTCGCGTCGGTGTGTGCGCCAATCACGCCAATGCCCGACACCGCCAACAACAAAGCCAACCATTGAAAACTTTGCACGCGTTCACCGGTGAGTCGCATCGACAAACCAATGGTGAAAAAAACCTGCGTTTGCACCACCAACGAGGCCAAGCCCGGTGCAATGTGGCCATCGATTGCGATATACAAAGCACCAAACTGCACCAAGCCAATCAAACAACCATAAGCTGCCAAATTGCGCAGCGGCACATCGGGTCGCCGAAAGAAAAATGCGGCGGGCAAAAACGCCATTGAAAAACGCAAAGCCGCAAACAACAACGGTGGCAAATGCGACAACGCGTTTTTAATGACCACAAAATTGCTGCCCCACACCGCCACCACCAACAGCGCGAGAAAAAAATGACGCAGGGGCAAAGCGTGTGTCACGCGCTCAGTCTTGTGTGAAGCCCACGCGTGCCGACACAGCACACATCAACTCATAGCCCACGGTGCCAGCGGCGTGTGCCACCTCGTCAATCGGCAACACCTGACCCGTAGCCGCGCGCCCCCACAAGGTGGCTTCTGCACCAAAGCCTGCATTGGGCACGGGCGTTAAATCGACGGCCAACATGTCCATGCTGACGCGCCCCACCGTGCGTGTGCGCACACCATTGACCAACACCGGTGTGCCCGTAGCGCAGTGGCGTGGGTAACCATCGGCATACCCACACGCCACGATGCCTATGCGCATCGCGCGCTCGGCCACAAAGGTGGAGCCATAACCCACTGTGTCGCCTGCTTGCAGTTCTTGCACCGCAATGACTTGGCTGCGCAAACTCAGGGTGGGTTGTAGTTGCCAATGCGCGATGTCGTGCTGCGGAAAATCAGGTGCACTGCCATAGAGCGCAATGCCTGGGCGCACCCAATCTGCTGCTACGGGTGGTGCTGATGCGTGTCGCAGCAAACCAGCGCTGTTGCAAGTGGTGCGTTCGCCGGGCAAATCTTCGGTGGTGCGGGTGAACAATGCCATTTGTTCGGCCACACCTTTGTCGCCATCGGCGTCACTGAAGTGGGTGACCAAAGAAATTTCATCCACTTGAGGCAATTGGTTCAAGCGCGTCCAAGCGGAGCGAAAACGCGTGGGCGTGAAGCCCAAACGGTTCATGCCGCTGTTCATTTTGAGAAAAATGCGATGCGGCAGTTGTGTTTTGTGGCGACTGAGCATGTCAATTTGTTCGTCGCAGTGCACCGTGTGCCACAGGTCTAAGCGCGAACACACTTCGAGGTCGCGTGCTTCAAACACACCTTCGAGCAACCACACCGGCCCGCGCCAGCCCAAGGCACGCACGCGTTGCGCTTCGTCTAAATCGAGCAACGCAAACCCATCGGCAGCACGCAAGCCTTCAAACACGCGCTCAATGCCGTGTCCATACGCATTGGCCTTGACCACCGCCCACACCCGCGCATCAGGTGCGGCGCTGCGCAAACGGTGGAGGTTGTGACGGAGGGCGTCGGTGTGAACAAAGGCTTGAATTGGACGGGGCATAGGCAATATTGTGGCACCCGCGTGATATAACCTGCGTTGCAACTCAAAACTAAGAAATCGCGAGACCTTCACACGGTCTTGCAACTTGACAGATTCTTCATGAAGCGCGGTTTTTACACCATCATGTCGGCTCAGTTCTTCAGCTCGTTGGCCGACAACGCGCTGTTTGTCACAGCCGTCGAATTACTCAAAGCAGACGGCGCGCCCGAATGGCAGCGTGCCGCGCTGGTACCCATGTTTGCCCTGTTTTATGTGGTGCTGGCCCCCTTTGTGGGCGCCTTTGCCGACTCGCGGCCCAAGGGCGAGGTGATGCTGATCAGCAACACCATCAAAGTGGTGGGCTGTTTGATGATGCTGTTTGGCGTGCACCCGCTCATCTCGTACGCCGTGGTGGGCTTGGGCGCTGCCGCTTATTCGCCCGCCAAGTACGGCATCTTGACCGAGTTGTTGCCTGCCTCGCAATTGGTCAAAGCCAATGGTTGGATTGAAGGCTTGACCATCGGCTCGATCATTTTGGGCGTGTTGCTGGGGGGGCAATTGGTGGGGCACAACTTGTCTTCGTTGTTGTTGTCATGCGACATACCGCTCATCACCACTGGCGTTGACACCCCGGCTGAAGCGGCCATCAGTTTGTTGATTTTTGTGTATGCCTTGGCTGCTTGGTTCAACAAACGCATTCCCTACACTGGGGCTGCTTTGGTCCCCATGCGTCACGACGCTGACAAAAGCATGTTGCACAACTTGGTGGCTTTGTTGCCCGATTTTTGGCATTGCAACCAACGCTTGTGGCACGACAAACTCGGGCAAATTTCATTGGCTACCACGACTTTGTTTTGGGGCGTGAGCGGCAACTTGCGCTACATCGTGCTGGCATGGAGCGCTGCGGCTTTGGGCTACAGCACCACACAAGCCTCTAGCTTGGTGGGCGTGGTGGCCATTGGCACCGCCGTGGGTGCTGTGGTGGCGTCTATGAAAACACGCCTCGAACATGCCACACAACTCATGCCCTTGGGCATTGCCATGGGTGTGTTTGTGGTGGCCATGAATTTCATTGACCAACTTTGGTTGGCAGTGCCGTTTTTGATTGTGTTGGGTGGCTTGGGTGGCTTTTTGGTGGTGCCCATGAATGCTTTGTTGCAACACCGGGGGCACAACTTGATGGGTGCGGGTCGCTCGATTGCCGTGCAAAACCTCAACGAGCAATTGTGTATTTTGGGTTTGGGCGGTTTGTACACCCTGTCCACCGGCATGGGTTTGACAGCCTTTGGTGCCATCACCGCATTTGGTGTGTTGGTGGGCTTTGTGATGTGGCTCATCAAACGATGGCATGAGCACAACCAAGTGCATCACGCGGAAGAACTTGAGCGCTTGCTCAACATCGCGCGTCACGACGATTTGCACGGTTAATACTTGAACTTTCTTTGTCGTTCAACATTTTCTGAAAGACCTTCGATGACATCTTCACTTGCAACAATGTCTGCCACACGCATTGATGGAACGCCCTTGTCATTTGCAGATTTGCAAGGGCGCGTGTTGTTGATTGTGAACACCGCCAGCGGGTGCGGCTTCACACCACAATTTGCTGGCTTGGAAAAACTGCACCAACAATACGCTGCACAAGGCCTAGAGGTGATTGGTTTTCCATGCAACCAATTTGGCGCACAAGACCCCGGCAGCAACAGCGAGATTGGTGCGTTTTGTCAGAAAAACTACGGCGTGAGCTTCACCATGATGGAGAAGATCGATGTCAATGGCGCGGATGCACACCCGTTGTACCAATGGCTGAAGTCACAAGCGCCTGGCCTGTTGGGCACCGAAGGCATCAAATGGAACTTCACCAAATTTTTGGTGAACAAAGAGGGCCAAGTGATCAAACGCTATGCGCCGCAAGATGCGCCAGCCAAAATTGCCGCCGACATTGAAGCGGCTTTGGCCAAGTGAGTTAAGTGAGTTGAAATTGCAGGGCACTACCCTGCATGTGTAGCGCTGAACACTGAAGTTGCGCCCTACTTTTGCGGCGCCACCGGCACTTGGATGATGATGGGCTGAGGCTGCATCATCATCGGGGTGGGTTTGAGTGCGTTGCTCATGGCCAAGAACAAACCGCCAAAACCCAAAAATAAACCAATGACGGTAGCAATCATCCATTTGTGGGTTTCGCCCACGGCTTGATGGATGTCGGCACGAACGCCCGCAATGTCGGCCTTGGTCGCCAAGGTCGGCAGTATCGTGTCCAGTCGGGTTTCGAGGGCGGTCATGCGGTGCTCCGTGCTGAGCTCATTATCAGGCGGTTCGCCCCCGCCTGCAACCTGCTTTGCATGGGTGAACTTGTTTTCAACGATGGATTTGGCTGGGTTCATTCTTCGAAGGTATCAGCTTCGAGAAACCCACAACACGAGTTGCACTCAACAAGCTCACGAGAGACTAAGCCAGCGCCGCGTCCAATACCTCCACCCAATGCTTCACAGGCACATCGGTGCCGCTTTGCAAATGGGTGATGCAGCCCACATTGGCACTCAAGATGGCCGCGGGTTGCAACGCATCTAAATGCCCGAGTTTGCGGTCGCGCAAGGTGTAGCTGATGTCGGGGTTGAGCACCGAATAGGTACCCGCTGAGCCGCAACACAAATGGGCTTCGTTAGTGGACACCTTCACCTCAAAGCCTAAGTCGCTCAAATGTTTTTCAACCCCACCTTTGAGTTGTTGGCCATGTTGCAAAGTGCACGGTGGATGAAACGCTTGCAAGCCTGCTTGTTGGAGTGCGGCACTGTTCAGTTTGGGTTTGAGAGTTGGCACCAAGTCTGGCAACAACTCGCTCAAGTCTTTGGTGATTGCGCTGATGCGTTTGGCTTTTTCGGCGTAGGCTGCGTCGTGTTGCAACACATGGCCGTAGTCTTTCACCATCACACCACAGCCTGAGGCGTTCATGATGATGGCTTCGACGCCCTGCTCCACATAAGGCCACCACGCATCGATGTTTTGACGCATGTGGTCCATGCCGCCATCGTGGTCGTTGAGGTGAAATTTCACCGCACCACAACAACCGGCTTCTGGTGCCACCAAGGTTTGAATGCCTGCGGCATTGAGCACGCGTGCGGTGGCGGTGTTGATGTTGGGCAACATAGAAGGTTGCACACAACCGGCCAACATCAACACTTGGCGTGCGTGCGTTTGCGTGGGCCAAGCACCTGCGTTTTGAGGGGCCGGCACTTTGGCTTGCAAGGCTTTGGGCAACAGGCCACGCACCGCTTGTCCCATCTTCATCGCAGGTGCAAACAAAGGTGAGGGCAAGCCTTCTTTCAAAGCCCATCGCAACATGCGCTCGCCCATAGGACGCTCGACTTTGGCATCCACCAATTTACGACCAATGTCTACCAAGTGACCATACTGCACTCCGCTGGGACAAGTGCTTTCACAGTTGCGGCAAGTGAGGCATCGGTCCAAGTGCTGTTGTGTGGCGCGCGTAGGCTCAGCACCTTCGAGCACTTGCTTCATCAAATAAATGCGACCACGCGGACCATCGAGTTCGTCACCTAACAATTGATAGGTGGGACAGGTGGCGGTGCAAAAACCACAATGCACACACTTGCGCAAAATGGCTTCGGCTTCCCGACCTTCGGGGGTGTTTTGGTATTCAGGGGCTAAGTGGGTTTGCATGGTGTGTGAATGAGAAGGTCGAGCACCGAAATTTCAAGCTTGCGATGTTGGGGCGTTGTTGTTTTATCTTCAAGCACGACCACGACAAAAAATATTGGCAGGGTCAAACTGTTTTTTCAATTCGCTTTGAATGCGTTGATGCACCGCATCGAGGGGCGTGAACACACCGACCGATTTGTCGGCATCGCCATGCGCGGCACTGGTTTTGAACAATGTCACATGACCACCCGCTTGACGCGCCGCATCACGCAAACGCTGTGCTGCACTGGCGGGCGCCCAGAGCCAACGTTGTGCGCCATGCCACTCAATGTAGTTGGCATAAGGAAGGTCTAGCACCGGCGCGGTTTGTGGCAACGACATGCGCCACAAACAATCGTCTTCGCTAGGTGATTGGGTGAAGAACGGCAGCGTGTGTTCGCCACTGGCTTGCCAATCGCGCTCGGCTTGCGCGTTTTCCATGCAAGTCACTTGTGCGCCCAAAGCTTGTGCATCTGCGCCCATTTTGTTGACAGCTGTTTCAACCGCAGCCACTGCGCCGCGCAAGCGCACAAACAACATATCTTGTGCAACTTGTGCGGTGGAGTCATGCACCCAAGCGCTGGCGTTCAAAGGCAACGGTTGACCACCCCATCGGTTGAGCAATTCAAGCGCTTGCGCTTGCGATACACCTGCACACATCAAGGTGGCTTCACCGGGTGCCACAGGCAACACTTTGAGCGACACTTCGGTGATCAAACCCAATTGCCCCATGCTGCCTGCCAGCAAACGCGACACGTCATAGCCCGCCACGTTTTTCATAACTTGCCCACCGTAGGTGAGGTGTTCGCCTTTGCCGTTGATGAGTCGTGCGCCCAACACAAAATCGCGCACGGTGCCCACACTCGCGCGCGCGGGGCCCGATAGTCCAGCGGCGACCATACCGCCCACCGTGGCACCCACACCTTTGCCAGCAGCGGATGACGCACCCCACGATTGTGTGAAATGCGGCGGCTCAAACGCCAAGCATTGGCCTTTTTGTGCCAGCATGGCTTGCACCTCTGCCAGCGGTGTACCAGCCCGCACCGTGATCACCAATTCGCTGGGCTCATAGCTCAACACACCTTGATAGGGTGTGATGTCGAGTACCTCGCCCACCAGGGACTGACCATAAAAGTCTTTGCTACCGCCGCCGCGGATGCGCAAGGGCGAGCCCGCTGCGGAGGCTTGGCGAATGCGGTCGGAGAAATCGTTCAATAAGGCTTGCATGACAGGCATGGTAATGGCTGTGTTCAAGCTATGGCTTGAATTTTTTGAACAGCTTCTTCAAAAAACAATAAAAAAGCCCGCCGGTGAGGCGGGCTGAAAGTCCAAGGAAAACTTGAAAGGTACTTGAAAAAAACCTGTTGTGCTTAACGGTGGTAGGCCGTTTCGCCGTGTGAGCTGATGTCCAGACCTTCGCGCTCTTCTTCTTCGCTGACACGCAGACCGAGCACCAAGTCAACCAGTTTGTAGGCGATGTAGGACACCACAGCTGACCAAACAATGGTGGTCACCACGGCTTGGAACTGAATCCACACTTGATCGATGATCACATACTCAGGGTTAGCAGCATTAGCCACGTAGTCGAAGATGCCTGTGCCGCCCAATGAAGGGGCTGCAAACACACCGGTCAACAACGCGCCCAAGATACCACCCACGCCGTGCACACCGAACACATCGAGTGAGTCGTCAGCACCGAGCATGCGTTTCAAACCGTTCACACCCCAGAGGCAGAACAAACCAGCCAACAAGCCGATCACGATGGCGCCCATGGGGCCCACGAAACCGCAAGCGGGGGTGATGGCCACCAAACCAGCCACAGCACCTGAGGCTGCGCCCAACATAGAGGCTTTGCCTTTAGACAATGCTTCACCAGCGATCCAGCTCAACGTAGCAGCAGCAGTGGCCACCAAGGTGTTGACGAATGCGAGGGCTGTCACACCGTTGGCTTCGAGGTTCGAGCCAGCGTTGAAACCAAACCAACCCACCCACAAGAGAGACGCACCGACCATGGTCAACGTGAGGCTGTGAGGCGCCATAGATTCTTTGCCGTAACCGACGCGCTTGCCGATCACATAAGCACCGACCAAACCAGCGACCGCTGCGTTGATGTGCACCACAGTACCACCAGCGAAGTCGAGTGCACCTTTGGCCCACAACCAACCTGCAGCAGCGGTCACGGTCTCGAGGGTTTCAGGGCTGGTGATGGCGTCTGGGCCGTCCCAATACCAAACCATGTGAGCAATCGGCAAGTAGCTGAAAGTGAACCACAACACGCAGAACAACAACACAGCAGAGAAACGTGCGCGTTCAGCAAATGCACCCACGATCAAGGTACAAGTGATGGCGGCGAACGTGGCTTGGAAAGCTGCGAACGAGAGTTCAGGAATCACAACACCCTTGCTGAATGTGGCAGCCACAGAGTCAGGCGTGATGCCTTTGAAGAACAACTTGTCAAAGCCGCCAAAGAACGGCGAGCCACCTGAGAACGCAACGGTGTATCCGTAAATCACCCA
>JBEGOM010000012.1:0-59711 GCA_041181985.1 Pseudomonadota bacterium | reverse complement strand
CTTCGAAAAGTTTCTTAATTCTTGTTATTTGATAACTTGAACTCTTACCCATTGAGCAAGATTGGCGGCAGATTTTGCTCCTGAATTGGTGTGATTTCCTTACCACCAATGAAGATCTCTAGGGTAGATATGCTCCAAATGTTGTGCCGGACACCAGCATTTGTATTGTCCTCAGTATCTGCTTTTAGGAATCTGGCTTAAGGTTCAATCAGGCCGCAAGCTTTTCGTACTCAGGAGTCTTCATTTGGCGTGGTCTGCACCAAGGAGCCCAATAGTCGACTACGACGGGAATCTCGTTCTAGGCTATGTGGGAAGCAAGTTGTGACTCTGTAACAGAAGCTAGATGACCGTTAAATAGAAGCTCGTAACACTTACCGCAGGTGAGTTCAACTTCAAACTTATCGGGATGAACCCAGTTTGTGCTGCTGCAATATTGGCAAACAACATGTTCCATTTATATAGGACCTCAATGCATCATCAATAACTACTTGTTTATATAAGTAGAAATCTATTTGGTAAACTCAAGACTTGTCAACAGTGGATCTTGAATCTATTTGAAGTTTATCGATGCATTGCTTGGTTAGCTACAAGTGCCACAGCTTGCACCTGAGGACAATCTACGCTGATAACCCATAAGAATTTTCTTCACAATTTTTAACGGTAGATTTCTAATTAACGCCGGAAGAAATCTTGATGTTTTGAATGAAAAGGCAGCGGCCCACTTAGTGAATGGGCGAAGCCAAGCTGTTGCTTCAAGAAATTCTTTTTGCTGCTGTCTGTTCATGTCGGAATCCGTTAAAAATCATGGACCACATCGGTAATTTACCACTTTATATTTGTCATTGCTAATATAAATAGATGCCGCTTAAAATGCACAGTCTTAGCTTTGATGCAAGCATCAAAAGAAGGTTTTTCCGTGATTCCAATCAAGAATGAGTCTGCTTGGCAGGGGACTTCCGACTGTCGCAGTTGTCAAATCAGAAACTTAGTCCTCTTTTCCGATTTGGAAGAGTCAGACTTTGAGTTTATCCATGCTCCAATTGATGACTTAAATTTTCCAGCAGGAGAAAAGGTCTACAGCGAAGGACGCAGTGCACTCGGAATTTTTACCGTTCGACAGGGCATGCTAAAGATTGTTCGCGTTTCTCAAGATGGACGTGAGCGAATCGTTCGAGTACTACGAGCAGGAGATGTGGCAGGATTGGAGGCTCTTGCAAATCAACACTACGATACCGATGCATACACATTGACTGATGTACAAGTTTGTCGTATTCCGTTGAGTGTTATAGATAACTTAGCCAGTAATAGCCCAAAGATTCATAAATCTTTGATGATCAAGTGGCAAAAAACATTGCGAGATGCAGATGATTGGTTGGCTGACCTAAATTTTGGTAGCGCCAAACAGCGAGTAGCTAGGTTCGTATTAAAGATGCGAGACGACTTTGATCCATCATTAACTACTATGTTTTCAAGAGAAGACATGGGTGCAATGCTAGATCTAACTCTAGAAACTATCAGCAGAGAAGTTGCCAAACTCATTAACGCTGGTGTACTTACTCAACTGGACAAAAGAGGCCGTCAGTACAGAATAGATCGACCAGATTTGTTGGTTACTGATTGATCGAAGGCATCTGAATTCGGTCTAAAAATCTTCGACAGATGGAATATACCCAATCGGTTCAAGAAGTCTGTGATCGGTTAAATCAAGAAGCCCATTCCAATGTTGCAACTGACAAAAGTTAAGTGAGAAATCCTCCTAGTTGGCTATTCGCTTGGAGGTGCTTGAGCAAGTTTGAAAATCGTTACTTGTCCAGTGCTTATTGTTAATGGACTTCAAGTTGAAGTTGTTCCAATCAAATGTGAAGAGCAGTTGCTCGAGGTCAAGCCTAATACTTAAATATTAAGGGCTGAGAAGTCGCACTAGAAATTCTTTGACCAAGACAAACTTAAATTTGATATGCAAATGTGGTTACAGGATCATTTGTTAGTTGGCAAACCTAAGAGTAGTCAAATTCCTTTGTCAACTGATTCAAATCAGTCATTTTTTCTTCACCATTGATTAAATCATCATTGAAATTCATATGAAAACACCAGATGACAAGCTTGTTAGGCACTTAATCATCTTCGTACTTCTAAAGCTATGTGCGCTGGCTATTCTGTGGTGGCTCTTTGTGAAAGATGCCAAAGTAAATGTGAATGCGGATAGTGTTTTCGAAAAAATTAGCAGTCAACAGAAACAGGAAGAGTCACCCAAATGATTTCAGAACAACTAGTCGATCTTTCTAGGTTGCAGTTTGCTGCAACTGCTATGTATCACTTCCTCTTCGTGCCCCTAACTTTAGGAATGGTCTGGTTGCTGGTGATCATGGAAACTGTATTCGTGATGACGGGTAACGTAATTTGGAAGGATATGACCCGTTACTGGGGCAAGTTGTTTGGTATCAACTTTGCTCTTGGTGTTACGACAGGCATCACCTTAGAGTTTCAGTTCGGTACAAATTGGGCTTTCTATTCCCACTATGTAGGCGACATCTTTGGCGCTCCACTTGCGATAGAGGGGATGATGGCCTTTTTCTTGGAATCAACTTTTATTGGTCTGTTCTTTTTTGGGTGGGATCGGCTAAGCAGACCCCAGCATTTGATGGTCACCATACTGATGGCTGTTGGTACAAATTTGAGTGCGCTTTGGATCCTGATTGCTAATGGTTGGATGCAAAACCCAGTTGGTGCCGAATTTAGCTATGTCACCATGCGTATGGAGATGACAGACTTCTGGTCTGTTGTGTTTAATCCAGATGCACAAGCGAAGTTTGTCCACACTGTTTCAGCTGGATACACAACGGGTGCAATGTTTGTTCTTTCAATTTCATCTTGGTTCTTGCTGAAAAAGCAAGATGTTGAATTTGCAAAACGTAGTTTTCGAGTTGCTTCAGCTTTCGGATTGGCTTCAGTTCTGAGCGTTATTGTCTTGGGGGACGAGTCAGGCTACACCGTTGGCGAGGCTCAACAAACAAAGATGGCCGCTCTTGAAGCAATGTGGGAAACCAAACCCGCGCCTGCCTCACTCACATTAATCGCAAGCATTAATGAAGCGGAGTCAAAAAACAACTGGGAAGTTGATATTCCTTGGGTTATGGGGTTGATTGGCACGCGCTCTTTGACAAAAGAGATACCAGGCATTCATGAAATCAAAGCAAAGAATCGTGAACGAATCAAGCGTGGAATTGTTGCAGTCAAGGCACTTGATGAACTTCGTAACAACCGCGAGAGCGTCGAAGTAAAACGCAGATTTGAAGAATACAAGAACGACTTAGGTTTTGGGTTCTTGTTGAAAAAATATGTCGATGACGTGAGTCTTGCTACCCCAGAAATCATTGAAAAGGCTGTTAACGATACCGTTCCTAGAGTCACGCCAATGTTTTGGAGTTTTAGAGTCATGGTGGGCCTAGGTTTCGCCATGTTGATCTTGTTTGCCGCCGCATTCTGGACGACTTTGAAATCTAAATGTTCTGAACACCCATATCTACTGCGTGCAGCTCTTTGGATGCTTCCAGCACCATGGATCGCTTGTGAACTAGGTTGGTTTGTTGCAGAGTACGGACGTCAACCTTGGACTATTTACGGTGTACTGCCTACGCATATGAGCGTATCGACACTGACGGTTAACAGTCTGTATGGTTCATTGGCTGGTTTCATCATCTTCTACACCGTACTTCTCGTTGTTGAGGTTTTCTTGATGGTCAAGTTCGCGCGAATGGGGCCTGGAAGCTTAGGCACTGGTCGTTACGCTAATGAGGGGCACTAAATGTTTGATTATGAAAATTTAAAACTCATCTGGTGGCTATTGGTTGGTGTCTTACTCGGCGGATTCGCCATCATGGATGGTCACGATATGGGCGTAGGTACTCTTTTGCCATTTGTGGGCCGAAACGATGTAGAGCGTCGCGTGGTTATCAATACTGTCGGACCTCACTGGGATGGCAACCAAGTTTGGTTCATCACCGCGGGTGGAGCTATTTTTGCTGCCTGGCCCTTGGTCTATGCGACAGCATTTAGTGGGTTTTACTGGGCAATGCTTGCCGTTTTATGGGCTCTGTTTTTCCGTCCTGTTGGTTTTGACTATCGAAGCAAGATACATAACTCAACTTGGCGTAGCACTTGGGACTGGGGTCTGTTCATTGGCGGTGCAGTTCCACCGCTAATCTTTGGTGTGGCATTTGGCAATTTGTTGCAAGGAGTGCCTTTTTCCTTTGATAGTTATTTGATCTCAACTTACTCAGGAAGCTTTTGGCAACTTCTAAACCCATTTGCTCTCTTGGCTGGTGTTGTTAGTAGTGCAATGATCACGCTCCAAGGTGCTTGTTATCTGTCCCATCGAACTGAAGGTGCAATTCAAGCTCGTTCTATTAAGGCCGGCATTTGGGCCGCTGTCGTCATGGTGCTTGCATTTGTTTTAGCGGGCTTTGGGATTCAGCATATTGACGGGTATCGAATCACATCGATCATCAATCCGTCGGCTATGCCAGATCCTTTAAGTAAAACGGTCGTTAAGGAAGCGGGCGCATGGATGAGTAATTACCATCAATTCCCAATTCTTTGGACTCTTCCAATACTTGGGGGATTCGGTGCACTTAACGCGGCTACGCTTCTGCTGTTGCGTAGAACTTTATTGGCATTCGTTTCTTCATCATTCGCAGTGATAGGAGTTATTGGAACCGCAGGCGCAAGCATGTTTCCGTTCATCATGCCATCGAGCACGATGCCCAGTGCAAGTTTGACTGTTTGGGATAGTGTCTCGAGTCACTTGTCATTAGGCATCATGCTTGTTGCGGCTTTAGTTTTTATGCCACTGATCATCATGTATACGTCATGGGCCTACGGTGTAATGCGGGGCAAAGTGACGATTGAACACATTCAGGCTAACGAACATAGCGCTTATTAAAGGAATCAGATATGTGGTACTTTGCTTGGGTCTTAGGTGTTGGATTTGCTGTTCTTTTAGCGATCATGAATGCTATGTGGGGCGAACTGCAAGAGGAGCGAACTGAAAGCCATAAGCGACCATGAATTTTCCGGCCTTAGCTGTAGGCATCCTCATCATGTTAGTGGGCACCGTTTTCCCGCCCTTGATGACTGATCTAGACGGCCGAGCTAATCATTGGCTTGCACTTGCCTTATTTTGGTCAATGAATGCAGGGTTTGTTCGTGGGGTTGGGTTCATACCGCATGCATCTGTTTTGCGCTGGTTCTTTTCTGGATGGAGTTGCTTGTTGGGGCTTCTATTGGCTATAGCTTTGTGGGCCCAAACCCGCTTATGAATTAGTTGAAGGGGGGACCTTATGAGTCAGAATGAAGTAGCGTTATCAAGAGAGCTTAAAGAATTTATTGAAATTGAGTTCGCTAAGCTAAAAGAAAGTGTTCGAGAGAGTTTTGACGAACTGATTCTTCGAAACTCAAAGAGCAAAGACACTGATGTAATGAAATAGGGCGCTTCATAAGACGCATTATTTTGAAAATTCGATCCTATCTTTTCTCATGGCGAGAATTAAAATTTCGTTTCTTCTGGATCAAGCATGATGAATTTATTGCCGCCTGATGATTCTCAACGTGCCTCTCTTCACAATGAGGTGCATGCGCGACCTAGCGCAAGAATTCGTTTACCTGCATTTATTTTGTTAGTGGGTGTCTTTAATGAAGGGATCAGCAGAGAGCAAGAGTGTGAGCACCTTCGTCAACTGCAACCTGAATTAAGCCTGCAAGATATGCAAGGAAATTTTGTGCGCTTACGCATGAATGACTACACATTGAAGTGGGAGCGTCACACTGAATTCACTCGATATTCACTAGTTCAATCTTTACCTGAGAATGCCGGACTTGGCTCTCAAGAGCCTGAATTGCTGTCGCACCTAAAGTTGCCACAAGGCTGGCTTTCTTCTATTCCTGGAAAAACATTCTCTGCAATCAAACTAGTGATGCTCCACGAGGATCTAGCAGACCCTCAATTTGCACTTGAACAAGCTCGTAAGTGGATTGGTGAATCACCAGTGATTGCATCTCGTATGGGTAATCCCGCGCATTCACTAGTTGCCACGGATTTCAGGCTTCGTGAAAGTGGTTTTGAGCGGATGCTTGTTCTCGCGCCCCACGGTACAAGCAAGAGTCGCGCAGGTCGAATTTCACAACGATTGCTTGAGTTAGAAACTTATCGTTTGATGGCTTTACGTGGTCTACCAATTGCGAAGATCGTAAGTAATGAGCTTGGACATTCTGAGAAGGAGCTATCTGACATCATTGACTCCTTAGAGCACAAGGATTGTGACGATCAGGCCTTATTGACCCGACTTGTAGGCTTGGCGGCTGCTGTAGAGCGTATGACTGCTGAACATGCTTATAGGTTTTCAGCTACTGCCGCTTACGAGAAACTTGTCACAGAACGCATTATCGAATTACGAGAATCGCCAATTATTGGAACTCAAACAATAGGTGATTTCATGAAAAGACGCTTGTCGCCCGCTATGGCAACTGTTGCGGCGACATCACAACGTCTTATCTCCCTGTCAGAGCGTATAAATCGCGCGAGTTCTTTGTTAAGAACACGCGTTGATATTGCTACAGAAGAGCAAAACCGTTTGTTGCTAGAAAAGTTGACCAAGGGCCAAGAGTTGCAACTCCGCTTGCAAAGCACTGTAGAGGGCTTGTCCATTGCCGCCATCTCTTACTACGTTATTAGTCTGTTGCTCTATGCAGGCAAGGCAAGTAAAGCAGCAGGTTTAGACATACAGCCTGAGCTCATCGCAGGAGCATCAATTCCCTTAGTTTTATGGATTGTGTGGACTGCTACACGTCGCATCCATGAACGACTTTATAGCGGTTATTGATACTGAAGGGTTCAACAAGACCCCGGCAAGGCGCTATCGCCATGTCTACTTGACCGAACTGCACCATTGCCAAGCAGTTCATACGTATACCGATTCAATCTAAAAATTTTTAATCAAACTAAAGCCCGGCAAGCTTTTAATCCACCCGCTATGTATCGAACATTGTTGTAGCCCAATTGTCGCAGCGTGTTAGCTGACAATGCACCGCGGTTATTGGCATTGCAATAGCACAGCACCAAAGTGTTCAGGTCGGGAATTAAGCCTTCTATGTTCATCTCTAGCTTCCCGCGACTGACATGCAACGAACCCTCTAGGTGATCAGCTTCATACTCTTCTTTGTCGCGGATATCGAGAGCAATAGCGCCTTGAGCCATCAAGATGCTTACCTGAGTAGGTTCAACGCTAGCTACTTGGGACATTGCGATATCTGCCAAATGCTGGAATTTTTCAGTGTATGCCATATGTTTTTCGCATATCAATAAAGAAGCTCAGTGGACTTGCCTTAAGCTATATGTAAGCAAATTTTGACTTGATCAGATCGCGTTTAAGGGAATTTTGACGTACGAAATCCCGTTGGACTCTTGGGGGGGCAAATCGCCAGCGCGAATGTTGATTTGCACGGCTGGCAAAATTAAAACAGGCATTTCAAGTGTCGCGTCGCGTTTGGTTCTCATCTCAATAAACTGAGTTTCTGTGATTCCATCATGAACATGAACATTGTGCGCGCGTTGTTGTGCCACTGTGGTTTCGAATTGAACTTCCCGGCCATTGGGCGGGTAGTCGTGGCACATGAACAAGCGCATTTGTGGTGGCATGCTTAAAATTCTTTTCACTGAGCTAAACAAGGTTTTGGCGTCGCCTCCTGGAAAGTCGCAACGCGCCGTTCCTACATCTGGCATGAACATGGTATCGCCAACAAAAACAGCATCGCCAAACTGATAGGCCACACAAGCGGGCGTGTGACCAGGAACATACAAAACTTTGCCGGTTAATGCTCCCGCATGTATATCTTCATCTTCGGCGAACAAATGATCAAATTGTGAGCCATCAGTTTTGAAGCTGTTCTCTAGATTGAAGATGCCTTTGAAAACATTTTGAACTTTTGTGATGTGGCAGCCGATGGCTGTCTTACCCCCCAGCTTTTGTTTTAGGTACGGGGCAGCAGTAAGATGATCTGCGTGTGCATGGGTTTCTAGTATCCATTCGACTTTAAGTTCGTTGGCCTGCACATAGTCGATGACTTTGTCTGCGCTTGTAAAGCGCGTTCGGCCAGATTTAGGGTCGTAATCGAGCACCGAATCAATGATCACGCAGTTGCTTTTTGTACCCGAATGAACAACATAAGTGACTGTCCAGGTTGTCGGGTCAAAAATTCCGTGTACTTGAGGGCTTTGCACAGTGTCTCCTACTGTATAAATAAGCTGATGATAATATATTGACATACTGATAAATTGTCAATACATTAATCGACCACAACAAAAATAGCGGCAATCGCATTTGGAGACATTCATGGAAATCAAGGCACTTAGTTCAAGCCTTTCGGTTGTAGGTCAAATCACGCCTGCTGACATTTCGCTTATTGCACAAGCGGGTTTTAAATCTGTGATTTGCAACCGGCCAGATGGGGAGGGCGCTGATCAACCCGGTGAACGCGAAATTGCACAAACAGCCCAAGCGCTAGGTTTGACATTTCGCTACTTGCCGGTTGAATCAGGCAAAGTCACCGATGAGCAGGGTGTGGCGTTCGGTGCATTGATGGATGAACTGCCCAAACCTGTATTAGCATACTGTCGAACTGGTATGCGTTGCACAACCATGTGGGCGTTGTCGCAAGCCAAACAATTGCCTTTTGCACAAATCATCGAAACGGCTGCAAAAGCGGGCTACGACATTACGGGACTTGTACGTCGCATTGCCAATGGCGGTAAAACGCCGGTCGAAGTGGTCGATGCCACGCATGACATCCTGATTGTGGGTGGAGGTTCGGCCGGCATTGCGGTGGCGTCAAGTTTGTTGGCGCGTAAAGCTGGACTGGACATAGCCATCATCGACCCAGCTGACATTCATTACTATCAACCTGGTTGGACGTTGGTTGGGGGCGGCGTATTTGATGCCTCAGTCACTGCCCGCACTATGGCCAGTGTTTTGCCGCAAGGTGTCCATTGGATTAAGGCCGCTGTGGCCGCGTTTGAGCCCGAACGCAACGCCGTCATTTTGGATGGCTGTCGTGTGGTCAGCTACAAGCAACTCATCGTGTGTCCTGGCTTGAAACTCGATTGGCAGGCCATTGATGGCTTGCCAGAAACATTGGGACGCAACGGTGTCACCTCTAACTACCGTTACGATTTGGCCCCTTACACCTTTGATTTGGTCAAAAACCTCAAAGGCGGCAAAGCCATCTTCACTCAGCCACCAATGCCAATCAAGTGCGCAGGAGCGCCCCAAAAGGCCATGTATTTATCGGCCGACAACTGGCGACTTGCTGGTGTTTTGAGCGACATCGACATCCAATTTTGCAATGCTGGCGCGGTGCTCTTTGGTGTTGCGGAGTATGTTCCAGCGTTGATGGAATATGTTACCGCCTATAACATCCACTTGAATTTTAATCGCAACTTGGTCGCTGTGGATGGCGTGGCCCAAAAGGCAACGTTTGTTCAAACTAATGTAGACGGCAGTAAAGAGACCGTAGTCATGCCTTTTGACATGCTGCACGTCGTACCGCCACAAAAAGCCCCTGATTTTGTGCGCGTCAGTCCATTGACCGACGCAGCGGGTTGGGTTGATGTCGATCCAGCCACACTGCAACATAAAAAATATGCCAACGTCTTTGGCTTGGGCGATGTCACCAACACCACCAATGCCAAGACAGCCGCTGCGGCACGCAAACAAGCGCCCGTGGTTGCTCACAATGTGTTGGTTCAAAAAGGTCTGTTCGATCGCACCGTGCAATATGATGGCTACGGCTCGTGCCCTTTGACGGTGGAACTAGGAAAAATCGTGTTGGCTGAATTTACCTATGGCGGCAAGGTTGCGCCGACATTCCCCAAATGGTTGATTAATGGGACACGGCCTTCCACACTGGCTTGGTACCTCAAAGAGAGAATCTTGCCGCCTGTCTATTGGCGAGCTATGCTAAAAGGTAAAGAGTGGTTTGCACAACCCGAAATGACTGACAAGTAAAAGGCATTAGGGTGAGCTTACTCGTGGTCGTTTTGGGCGTCCTAATAGGCGCCATCATGGGGTTGACGGGCGCAGGTGGTGGCATTCTGGCCGTACCCGTGCTGGTAGCCGGTATGCATTGGACAATGCAGCAGGCTGCCCCTGTGGCCCTTATTGCAGTTGCCTCTGGCGCTGCGGTTGGTGCTATGGATGGGTTTAGGCATGGCTTGGTGCGCTATAAAGCTGCTGTCCTGATGGCAATTTGTGGCGTCCCCGTGACTCGTATTGGACAAAGTTGGGCGCATGTGCTGCCCCAATTCATTTTGCTGGCGGGTTTTGCTGCGCTTATGTTAATCGTGTCTTGGCGCTTTTATCAACAGTCCAAACTGGTAGACACTCCAAACGAGGAGGACTCATTGCGTTTGGCATTCATCCACGAACAGACTGGGAAATTTGTCTGGACGCCAGTGGCCGCGCTTATCCTTGCTTCTATTGGCGCTTTAACTGGATTAATGACTGGCTTGTTGGGCGTGGGAGGTGGCTTTTTGATTGTTCCTCTCATGCGACGTTTTACGCACTTAGCTTTGCATGGCATAGTGGCCACATCATTGTTTGTCATCACATTGGTGGGCAGTGGCGGCGTCATCAACGCGCTCTTGGCGGGAGCAGACATTCCCTTGGTTGAAACCAGCAGTTTTGTAGCCTCTATGATTTTAGGAATGCTCACTGGGCGTCGGGTGTCGCGACAACTCAAGTCGTGTCAAGTGCAACGAGGATTTGCAGCTTTATTGGCGTGTGTTTCCACATACATGTTTTTTAAAGCGTATTTGAATTTCTACAGCTGATTTTTTAGTTGTGCATTGAACTGATCCCCAGAAGCGGTGGCACAAGAAGTACGGCGGGTGCTGGACGCGTTTGGCAAGCCGCACACCGATGCGACCACCACAGGCCCCACGCACATCTTCAATTTGGGCCACGGCATCAGCCAATTCATACCGCCTGAGAGCGTGGCTGTGCTGATGGACACAGTGCACACGCATTCGCGTGCACTTCACTTCGCCAAGGCTAAAAGGCTTAGGCCTTCTTGCTGTAGGCCGAGCACCAGCCCTTGGATGACACTTTTTTGCCTGCAAACAGTGGGCAACCGCCTGAGGCATCAGACGCTTTGCCTTGGAACAAAGAACAGTTGCCACAGTTTTGACCGGCAGCAAACTTGGGCTGCTTGGCTTTGTCAACCTTGGCGGCGTCGGCCACATAGCCCAAAGCGGTGGCTTGTGGGTCATTGTCAGCAACCATCGCCTGTGCGCTGGCTTGTTGCGCCAGTGCCAAGGCACCTGCGCCTGCGATCGAATGCAAAATAAATTGACGACGTCCTGTTGTCATTTTGTCTGTTGGCTTCAAAGCAAGCTCCCTAGATTGATTAAGTAGTTGCTTATTATTCTTCAAGAGTTGCTACAAATTCGTATTTCTTTAAATAACCGAACAATCTAGTCAGACTTATGGACAGAGGGTCGGACATACAGGGCTTGATTACTTGAGGCGGCACGCTGCTAGGCCTACACGCTGTGGCGGCATGGTTGATAGCCTTCGCTGGCGTCTTATGCCAGGAAATCAGCTCCAAATTTGGCCGCCAGTTCTAAGCATGTCTGGGAGTAGGGATCATCCAACATGACGCTTCGTTTATTGTTCTCTCACCCTTGGCTTCAGTCTTGTGCCATAACTTAAGGTGTCATTGTTGAATTTCTTTCCGGTCTATGAGCGATGCTAGTCGTACTATGCATTCAAAGGGACAGGCAGCGGATGCGTGCTAAATTGAGCTCTAAGTCTTAGGCTTGAGGTAGGCGGGCCGAACGTGCCCTGGTGCGGACACAGCGCCCACTCTCCCATGGTTGCCGGAGGTGCATTTTCCAAATGTTAGCGAGGGCCGAGTTTTGGCAGAGGGCTTTAAGTGAAGGCCCACTCCATCTGCTGAGCCTTAATTTTCTGTGAATATAGGATGTTTGCTTTAGGACCCTTATCCCGCCAAATCAAGGATTTCGAATCCCTGACTCAATCAAAATCAGACCTATGAAAACTGAGCGAGTTAGTGGAACTATGCGTTTTGGCCCGCCAGCTAACTTTTTTCGGATTGTTAGTCAACTCATAATTGCTTAAAATTTAAGCAATTTAGTGAGGTTCTAATGCCTTTACAACCAAGCAATAACTCAGCTTCAGTCAAATGTGATGCGCTAGAGCTGGAAACATATTTGGTAACCGCGGCTGGCAGGATCAGCTGTCTTAGATGCACTGCTAAATCTACCCGTACCAAGCTCCAATGCCGCAAACCGGCGCTCAAGGTCAGCAGTACGCAAAAGTGTGAGTTTCACGGCGGGCGGCCTCATTCAACTATAACTCTGTTAAAGATGGCCCAAGCAAACACAACCCACGGAGAGTACTCAAAAGCCGCAAGGCAGCAGTACAGAGATGACAGTGTTCTGATGCATGAGTTGGAAGACGCTGTATATGTTTTGGGGATGGCTGAGGGGCCACGAACCAGAGGCAGAAAGCCAAATGGTTACAAGGGCGTTTACAACATTGATGATGTTCGCAGGTTGATCCGCGACAGGGTTTTACATACTATGTAGGGGGTCTTTCGAAGGGGTTAAATTTTTTAAACCATGACCCCATTGACCGATGACACTGCATTTAAGATCGATAGCACCTTTGAACCATTCACAAACAGAAACCTCAAGTCTTTCTTTTCAGCAAGTTGATGCTGCCGTGCTTATTGATTGAGTAAGTAACTAACTGCCCTCGCTTTTCTTCAATCTTGATGAGATCGAGTTTTTCAAAAAAAGCGGGTTTCCGCCCAAACAGAGCTGATAGAGCAAGGCAGTCGAGGGCAGTCCATTCAGGGTCTTCGATCAACACTCTCAGGCAGTGCCGAAATGTACCAATGGAGCTTCTGCCCTTGCATCTCAGCTTGTCTTTGATGTAACGCCTGAAAGCATCTCTACGCGACCCACGGTAAATGACGACTTCGCAGGTGTTGAACCCAGCCTGCCTCAATGCCTCGAGTCGGTGGTAGCCATCAAAAAGCCAGTAATCTGTGCCATCAAAGCAGACCGACAAGGCCGAGCAGGATCGCCTAGTTTCAAATGACTCCTTTATTGTCGAGACGATAGCGTCTGACAATGGAGCAACCTCTACATCTTGCTCTAGGCACTTAACTATCACTAGTGATAGTGAGATCGTTTTTAACTTCATTAAAGGCCTCTCATAGTAAGTGTTTCCATTGCTGCCCTGGCCTGTTCAACCTAGGTTTATAGACCTCTCAGTGTCAGCGTTGCCATGCCTTTGCAACCAAACGGGCAGGAGTTATTTATCAAGCGCTGCTTGAGTGACAGACTCACTGCGACCGTCGGCTGCAGAAAAGAGGCAGTTTTACGACTCGTTACCCAGGTCTATTCCATCTTTTAATTTCAGACCTCGGTTACTGCTTTATTGATGCGTAACAGATTGCTCTCGAGATTCTCTGGGTCATGGTCAACCATGTAGGTAGACCAGCCTCCACTTGTGTATTCGCAGATCTTGCGCTCGCGATCAAACCATTCTGTTCCTGATGCGGCTCGCTCGATGTGATCTAAGAATTTCGCATTGGTTAGCCCGCTTGGGCATACCAAAGCAAGATGCGCGTGTGGGTGGTCTTTATATGTGCCCCAGCCAATGACAACAACTGATTCCACGAAGGCGCCTTTTTTGGCTTTATTGTCACCAAGGCAACTGAAGTCGAGTCTGCGAAGAAAGTGCCGCAAGGCTTGCCTTACATGCTCGCTTGAAACCGTCTGATTTTTATGAAATCGTTTTACTGTCACTGTCAAAGCAGTAGTCCAATTGGCAGCACCGTGAATGAACTCAGACCATTCTTTATGCAAGTCTTGGTTCACTTTTTTACATTTTTTTGCAGGTTCTTGTATGAGTTGTTCGACCAAAGGTTTCGATTCAGAATAGGGCAGGGTATGTATTTCATTCACACTTTTTGCAGAGCCATGAGGTTGGATTGCTTCGGTTGTAGGGTCGCAGCTTGGGTTGGAGAACAACTCATCCATCCAAGCCATTACTTGACTTAGCCTCCACACTTTGACAGTCGAGGAAGGGTCGGCGGGTTTGGGGAATCTGTCCTGTGCAACCCACAACAGAATGCATGATTTCGACAGGGTGGTAATAGCTACGACATCTGCTATTCGAAGCAGTCGGTCGGGATAGGTGTTCGCAGTTGTATGGTTGGACATTGGGCGCACTTGTTTCTCATTAGTGCGCCAATCATCCCTATAGATGCTTCCAGGAGCTACAAAGCTAATTAGTTATTTCCTTTTTTTGCTTTGTACAAAATGAAAAAAGGTACCTTCTTGTATTTGTCCTCGCCAGTTACCGATAGTCTTGGTCGTAACCTTGATACCCTGTGCGGCTAGTTTTTCATGAGCAAACTTGAGTTTAGGGAATGTGCCTTCTCCGTTAGATGCACGATGCTCTTCGACAAGCTCCCAATAGCACTTCTTCCCGGCGAGGTCTGTTGGCCTATTGGGTGGTTTGGGCATTCCGTTTTTATCGGTGTTAACGATACCGTAAGTCATTTCAATTTGATGAACAAAATGATAGATATCGCCACACAGTTCTTCTGCCCACGCCTGGTACTCAGAAGGAAGTTCAACTTGTTGATTGGCTAATTTGTCAAATGTTTCGATGAACCCTAACAAGCTTCTAGCATCGCTAAGAGAGGGTGGGGCGCCAACAGATTTTCGCCCTAGCATCGCATTTGTAACTTCGTCGGCCTGCGCAAGGATAAGTTTTGCGGCGTCTAAGAACTCTTCAGGGGCAGATGATTTACCTTGCAAAGATTCCAACTCAACATCCCGAGCGCTTAACTCGCTAGTGAGCTGAAGAATAAACTTGTGTACAAAGGTACTTCGATCTTCATCGTCTGAGATCTGTTCAATCAGCTCTTTGCCATCGATGTAAATTTTTCGCGGCAATGAGGCCAATACTGGTCCGCAAGCCAACTGTGGTTTTTTGTCTTTTTCGCTAGTTTTATCGTTACTCATGCCGCCAACCTCGTATCGATAGCTATAACATTACCCCACGCACCAGTAAGGCAGAAAGACTCCCAGTCCAGCATAAGTCTTCGGCGTGGCTCAAGCAAGTCACCACGACGATAAGCGGCTTCAACCTTGTTTGCAATAGTGTGAGCTAGCGCCTTTTCTGCCACTTCCGATGAATGATTTGTTTCTTCAGACACCCAGTCTCGAAAGCATGACCTAAACCCGTGAGCTGTGACTTTGTAGCCCATTCGGCGAATCGCCATCAGCATTGCCATGTTTGACAAGGGCTTGCCTTGTTGGGAGAAGAGGTAGTCGCTATCAGGATCGAGTGACTTACTGATTTCTAGCAGTTCTTGTGAACGCTTACCCAGCGGTACGCGATGCTCCCTGCCGGATTTCATGCGTTCGCCTGGGATGATCCAGATATTGTCTTCGTTCACTTCCGATCGACATCCACCAATGACCTCACCAGTTCGCGATGCGTTCAGAATCAAAAACTCAAGTGCCAGTGGTGCTATTCCATCAACTTCCCTTAGTTTTTCCAAAAACGCTGGTATGTCCTTGTACGGTAAAGCTGGGTGATGCACCTCTTTTTTGATCTTCCCTGGTTTGGGCAGGATAGTCTCAAGCAGACCCCGCCAAGAGGCTGGGTTGGCGCCGTTATAGAGTTTGCGGGTTATTGCGGAGGCGAAAATCCACTCAAGACGGCCCCTAAGCCGCTCTGCGGTGACAGTTTTGATGTGCCAGATAGGGCTGAGGATTTTTAGGATGTCATCCATCGTGATGTCCTCTAGCGCCATCTCACCAATGACCGGATTTGCGAATCGCTCAACCGTTGATGTCCACTGGGCGGCATGCTTGGGGTTTCGCCATTCGGACCGTTTTGCGGCAATGCAGTCAGTGGCAAAGTCTTTGAAAAGCACTTTTGCTTCGAATTTGGCTGCTGTAAACTTTTCCAGCCGCCTTTTAGCCAGAATCGGCTCGCCTCTATTAAGCTGGGCTCTAAGGTCTGTCGCTTTTGCACGCGCTTCCCGTAGACTGACACTTGGATAGGCCCCAAGACTGGTGTCTATTCGTTTGCCCTCCGTGACGTGGCGAAATGTCCAGTATTTGCCTCCACCAGCCTTGACCTGGAGGTTGAGTCCACGCGTGCTTGCGTCCGTGTATCGTCCTGGGGATTTAATGTTCTTAACAAATGCTTCGGTGAGAGTGTTGGGCATAGGCTTCCTCGCTAAATTTCACCCCACGATTCCCCACATGATGGGGGTGAGTAGCCGTGAGGGGTCTTGGTCAGTACAGTAAAGCCTTGACCGATTCGCGCGTCGGATCGGAATTAGTTATTTCCGTTTTTGCCAGCCAGATTGGACCGTTTTCTGCTCCAACACCAGTCAAGACCGCGCAAAGCTGATCAAAGCTCTACCAATATGCGAGTAGACACAGCTTCCGCCAAACGATAACCCTGAGTAAATGATTTACTCGGGGTTTTTGTTTTGAGGTTGTTAGGTTAATTCGTGGGCGCTTGGCGGCTGACATCCCACGCGCTCACAATTGATCGCTGCAGCCATTAACGCACGTTGCAAAGTTTTCTGCATCCGTTCAACAGCAACTGCTTGATGGTCCATGGTGTCGTGCATCACCCAATCGGCCAAGCAACTGCCCCAAAATGTGTCGCCGGCTCCGACGGTATCAACAACTTTCACTTTGGGTGCGACAGCTTGTGAATGGTGTTCGCCAATGTGCAATGACGCACCTTGTTCACCAAAGGTCAGCGCCACGCGTTGGCAACCCAGTGCTTGCCATTTCGCGGCCAAGGCTTGGGTGTTGTCCCATTGCACATCGTTCCAACCCAACAACTGCATGTCTTCGTCACTGGCTTTGAGCCAATCGGCCAACGCGGCCATGTCTTTGACCGCCTGCAAGTAAGCAGGCAAGTCGTCTGCTACCTTGGTGCGTAAATTCACATCGATACTGATGGTCCAACCCAAGTCTCTGCCAATCTGAATCACAGGCATCACCTTGTGGTGTTCGGGTGGCATGGCCATCAACGAACCGGTGTGCAGTACACCGGGTGGGTGTTTTTTTAATTGGGTGACGATGTCTTCAACGAGGTAGTCCCTGTCTGCAATGCCTTCTCGGTAAAAGCCATAGCTGGGTTGTCCGTTTTGCAGGTTGACAACGGCCAAGGAAGTGGGTTTGCGCGATGTTTTACCCAAGGCCTTGGCACCTGTCTGCGCTAACCTTGTTGCCAATGCTTGCCCAAAGACATCGTTTGAAAACGGGCTCAAGTAACCCACATCCACATCTTGCAAAGCCACTGCGCAGGCCAGATTGAAAGGGCTACCGCCGATCAAGGGTCGCAAACTGCCGTCGTCTTGCGCCACACAGTCCATCAACGCTTCACCCAACACCCACACTGACACACTCATTTTTTCAACATTCGTTGGCGTCTGAGCACATCGATCCACACAGCGATGATGACCACCGCGCCAATCGCCATCATTTGTTTGAACTGCGATATTTCTAACAAATTCATACCGTTCCTGACCATGGTGATCAATATCGCGCCTAGCAAACTGCCCCAAATAGAGCCGCGTCCACCAAACAACGATGTGCCGCCCAAAATCACTGCGGCAATGGCATCGAGTTCGAACATTTGCGCCATCTTGCCGCTGCTTGAATCCATGCGCGCCATGAGCACGATGGCGCCCAAAGCGCAGCTCAAACCACACACCACATACACCGCCAATTTGTAGGCTTTGATGTTGATGCCTACTTGCCGTGCGCCCATTTCATTTGAGCCCATGGCATACACATAACGACCAAGTTTGGTGCTGGACAGCACGAATGCCATGACCACAAAGTACAAACCTGAAATCACAATTGGCATCGGCACGCCGAACACTTCTCCATAGCCGATGAACGGTAGTGGGTCCGGCATGCCCGCGTTGTCAAAGCCACCGGTCGATTCAAACGCCAAGCCACGCCAAAGCGTTAACCCGCCTAAAGTGACGATGAACGACGGAATGCCTACAAATGCGACTAAATAACCGTTGAATAAACCAACAGCCGCACCAATGGCCACAGCTGCTAGCAATGACAGGCCTACGGGCATGCCCAGTTTGATCATCATGTGACCGGCCACCGCGCCGCACAAGGCAGTGAGGGCTCCTACCGCAAGGTCAACGCCACCGGTCAAGATGACAAAGGTTTGCCCACCGGCCAACAGCGCAATCACAGACGCTTGAACCAAGATGTTGGACAAATTGCCTGTGGTTAAAAAATAGGGCGATGCGATGCTCAGCAGCAGGCTGAGCAACAGCACCGCGACGATCGCCCCAAACCAGTCTTGCTGGGAGATCGGTTTCATGGGATCACTTGACCTTCATGAACTGGGCGACGCCCGAGTCCTTTGCAAACTGATCGACATTCGATGGCAACACCAAGAACGAACCAGTGTCGATGCGATCGGACACTTTTTTACCTTGGGCTGCGGCAATGGCAGTTTCCACACCGACTTGACCGATCTTGGCCAACATTTGTGCGGCGTTCGCTTGTTGCCAGCCTTGTTTCATCATGTCCAAACCGCCGGGTGAGCCGTCAAAGCCAGCGATCTTCACATCGCCCGCTTTTTTGCCGGCTGCCATCAGTGCCGCTTTGGCGCCAAGTGCGCCACCGTCCCAAGCACAGGCAATCACTTTGGCACCAGGGTTGGCACGCAACGCGGCTTCTACGCCGTTTTGCGCCATCGTCTGGTCCCAAGTTGTCGACACTTCAACCACTTTTACGCCTTTGCGTTTGGCATTCAAACCATCCAAAAAGCCTTTTTTGCGTTCTTGTCCCGTTGATTGACCCAAGTCGCCGGTGATGTAGATCACGGTGTCGCCGTCTTTGATTTGCTCTGCTGCCCAGTTGCCTTGCACCATGGCTGCTTTGATGTTGTCGGTTGCAACATAAGAAGTGATTTTTGCGCCGCTGATGCCTGTGTCTACCGCAATCACAGGGATGCCTGCCGCCAAAGCTTTGTTCACTGCTGGTGCAATGCCTTTGCTGTCCACAGGCGCAATCGCGATGGCATTGACTTTACGCGTGATCATGTCTTCAACGATTGCCAATTGCTTAGACAACTCACCTTTTTCCGCGGCAAGTTCGATGAATTTGACGCCTGCGGCAGAGCCTGCTTTTTTCGCGCCACCGTTGATCAATGTCCAACCTTCGTTGGTATTGCCATTGGTGATGTAAGCAATGGTGGTTTCTGCATGCGCCAACGCCATGCAGCCGGCGGCGGTCAGCGCCAAAGCCAAACGGCCCAAAGTACGAGTCAGTTTCATGGAGTCTCCTGTCTTAAAAGGGCAAGCGCGTCGCAGGCCCTTCCCGCAATGCGTTCTTGTGGGCAAATTAAAACAGAAAGATTGACTAAATAAACCTAGTAGATTTACCAATTCCGATTTTCCCCCTTATGCTTCATGCTTCTGGCTCCACCAATCTATAAATGAGCACTTTATGACTGCTTCCTCACCTGTTTTGCGCGTTCAAGGCCTGACCCGGCATTACGGCGGTGTCAAAGCCTTGACCGATGCCCAGTTTGAGTTGTTGCCCGGAGAGCATGCCGCCATCGTGGGTGACAACGGCGCGGGAAAAAGCACATTTGTGCGACTGCTAACCGGAGTAGAGCAACCTGGCTCGGGCAGCATCCAACTCGACGGTGTCGAGGTGCAATTCAATTCACCGCTCGATGCCCGCGAACAAGGCATGGAAACGGTTTACCAAACACTGGCGCTGGCCGAAGACTTGGATGTGCCAGCCAATATTTTTTTGGGACGCGAAATCACACGCTTGAATCTTGGGCCGTTGTCGGTGCTGAACCACCGCGCCATGCGTCAGCAATCGGTGGACATGTTGGCCACGACAGGCGTGCGTATCCAAGATTTGTCGGCGCCGTTACGCGGCATGTCTGGGGGGCAGCGCCAATGCGTGGCCATTGCCCGTGCGGCAGGGTTTGCCAAAAAGCTCATCATCTTGGATGAGCCCACCGCGGCACTCGGGGTGCAAGAAACCGCGCGTGTGGAGGAGATCATCAAAGGCTTGAAACAACGCGGCGTACCGTTGATCATCATCAGCCATAACCTGCGTCAAGTGTTTGATTTGGTCGACCGCATCTGGGTGTTTCGCCAAGGTCGCATCATTTGCCACCGCCGTACGAAAGACACCACACCGCAGGAAATCGTTGGATTGATCACAGGCGCCATTGATCCGGCCAGCCTGCCTTCGCACGAGGAGGCCGTGTGCTGAAAGGCATCGATCCCGTTCTGAGCCCTGAATTGCTGATGCACTTGAGTGCGATGGGGCACGGGGAATGGGTGGCGGTGGTAGATGCCAATTTCACCGCAGAACATTTGCGCAACGGCAAGCCCCTGGTGCGCTTGCCGGGTCTGAGTCTGGCTCGGGTGACGCAAGCGGTGTTGTCGGTGTTTCCGTTGGCCGAGGATGTTGCGCAACCCGCTGCCTACATGCAAGTCAGTGGCAGCGCTGCGGGGCACCGCACCGATGCTCAGCAAGCCGTGGTTGATTTGTTGGCGCATGCCGGGGTGTCCGAATCACAGGTGCAAGCGGTGGAGCGTTTTGCGTTCTACGAAAAAATCAAACAAGCCAGTTTGTTGGTTCAAACGGGTGAAGGCACCGCATATGGCAACGCCATGTTTTGCAAGGGGGTGATTTTGTGTTGAAAGCCATGCGTGGCTCTAACCACAGTGGCATGCGCCAATTCAACGAGCGGATTGTGTTGCGTGCCATTCGCCACGCTGGGGCCATCCCCAAAGCCGATTTGGCGCGCTTGACACAACTCTCCACGCAAACTGTGTCCATCATCGTCAACCGTTTGCTTGACGATGGGTTGTTGCTGAAACAAGACCGCATCAGAGGACGCATTGGTCAACCGTCTGTGCCCCTCAGTTTGAACCCGGACGGCGCTTACAGTATTGGCTTGCAAGTGGGGCGTCGCAATTTGGAAGTGGTGGTCACCGATTTTGTTGGACACATCCGTCACACCTGGCAACACCATTACCCGTTTCCCTCACCTGCTGAAGTGATTCCCAAAATGGCCGAAGGCCTGGCACACATGCAACAAAGCATGGGCGCAGATTGGTCGCGTGTGGTTGGCATAGGTTTGAGTGCCCCGCTGTCATTACATGCCTGGGGTGATTTGATGGGCGCAGAAGCCTCTGTGGCCATGGCCGATTGGGAACAAATTGACCTGTTGCAAACCCTGCAACACATGACGCCGTTGCCTGTCGAGTTTGCCAAAGACACCACCGCCGCTTGTGTGGCCGAGTTGGTGCAAGGGCGTGGTCGCGAGTTACCCCATTTTTTGTATGTGTTTGTTGGCACATTCATCGGCGGGGGCTTGGTGTTGGACGGACACATCGTCAATGGGCCGCGTGGCAATGCCGGGGCCATTGGCTCTTTTCCCTTGGTCAGTGCCGAGCACGCTTCCAACACGCAACTGCTGGCACGCGCCTCCGGCTGGCAACTGGAGCAAGACTTGATCAGCGCCCATCTGGACCCTTTATTGGTTTCCAGTGACGACATCATGGGCGATGCCTACCAAACCATGCGGCAGGCTTGGCTGAACACCGCAGCTGAAGCGTTGGCACTGTGTGTGACAAGTGCCAGCGCGTTGTTGGATTTGGATGCCGTGGTGATTGATGGCTCTATCAGTCCTGCGTTGCTCGCGGCGTTGATGGCGCACACGCAAGCCCACATGGACCGCATCCGCTTCGATGGGATTCATCGTCCCACATTGGTCACTGGTATGGTGGGCGCTTCGGCGCGCGCACTTGGCGGTTCATTGCTACCGTTGCATGTACAGTTTTTCCCAGACAAAGACATCTTCTTGAAACAAGACCTTTGATCTACGAGAACAACACGCAAATGTTTTTCAAGGCTCAGAACAAATGTTTCATTGGCGTCGATCTTGGTGGCACCAAAACAGAAGCCGCCGTGCTTGACGCTGATCATCATTTCTTGCTGCGTGAACGATTACCAACGCCGCAGCATGACTACGCGGACATCATTGCCAGCATCGCCGAGTTGGTCAACTTTGCCAAGCAGCGCTGCCACTTGAGCGCAGATCATCCGGTGGGTATAGGTATTCCAGGTTGTATCGATCCATTGACACAAGTGGTTCGCGGTGCCAACACACAGGTGCTCAATGACCAACCTTTTCAATCTGATTTGCAAAAGGCGCTGGGTTGCGAAGTGTTCATTGAGAACGATGCCAATTGTTTGGCCTTGAGTGAAGTTGTGGACGGTGCTTCATTGGGTAGCCGTGTTTCATTTGCTGCGATTTTGGGCACAGGGTGTGGCGCTGGCATTACGCTCGGCACAAGCATCTGGGCAGGGCGCAACGCCTTGGCAGGTGAATGGGGGCACAACCCCTTGCCATGGCCAACACCGCAAGAACTTGAAACCCCTGCCTGTTGGTGTGGTCAGCAAGGTTGCATTGAAACTTGGGTCAGTGGCCCAGCGTTGGCCGCCGACCATTTGCGAAGCACACAAAAAGAGATGACACCTGAGCAAATTGTGCAAAGCATGTTGCAAGGTGACACAACAGCCACACACACATGGCAACGCTATGTGGGCCGATTGGCGCGCAGCTTGGCGCACATTGTGAACACGCTCGACCCAGATGTGATTGTTTTAGGCGGCGGTATGAGCCGCATTGATGCGCTGTATGCAGATCTTGCTAATCGCATCAATCAGTACACCTTTACACGCCCCATCACAACGCCCATTCGTGCGGCGGTGCATGGCGACTCATCAGGTGTGCGAGGCGCGGCTTGGTTGACGCGCCATGTTTCAGGCTGAAACATCTACCGTGTCGGCGTTCAAAAGTCGAGCACGGTGGTCCACGTAATACCCGCCAAACTCGGTGTAGCGCAACACATGTTGTTGGCATTGTGAACAGGCAAACACATCGCAACGGTTGTACGGAAAAAACTTCACCGCCACGGGCGCATCAGCAAAGTCGTAGCGCGTGCCGTTGGGGTGGTGTTCTTCAAAAGTGGGTTCGTACACATCAGGGTCGCGCAATGTTGCGACTTGCTGCATGTGTTGTGCAGGCCATTCGGTGTCGTTCACGCTTTCCCAACCAGCACAGCGTTGTAACACGCACTGACAGTTGCTGTGCTTTTGCTCGGCGAGTTCTTTTAATGACTGTGCCGATGTGATGAATGGAATGTTGCTCATGCTTTGAATGTGAGTTGCTTAAACAGCAAAGCCCCGCGAACGAGGCTTTGCAATGAGGTGCGACGTGTATGGCTTAGCGAGAAAAACCGCCACCACCAAAACCACCACCGCCACCTTTGCGGCCGCCACCTGAGCGTCCACCACCACCGCCACCACCACCACCGTTACGGCGGCCATAGCCACCGCCGCCACCACCGCGCTTGCGCTCGGTCATGAGGTCAACGCTGGTGCGTGTGGGGTCGGGTTGGCGTTGACCGCCACCTTGTGTTTTGTGACCAAACGCGTTGACACCACTTTGTGTGCCCAAGTGCGCATTGGCGCGAGGTTGAAAGTCGTCATCGTCATGACGCGGTGCACGCGCTTCGTTGTCGCGCGGTGGGCGTGGACCGTCGTGGCGTGGTTGCCCATCATGTTGACGCGGTGGGCGATTGCCTTGCGGACGGTTGCGGTTACGGTTGCGATTGTTGTTCGAGCGTGGACCGTCAGGACGGAAACCATCGGCTGACACAGGTTGATCGCCATCCACAAAGCCTTCGGCGCGGGGAGGGCGCTCTGCATTGCGGTCGCGGCTGACATGGCTGTTAGGACGGGGCGCGCGGCCACCATGACCACCCCCATTACCGCCACCTTCGCCACGCGCACCTTTGGTTTCGCGAATGCGTTGCATCATTTCTGAGCGCGCTGCTTTGGCCGCAGCGGCCATCACTTCACGGCTCGGTGGACGGCCCAAACCGCCCCACAACGTTTGACGGCCCATGGCAATAGGCTCAGCTTTTTCGTCGGGCTCAGGACCAAAACCTTCGACTGGCACCACAGGAATTTGTTGGTTGGTGAAGTGTTCGATTTCTTTCATGAAACCTTCTTCATCCAACGACACCAAACTCACCGCTTCACCACTGGCACCAGCGCGACCGGTACGGCCAATGCGGTGCACATAGTCTTCACTGATGTTGGGAATTTCGTAGTTCACCACATGTGGCAATTCATCAATGTCAATGCCGCGTGCTGCAATGTCGGTGGCCACCAAAGCGCGGATGTCGCCGCTCTTGAAACCTGCCAACGCTTGGGTGCGCGCTGTTTGACTTTTGTTGCCATGCAAGGCCATGGCGCTGATCCCATTTTTGGTGAGGAATTCGGCCACATTGTTGGCGCCAAATTTGGTGCGTGTGAACACCAGCACTTGGCTCCAGTTGTGTTGGTTGATGATGTGTGCCAACAAAGCTTTTTTCTTGCCACGGCCCACAGGATGCACCACTTGTGAAATGCGTTGCACCGTGGTGTTTTTAGGCGTGACCTGAATGCTCTGTGGGTTGTGCAACAAACCATTGGCGAGCTCGCGAATTTCTTCGCTGAAGGTGGCAGAGAACAACAAGCTTTGTTTTTCTTTGGGCACCAGGGCCAAGATTTTCTTCACATCGTGAATGAAGCCCATGTCGAGCATGCGGTCGGCTTCATCGAGCACCAACATTTGCACGGTGGACAAATCGAGTTGGCCTTGTTGCTGCAAGTCGAGCAAACGACCGGGTGTGGCCACCAAGATGTCAACGCCGCGTTGGATGCGATCGATTTGCGGGTTCATGCCCACGCCACCAAAAATAACGGTGGAGGTGAGTTGCAGATATTTACCGTAGGTGCGCACCGATTCTTCCACCTGTGCAGCGAGTTCGCGTGTGGGGGTGAGCACCAAAGCGCGCACGCCGTACACACCAAATTTGTTTTCGACGCTGCGGCTCATGGTGAGCTTGTGCAGCATGGGCAAAGTAAAGGCAGCTGTTTTGCCGGTACCAGTTTGGGCGCCTGCTAACAGATCGTGACCTTCGAGCACAGCGGGGATGGCTTGCGCTTGGATGGGGGTGGGGGTTTCGTAGCCTTGCTCGTGCACGGCTTTCAAGATGGCCGGAGCCAATTTCAGTTCGTCAAAGTTCATGATGGAGCGCACATATGTGGCGCGTGAGCCAACCCGCTTGGCCCGAGGGCCACCCAGTCAAAGGTCGGCAATATTTACAGTGCGCTTTAAATAATCACAAACAGAAGGTTTGGATACAGCGCCAGCAGGAGTGCTGATGTTGCGGCAACTGGCGGCGGCAACGAAGCGTATTGTGGCATGTTTTGCGGTTGGGGGCGCAGAAGGCTGGGATAATCGTTGTTTTATGGCTTTTGCATCCCGAAAGAAGAACACATGGCTCAGTACGTTTTCACCATGAACCGCGTTGGCAAGATCGTGCCGCCCAAGCGCCAGATCTTGAAAGACATTTCCCTCAGCTTTTTCCCCGGCGCCAAGATTGGTGTGTTGGGTTTGAACGGCTCGGGCAAATCGACGCTGCTCAAAATCATGGCCGGTGTGGACACCGAGATTGAAGGCGAAGCCACACCGATGCCTGGCATCAAGATTGGCTATTTGCCCCAAGAGCCACAACTCGACCCCGAAGAAAACGTGCGTCAAGCGGTGGAAGGTGGCATGGGCGATGTGCTCAACGCCAAAAATCGCTTGGAAGAAATTTACGCAGCCTACGCCGAGCCCGATGCCGACTTTGACAAACTCGCCGCTGAGCAAGGCGAGCTCGAAGCCATCATTGCCGCAGCCGGTACCGACAGCGAACACCAGTTGGAAATTGCCGCCGATGCCCTGCGTTTGCCCCCTTGGGACGCGGTGATCGGCAAACTCTCAGGCGGTGAAAAACGCCGCGTGGCCTTGTGCCGTTTGTTGCTGAGCAAACCCGACATGTTGTTGTTAGACGAACCCACCAACCACTTAGACGCTGAGTCGGTCGATTGGTTGGAACAGTTCTTGGCACGCTTTCCCGGCACCGTGGTGGCCATCACCCACGACCGTTATTTCTTGGACAACGCAGCTGAGTGGATTTTGGAACTCGACCGCGGCCACGGTATTCCATGGAAGGGCAATTACTCCACTTGGTTGGACCAAAAGCAAGACCGTTTAGAGAAAGAACAAAAAGGCGAAGACGCACGCGCCAAGGCCTTGAAGAAAGAACTCGAGTGGGTGCGTCAAAACCCCAAGGGCCGTCAAGCGAAAAGCAAGGCGCGTATTGCGCGCTTTGAAGAGTTGTCAGATCACGAATACCAAAAACGCAACGAGACACAGGAAATTTTCATTCCTGTGGCCGAGCGTTTGGGCAACGAAGTGATTGAGTTCAAAGGCGTGAGCAAATCGTTTGGCGACCGTTTGTTGATCGACAACCTGAGCTTCAAAGTGCCACCCGGTGCGATTGTGGGCATCATTGGTCCCAACGGTGCCGGTAAGTCAACATTGTTTCGCATGATTGCAGGTCAACAACAACCCGACAGCGGTGAAGTGTCGATCGGTCAAACCGTGCAGATGGCATTTGTGGACCAATCGCGTGACGATTTGGGCAATGAGAAAACCGTTTGGGAAGATATTTCAGGCGGCCTCGACATTTTGACGGTGGGCAAGTTTGAAATGCCCAGCCGTGCGTATTGCGGTCGCTTCAATTTCAACGGCGGTGACCAACAAAAACGCGTGGGCACTTTGTCAGGCGGTGAACGCGGCCGTTTGCATTTGGCCAAAACTTTGATTGCTGGTGGCAATGTGTTGCTGCTGGACGAACCGTCTAACGACTTGGATGTGGAAACCTTGCGTGCTCTAGAAGACGCGTTGCTCGAGTTTGCCGGCAGCGTGATGGTGATCAGCCACGACCGTTGGTTCTTGGACCGCATTGCCACACACATCTTGGCCTGCGAAGGCGATTCGCAATGGACCTTCTTTGATGGCAACTACCAAGAGTACGAAGCCGACAAGAAGAAGCGTTTGGGTGAAGAGGGTGCCAAGCCTAAGCGTGTGCGCTTTAAGGCTTTGAAGTAATTTTCTACTCAGCGATTGTTTTTCGCTGGCCACCAAGTGCTGCCAATGCGCAGGCTAGTGGCTGCTTCGATCGCATTGACCACGGCCATGGCGGTGACTTCTGCTGCGAGTGTGGAGAGCAACATCATGTCAGCAGACAAGCCAGAGTTGTTTGATGCGCCGGTGTTGCCCGTGCTGAGTGCAAACAAAGTGTCGCCATCCATCGGTGTGTGCACTGGGCGAATGCTTCGAGCTAAACCATCGTGCGCCACTTGCGCCAAGCGTTGACATTGCGCTTTGTTGAGTGGCGCATCGGTGGCGATAACACCAATGGTGGTGTTGCTGCCAAGGGGCACATTTGCCAGAGTGTGTCCGCTGAGTTGTGCTTGTCGAATATCTAAAAGCTCAAGACTCTCTGGTGATTGACGCGCACCTGCCAGCAATTCGCCGGTGAGTGGATGCACGATGTCGCCCAACGCATTGCACACCACCAACGCTGCCACGGTCATGCCTTGCACCGTCAGCGCTGCACTGCCCACACCCCCCCTCATGGCACACAGCGGTCCATTCAATTTGCCAACGGTGGCCCCGGCGCCTGCACCCACATTGCCTTGCGCCACTGGCGATGTGCTGGCGTTCACGCAGGCAAGGTAGCCGGCCTGCGCGTCAGGGCGAATACGATTGCCTGAGGGGTGCTCGGCAAAGTCGTCCACGCCTAGGTCAAACACCACCGCTGCGGGCACGATGGGCACGCGCACGGGCCCGACCACTATGCCGTGCCCCTGTTCTTCTAGCCATTGCATGACGCCTGTGGCTGCATCTAACCCGTAAGCACTGCCGCCGGTGAGCAACAAGCCGTGAATGTGCGGCACGCTGTTGGTGGGTGCTAACAAATCGGTTTCGCGGGTGCCGGGTGCGGCGCCGCGCACATCCACACCGGCGACTGCGCCTTGGGGTGTCAGCACCACAGTGCAGCCCGTTGGCCGAAGGTCGTGTGTGAAATGACCCACTTGCAGGCCATTAACGGCAGTAAGGCTTGTGTTTTTCATGCGAAGTTAGATATATGAATACTATTTAAGGTGTTTAATCGGGTATTTATTAAATCAAAATGTTTAATAATTGGTTTTTTCGATTTGACCGCACAGGAGTTGCATTATGAATTTCCCCACCCCCAAAGAACCGTATGACGGGTACTGCGGTACCAGTTATGCCGCCAAGATGCTTGGCATTTCGGTGGGAACGGTACAGGGTTTGGTTGAGAAAAATGAACTCAAGGCGTGGAAAACGCATGGGGGACATCGTCGCATTTCTTTGCAATCGGTTCAAGACTACCAAAGACGGCACAACCTGATTCCCGCGTCGCTGATGCATGGTGAAGAGCGTTTGCGCGTGTTGGTGGTGGAAGACGAGGAGGTGATTCGGGTCATGTTGCAACACCAGTTTGACCAATGGGCTTTGCCTCTCGATGTGTTGATGTATTCGTCGGCGATGGAGGCCTTGGTGGACATGCCGAGTTTGCAGCCACAAGTGTTGTTGACCGATTTGCGCATGCCAGGTGTGGATGGTTTTCAGCTGCTCAAAATGTTGAAAGAGCATGCCTTGTTCACCAGTTTGGCGGTGGTGGTCATGACGGGCTTGTCAGACGAAGAAATTCAAGAGCAGGGCGGTTTGCCCGAGGGTGTGAAGGTATTACACAAGCCAGTGGATGTGGAATGGTTGAAAGGCTTTTTTGATGCGCTGATGTCGGTGCGTCAAATCAACAACCGTCGGGGCAAATAAAGTGGATACACCATGAGGTCGACATAAACAAACGACCTCTAGGTGACACCTAGGTGACCCATGCCCCTAAATTTAGGGGCTTCCCGAATGGGCGTGCGAGTGGTGGGCGGCTACCCTCATGCGTATGAATACCAGAGCCCACCATCGTTTTTGGCCCGCACGTTTGCCGCATGCGATTTCGACACCTCACACATCGTTGTGGGAGAACCTGGCGGTCAGTGCCAAACGTTTTCCAAACAAAACGGCGTTGATTTTTTTGGGCACGCAACTGAGCTATGCCGAGTTGCTAGCGGGTGCAGAAAAAATCGCTGCTTTTTTGCAAAGTGTGGGCGTGCAAAAAGGCGACCGCGTAGTGCTCAACATGCAAAACTGTCCGCAGTTGGTGATGGCACATTTCGGCATTTTGCGTGCTAACGCTGTGGTGGTGCCGGTCAACCCGATGAACCGCGCAGAGGAGTTGAAGCATTACATCACCGACCCCGAAGCGAAGGTGGCGATCACCACCTCTGACTTGGCCGCAGATTTGGCCAGTGCCAGCAACCAATTGCCCGCAGGTCAGGGCTTGCAACATTTGGTGGTGACACACTTCACCGATGCATTTGATGTGAATGTTTCCGGTGACGATGCCCCTCCTGCTGCGTGGCACGATTGGTTGTTCACCCGTCACGCATTGCCCACGCTCAACGGTGGTCAGTTGCATGCGTGGCAAGAGGTGCTGGCATGCCAAACGACCTTGGGCCCTGTGTTGGCGGGCCCCAATGATTTGGCGGTGTTGCCCTACACCAGTGGCACCACCGGTTTGCCAAAAGGTTGCATGCATCCGCATCGCACCATCATGCACAACGCCATCGCCACCTCTGTTTGGAGTGGCAGCACACACGAAAATGTTGGACTGTTGGCGGTGCCGATGTTTCACATCACTGGCTTGACCAGCGTGATGCATGCCACGATTTATTTGGGTGCGACAGCGGTGGTGATGCCGCGGTGGGACCGTGAGCTTGCAGGCCGTTTGATTTCGAAATGGCAAGTGACGCATTGGACCAACATTCCCACCATGGTGATTGATTTGTTGGGCAGTCCTAACTTTGACAAATTCAATTTGAAGAGTTTGGTCGCCATCGGTGGCGGTGGCGCTGCCATGCCGCAAGCGGTGGCGCAACGTTTGTTTGATTTGTACGGCTTGCGTTACAGCGAAGGCTACGGTTTGACCGAAACGGCAGCACCGTCGCACAACAACCCACCGGATAACCCCAAGCAACAATGTTTGGGCATTCCGTTCATGAGCACCGATGCGCGCGTTGTTGATCCTGAAACCTTGAAAGAGTTGCCCCAAGGTGAATCGGGTGAGATTGTGATTCACGGCCCCGAAGTGTTTGACGGTTATTGGAAACGCCCCGATGCCACGCAAGCGGCGTTTTTTGAATTGGATGGCAAACGCTTTTTTCGTTCTGGCGATTTAGGGCGTGTGGACGAGGACGGGTACTTCTTCATCACCGATCGCTTGAAGCGCATGATCAATGCCTCTGGTTTCAAAGTGTGGCCCGCAGAAGTGGAAGCGTTGATGTTCAAACATCCGGCCATTCAAGAGGCTTGCATCATTTCAACCCAAGACAGTTACCGGGGCGAAACCGTGAAAGCGGTGGTGGTGCTGCGTGCCTCACACAAAGACAACACAACAGCGCAAGACATCATCAACTGGTGCAGAGAAAACATGGCGATTTACAAAGCGCCCACACAGGTGCAATTTGTTGATACTTTGCCCAAGAGCGGTAGTGGCAAGGTGATGTGGAGGGCTTTGCAAGAGGCCGAGCGCGCGTGAAGTGTTGAACAGGTAAAGTTCGCGAGTGCTTAAACTTTCTGTCCTTGATCAATCGGTGGCTGTCGCTGGCAAAAGCCAAGATGCGGCCATTCGTCAAACCGTGGCGCTTGCCAAGCAATGCGAGGCTTGGGGCTATCACCGTTTTTGGGTGAGTGAACACCACAGCCACCCAAGCATTGTGGGCACCGCGCCTGAGGTGTTGATGGCGGCCATTGCCACAGGCACACAGCGCATTCGCTTGGGCAGTGCGGGTGTGATGTTGCCGCACTATGCGCCTCTGAAAGTCGCTGAACAATTTCGCGTGCTCGATGCTTTAGCTCCTGGCCGCATTGACTTAGGCGTGGGCCGTGCGCCGGGCAGCGATGGCCGCACCGCGCAACTGCTCAACCCTGATCGCTATGCATCAGAAAATTTTCCGCACCATGTGATGGAACTGCAAGCTTGGGTGACGGGACAGCCTTTGCCTGCGGGGCATCCGGGGCAGGGGGTGTTTGCTTATCCGAGTGGGCCCACATCACCCACGGTGTGGATGTTGGGCAGTTCTGACTATGGTGCGCAATTGGCCGCACATTTGAGCTTGCCGTATGCCTTTGCGTATTTCATCACCGATGGCCAAGGTGTGGACAACGCTATGGCTTTGTACCGTGCCAACTTTCGCGCGTCTGAAGCTTTGCCCAAACCCCATGCCACTGTGTGTGTGTGGGCACTGGCAGCGGACACCGATGAAGAAGCTTGGGCCTTGTTTCAAAGCCGCGCTCGCTGGCGCATGGACCGCAACCTCGGTCGCATTGGGCCCTTGTTGCCACCCGACGAAGCGGTGCGTGACTATTCGCCCGCAGAACAAGTTGCTCTAGACCAATTGCGTGCCAATGCACTGGTAGGCAGTGCTTCGACGGTGGCAACCAAACTGCGTCAACTCGCTGAGCGTTTGTCGCTCGATGAATTGGTGGTGATCACTTGGACGCATGCGCTTGAACACCAAGCGCATTCATACGAACTGCTGGCGCGTGAATTTGCCTTGCATTGATTGAAATTTTTAAATAGGAGTGATGAGATGTTTACAACTGCGATTGCTGGTAGTTTGCCCAAACCGGGTTGGTTAGCCGAGACCAACAAACTCTGGCCGCAATGGCAAGCGCAAGGCGATGCGTTGTTGCAAGCCAAAGCCGATGCCACGCTGTTGTGGATCAAAGCGCAAGAGGATGCAGGGCTCGACATCGTGGGCGATGGTGAACAAGCGCGTCAACATTTTGTGCACGGCTTTTTAGAGCATGTGGATGGCATCGACTTTGAAAACAAAGTGAAGATGGGCATTCGCAACAACCGCTACGACGCGATGGTGCCGCAAGTGGTGTCGCAGTTGAAATTGAAAGGCCGCGTGCATGCATTTGAAGCGCAGTTGGCGCGCGCGCATACCAAGAAGAAATTGAAATTCACTTTGCCTGGCCCCATGACGATTGTGGACACAGTGGCCGATCGTTTCTATGGCACGGGTGACGGTAGCGACCCCAAGGCCAGCGCTGAAGGGCGCATCAAAATGGCGTTTGCGTTTGCCGAGTTGCTCAACCAAGAAGCTTTGGCGTTGCAAGCCGACGGCGTGGACATCATTCAGTTTGACGAGCCTGCGTTCAATGTGTATTTGGACGAAGCCGCTGACTGGGGTGTGAAGGCCTTAGAGCGTGCAGCACAAGGTTTGACTTGCACCACCGCGGTTCACATTTGTTATGGCTATGGCATTGAGGCCAACAACAACTGGAAAAAAACTTTGGGTGACGAATGGCGTCAGTATGAAAAAGTGTTTCCAGCGTTGGCCAAGAGCAGCATTCAACAGGTGAGTTTGGAGTGTTACCACTCGCATGTGCCACCCGAGATGATGGCTTTGTTGAAAGACAAAGATGTGATGGTGGGCGTGATCGATGTGGCCAGCGAAGAAATTGAAACGCCTGAGCAAATTGCCGACACCATTGGCACCGCGCTGAAGTATGTGCCCAAGCACCGACTGATTGCTTGCACCAACTGCGGCTTGGCACCGATGCCGCGGGATGTGGCGATGAAAAAGCTGGAAGCGTTGGCGAAAGGCGCAGCGCTGGCGCGTGAACGCTACAAATAAGAAACTTCAGCTACGCTCAGTTGGCACCGCGTTGTGAAGTCATTGCGACGCGGTGCTCCTGCTTCATTTTGTAAACTCAAGAACAGCTGCTGCCACCACAACCGTGAATTTCGTCTGAGGGCAAAGCCTCGGGCATTTTCACCACGCCGGTTTCGGCGTCATAGCCCACGCGGCGCAGGTGCAGGGCCAGAGCGGCATCCATGCTTTGCGCGTGTTGGGGAAACCAAATGCCCAACTCGTGGGCCATTTGACGCACCAAGGCCAAATCGCCTTGCTCTTTGCCGCGCTTCAAACCTTCGCGCATGACTTGCAACACCACATCGTGTTGCATGCTGTGACAGTTGCTAGAAGAAAACTGCGTGTCTTTCATCCACTGGTCTTCGCGACCGAAGTGGTCGTCGGTGTGGTCGATCAATGCGGTGAAGCGTTCGAGCACGGTGTCGTCATCGGCGAGTTCGGTGGCGGCCAACAAGTCGACAAACTCGCGGTGGGTGTCGTCCATGAAATCGAGCTCTAACGACAAAGCGTCAGACCATGCCAAGGTGACTTCGCGTGTGGGGGCTAGGGTGTCTGTCATGTGCGGGTCTTTTGTGTATGTATGGTCGCCAAGCATAAGGGAAAAATTCAGGCTCGCGTTTGCGTTGTGTCAAACAGGGCGCAACCGTTTGAGCGAAGGCTACCCTTTGAGCCAAGCCTTGCATTGCACCAAGTATTGCGGCTCTTGGTAGAACAACCAACCGCAAAACAGCGCATTGCCCACGCCCGTCCACAGCATGACTTCAGCAATGGTGAACCCGCTGCTGAGCATGGCGCTTGCGATGAGTGAGCTGGCAATCATGAACAGCGCGTTGATGATGTTGTTGGCTGCAATGATGCGTGCGCATTCTGCGCGCGCACTGCGATGTTGGATGAGCGCATACATCGGCACGCTGAAGAGACCTGTAAACAGGCTGAGCAAAAACAAATCGGCCATCAAGCGCCAATGTTCAGTTGCGCTGACGAATGGCATGAGCGCGATGAGCTGCATGTCTGGAGGGCTAGGCAGTTGGTGTGTCGAAAAAAACAAATCGATGGCAAACACCGACATGCCCAATGCACCGATGGGGGATAAGCCGATTTCGATGCGCCCACGGCTGAGCACTTCGCACAGCAAAGAGCCCACACCAATGCCCACCGAAAACAACACCAGCAACAACGAAGCCACATGGGCATCGCCATGCAAAACTTCTTTGGCAAAGCTAGGAAATTGGCTGAGAAACACAGCGCCATAAAACCACAACCAGCTGATGCCGAGCAGCGTGAGAAATACCGTCCGATCGTTGCGTGCCAATTGCAAGTTGCGCCAAGTTTCGGTGAAGGGGTTCCATTGCACTTGCAACTGGGGTGTGTGTGCTGTCAGTGTTGGAATGCGTGCGCTGCACCAACGACCTGCCACGGCCAACATCACACATGCTAGCGCTACGCTGTGATGCCCCACCTCTGGCAAAGCCACCAGCACACCGCCCAACACATTGCCGAGCAAGATGGCGACGAAGGTGCCCATCTCGACCATGCCGTTGCCACCCGTGAGTTCTTTTTCATGCAGCACCAGTGGCAAGTAAGCGTATTTCACCGGGCCAAACAAAGTGGAGTGCAAGCCCATCAAAAAAATGCACAACAGCAAAATCACCACCTGATGCGTGAGAAACCCAAATGTTGCCAACAGCATGATGGCAATTTCTAAATTTTTCACCCATTGCATGAGGGTGTGTGGCGGTAGTTTTTCAGCCAGCTGCGCGCTGGTGGCTGAAAAAAGCAAGAACGGCAAAATGAACAAAGCGCCGATGACCAAACCGGCCAAACTCGGTGGCAACCAACTCACCTGCACTTGGTAAGTCACCATGACGGTGAAGGCGAACTTGAACACATTGTCGTTCGCGGCCCCAAAAAATTGGGTCCAAAAAAATGGGCCAAACCGCGTTTGTCCCAAGAGTGCAAATTGAGAATGGGGTGCGTCAGTCATGTCGCCCCCATTGTCATGTTTTTTACATGCGTTCAAACACCGCCGCAATGCCTTGGCCGCCGCCGATACACATGGTGACCAACGCGTATTTGCCTTGAATGCGTTGCAATTCGTACAAAGCTTTCACAGTGATCAATGCGCCGGTGGCGCCAATGGGGTGCCCCAACGAAATGCCAGAGCCGTTGGGGTTGACCTTGGCGGGGTCGAGCCCCAGCTCTTTGGTGACCGCGCAGGCTTGTGCGGCAAAGGCTTCGTTGGCTTCGATCACATCCATGTCGTTGGTGGTGAGGCCTGCTTTTTGCAAAGCCAAACGCGAAGCAGACACAGGGCCCATGCCCATGATTTTGGGGTCGAGACCGGTGTGTGCATAAGACACCAAGCGGGCCATTGGTTTGGCACCGCGTGCTTGCGCAGCTTTGGCTTCCATCAACACCACGGCTGCAGCGGCGTCGTTGATGCCAGATGCATTGCCAGCGGTGACGGTGCCGTTTTCTTTCACAAACACAGGCTTGAGTTTGGCCATGTCTTCGAGTTTGCAATTGGCGCGGAAGTGTTCGTCGGTGGCATAGGCCACATCGCCTTTTTTGCTCTTCAACATGACAGGCACGATTTGGTCTTTGAAGTAACCGGCTTCGGTGGCGCGTTGCGCGCGGTTGTGGCTTTCAACCGCTAAAGCGTCTTGCATGTCGCGGGTGATGCCAAATTTGGCTGCCACATTTTCGGCTGTCACACCCATGTGAATGACATGGAAGGGGTCGTGCAATGCGCCGACCACCATGTCGACCATTTTGCTGTCGCCCATGCGTGCGCCCCAGCGTGCGCTGAGTGATGCGTAAGGACCACGGCTCATGTTTTCAGCACCACCGCCAATGGCGATGTCGGTGTCACCCAACAAAATGGCTTGGCTGGCAGACACAATGGCTTGCAAGCCAGAGCCGCACAAACGGTTCACATTGAATGCAGGTGTGCCTTCGGCGCAACCACCGTTGATGGCGGCCACGCGCGACAAATACATGTCTTTGGGCTCGGTGTTGACCACATGGCCAAACACCACATGGCCCACATCTTTGCCGTCCACACCAGCGCGCGACAAGGCTTCGCGCACCACAGTGGCGGCGAGTTCGGTGGGAGGGGTATCTTTGAGGCTGCCACCATAAGTTCCAATGGCGGTACGGGCTCCGCTGACGACGACGACTTCACGCATGGTTGTCTCCAATGTGTTGGTTGAATGGTTTAAAACCCAAGCAGTTTGCGCTGGTTGGACTACACCTGTCTTACGGCCTACACATGAGGCCGTCAGTCTTGGTCTTGTGGGCCGGGTTGCTGAAAGGGCGCGTTGGCAGACCAAGTGGGCGTTAAGTCAAAGGTTAACGGCTGTTCTGTGAACGGATGCGCAAACGCCAAATAGCGCGCATGCAATAACAAACGCGGGCTCAAGGCCAACACATCGGGCGGTGCATACAAGGTGTCGCCCAACATGGGGTGACCGATGCTTTGCATGTGCACACGCAACTGATGGGTGCGACCGGTCACAGGTTCGAGCTCAATTAAGCTGGCCACGCTGCCGCGTTCTAAATAACGCCAATGGCTTTTGCTGGGCTTGCCATCGGGATGAATGATATGAATGGGGCGGCGCTCCCAGTCGAGCAAGATGGGCCCTTCGATGGTGGACCAGCCTTCTGCGTTTTGCGGTGTGGCATCGGGATGCCCCGCTACCACGGCCACATAACGCTTGTGCACTTGACGCGTTTCAAACAAGCGACTGATGCGGCGTTGACTTTCAATGCCGCGCGCCATGATGAGCAAGCCTGAGGTGTCTTGGTCTAAACGGTGCACCACGAGTGCATCGGTGTAAATGTCTTGCATGCGTTTGGACAAACAATCTTGTTTGTCAGGACCACGCCCCGGCACCGACAACAAGCCGCTGGGTTTGTTGAGCACCAGCAGGTGTTCGTCTGCGTAAATCGGCGTCATTGTGTTTAGAAAGACGACGCTTCGGTTTGTTCTAACACCACATTACTCAAAGGCCGTGCCACGCAAGGCAACACATAGCCTTCGGCTTTTTCTTCTGCGGTGAGGCCGGGCCATTCAATGGCGTAGCTGACTTCGCCGCTGAGCATGCGACACATGCAAGTGCGACAAGTGCCGTTGCGACACGAGCTGGGCAACTGCACACGCGACATCTCGGCGGCTTCTAGCAAACTCAAATCACCTTCGACATCGTATTGCAAACCGGCGGGTTCTACTTTGACCGTGAAAATTTGAAAGCTCTCAGGAGACGACATACGACATTCAAGTGGGTTTGTTGAGTTGTTGTTCGGCTTTGTCTAACCACATGGACAAGCTGTCAAGTAAATCGACTTGGCTGAACGAACAGCTTTCTTCGCTGAACAAGGCGCTGGATTCAAGCCGGTCGATCAGCCCCAACCAAACCTCTGCGTAGCGAGCAGGCAGTGCTTCTAACAAAGCGTTGGTGTTTCGAGCCGTGCTTGCAAAAGCTGACACGCCCAAGCTGTTGCCGCGCAAAGCGGTGAGGCTTTGGCGCAAAGTGTGCAGTTCATTCAACGAAGGGCTGGTGCTGGTCACTTGGGTTTGATTTTGCCGCGTGGGGCAACGAAAGTGGTCGGAGGATTGGGACGGTCCGAGGTGGAAGTTTTGGGAGGTGACGTGTCCTTTTTAGGCTTCTTCGTCATTTTGTTGCTGCGTTGATCGCCTTTGGCCATACATCATCTTTCGTGGGCATCTCGAGGTGAGATGGCTCATGTTAAGTGAGATTGGGCTTGACTAAACCATTTGCACCACCAACTTCTTGCCGCAGGCCTGCGCGTATTTTCGCAGAGTGGCAAAAGACGGAGAGTGTTTTTCGCTCCGTAGCGACGACTCCAAGCGAGAAATAGCAGACACGGTGGTTCCCATGCGTTCAGCCACATCGGCTTGCGTGAGCCCTGCTGCTGAGCGCGCGTTGAGCAATGTGTGCAGGGCTGTGTATTCATCTTCAAGCGCGTCATAAGCTTTTTTGACAGCGGGCTTGGACAGCATTTTTTGCTTGAATGCCGCATCATGAGGAACCGGTTTGTATTGTTGTTTAGCCATGTTGAACTTCCTTTAAGCGTTGTCTGGCCACTCGCATTTCTCTGTCAGGTGTGTCTTGCGTCTTTTTCACGAATGAGTGCAACACCACGATAGATTTTCCTTGTTGCGCACAGTAGAAAACACGACCAATGCCTTCACGGCCTTTCGGTCGAAGCTCAAACAAACCATCGCCCAGTGCCCTTGAGTGAGGCATTCGCAAGTCTGCCCCAAACAAAGTCATGGCATCGCACAAACGCAGGTAATCGGCTAAAACGCCTGCTGGCATGGCCATGACATCGTTTTGAACGCGCTGGTTGAAGTAAACGATGGTCCAGTTCGAAACTGGTTGAATATTAGCATATTTGCTAATATCTGGGGTGGTTTTATTTAAGGGTGACATGTGGGGGTTTTATCTTCCCCCTCTGCTTAACAGAGCAACTTTGACTTGAGCTTTGGTTGAGTTGGTCAACGCAACTCAAGTTGTCAAGCCCGTTACTTCGCCCAAGTGTCCTTCAACCCCGTGATTTTGTTGAACACCAATTTGCCGTTTGCGTGGTCCACACGATCAGACACAAAGTACCCGTGTCGCTCGAACTGAAAGTGTGTGTTGGCTGCAGCGTTCGCCAACGAGGGCTCCACAAAGGCTTGCACAACTTTCAGGCTGTCGGGATTGAGCGAGGCCAAGAAGTCTTTGCCACCGGCATCTGGTTGAGGGTCTGTGAACAAGCGGTCGTAAATGCGCACTTCTGCAGCCACGCCATCGTTCACGCCCACCCAAGTGATGACGCCTTTGACTTTGACGGCGTCTGATCCTGGTGTGCCACTCTTGGTGTCGGGAATCAGTTGCGCGTGTACCTCGGTGATCTGACCGTTAGCGTCTTTGACAGCGCCAGTGCATTCAATGACATGGCCGTATTTCAAACGCACTTTGTTGCCAGGGAACAAACGGAAAAAACCTTTGGGTGGTGTTTCTTCATAGTCGCTGCGTTCAATCCACAGCTCTTTGCCAAAGTTGAAATGGCGTTGTCCTAGCTCGGGGTGATGTGGGTGCACAGGCGCGTGACACGCGTCCAAAGTGCCTGCGCCGTGCAGTTCGTCCCAATTGGTGATGACCAGTTTCACTGGGTCGAGCACCACAGATGCACGTGCGGCTTTGGGGTCGAGGTCTTCGCGCAAGCAGCCTTCGAGCGTGCTGTAGTCAATCCAGCTGTCGCTCTTGGTCACGCCAATGCGTTCGGCAAACATTTGAATGCTCTCGGGCGTGTAACCGCGACGGCGCAAGCCCACGATGGTGGGCATGCGTGGGTCATCCCAACCACTCACTTTGCCTTCGTTCACCAACTGCGCCAATTTGCGTTTGCTGGTGATCACATAGGTGAGGTTCAAGCGGGCAAATTCGTATTGCTTGGGAGAGGGTGCTGCAAGCAAACCGTTCTCGCACAAACGCGCCATCAACCAATCGTAAAACGGGCGTTGGTCTTCAAACTCCAATGTGCAAATGCTGTGCGTGATTTGCTCGAGCGCGTCTTCAATCGGATGCGCAAAGGTGTACATCGGGTAGATGCACCAGGTGTCACCGGTGTTGTGATGTGTGGCGCGGCGGATGCGGTAAATCGCTGGGTCGCGCAGGTTGATGTTGGGCGAGGCCATGTCTATCTTGGCGCGCAACACGGCTGAGCCGTCGGCCAATTTGCCGTCGCGCATTTCACGAAAACGGGTCAAGTTTTCAGCAGGTGTGCGTGCGCGAAAGGGGCTGTTCACGCCGGGCTTGGAAAAGTCGCCACGGTTGATACGCATTTCTTCGGCGCTTTGTTCGTCCACATACGCATGGCCCGATTCAATCAAGCTCTCAGCGGCGCGGTACATGAAATCAAAATAGTCGCTGGCTTGGTAGAGGTGTTGCGTGCCGTTCGCGTTCCAACCAAAACCGAGCCATTGCACAGCGTCCAAAATCGAGTTGACATATTCGGTGTCTTCTTTTTCTGGGTTGGTGTCGTCAAAGCGCATGTGGCACACGCCACCGTAGTCGCGCGCCAAGCCAAAGTTCAAGCAAATGCTTTTGGCGTGACCGACATGCAAATAACCGTTGGGTTCGGGCGGAAAGCGGGTGCGAATTTTGGCGGGATCGGGTTCGCCTTTGGCGTGATGGGCTGCGTCCCCTGGGCTACCGGCCCAACGGCGTTGTGCGTAGGTGCCTTGCGACAAATCGTTTTCAATGATTTGTCGCAAAAAATTACTCGGCTTGTTGTCGGTGTCGGTCGTGGGGGCGGCAGAAGATGTCATGCGGCGATTTTAGGCGCTCACACGCGCGATAATTGCGCCCGATCAAGGAGTTGTATGGATATCGTTTTATTGCTGAAAGCCGCCGTGATGGGTGTGGTCGAAGGTTTGACCGAGTTTTTGCCCATCTCTAGCACCGGTCATTTGATTTTGGCGGGCGCATTGTTGGGCTTTGATGATGACAAGGCCAAGGTGTTTGACATTGCCATACAAACCGGCGCCATCGTTGCGGTGATCATTGTGTATTGGCAAAAAATTGCGTCCACCGTGGTGGCTTTGCCCACGCAAGTCGAAGCGCGTCGCTTTGCGGTGAATGTGTTGATTGGCTTTTTGCCCGCCGTGGTGTTGGGTTTGTTGTTTGGCAAATTCATCAAAGCGCATTTGTTCACGCCCACAGTGGTGGCGAGCACTTTTATTTTGGGCGGCTTTGTGATTTTGTGGGCCGAAGGTTGGGGCCGTCGCGCACCTGCCACGCAAGAGCTGGACCCTTTGCAACCCGAACATGCCGATGTGCCACCACGTGCGCGCATTGAAACAGTTGAGGAGATGGCGCCCATCGACGCCTTGAAAGTTGGCTTGGTGCAATGTTTGGCGATGATTCCAGGCACCAGTCGAAGTGGCGCCACCATCATTGGTGGCATGTTGCTGGGTTTGTCGCGCAAAGCAGCCACTGATTTTTCGTTTTATTTGGCAATTCCCACCTTGATCGGTGCCGGTGTTTACAGCTTGTACAAAGAACGCGCTTTGCTGAGCATGGACGATTTGCCGATGTTCTCTGTTGGTTTGGTGGTCTCGTTCATTAGCGCGTGGATTTGCGTGCGCTGGTTGCTGCGCTACATCGCTTCGCACAGCTTTGTGCCGTTTGCGTGGTACCGCATTGCTTTTGGTTTGGTGGTTTTGGGCACGGCTTGGACCGGCTCGGTCACTTGGCAGGCTTAACAAAACGCTGCGTTAAACCATCAAGTTCAACAGCGCAGCTTCCACAGCAGCGGCTGTCACGATCGGGTGCTCCATCGGAAAAAGGTGCGTGCCATCGACATTGAACACACGCCCATGCGTGATGCGTTTGGTGAAATCAATGCCTACTTTTTTGAGCTCGCGCGATTGCAGTCCGCCAATCAACGCAGCCTTGCACTGCAAGGGGTGGCGTTTGATGAAGCTACTGACGTTGTCTGGCAAGGTGTTGTAGATGGCGGTTTCAATGCCCTTGTCAAAACTCAACACGCGGCGTGGACCGTCGGGTGTGAGCTGTTCGTGCGTGCCGTGGTCCACATAGTCTCTTAGCACTTGTGGGTGCCATTTGGCAAAGACCCGTTTGCTTTGAAAGTGCGCAAATGCTTCTTCCACATTGGACCAACTGTCGCGTCGCTTGCGACTGATGGCGCCGGGCGAAAACACCTCTGCCATCGGTATGCGTTTGCCCATCCTCAACAAATTGGCACGCCAACCGGCCACCAAAGGCGAGTCCATCATGACCACGCCTTTCACCCACGTTGGGTGCTTGGCGGCTGTCATCAAACTCAAAAAACCACCGAGCGAATGGCCCAACAAAAACACGGGCTGTTGCGCTGCAAAACCTTCAACAAAATCACTCAATTGCTCGACCAAATGCGGCCAGTTGTTGGTCACAGGGTAGCGTGGGTCATGGCCAAATTTTTCGATGGCTTCGACGCGAAAACCACGGCGACGCAGTTCATCCAACATCACCTGATAGGTGCTGGTGGGAAAACTGTTGCCGTGTGAAAAAACAATGAGAGGTTGCGTCATATCGCCTTAGATGAGCTTGTCTTCAGGCGTCAAAATTTTCTTCAGAACTTGCACTTTTTGAGCCGGTTGCATGAGCGGGTTTTGGGTTTGCTCGCCGTGCCACATCGGGTCTTCAATGCCGTCAAACACCTCACGCAGTTTTTGCCCCCAGCTGTTGTGCAGCATTTTGAAGTAAGGGTTGTTCTCGTCAATGCACACCACTTTGTCGCTTTCAAAGCTGTTGGCTTCGTACACCACCATGTCTAAGGGCAAGCCTACCGATAAGTTCGATTTCAGTGTCGAGTCCATCGACACCAAGGCGCACTTGGCCGCTTCGTCGAGTGGCGTGTCTGGGTGCAACACGCGGTCGAGCACCGGCTTGCCGTATTTCGATTCACCAATTTGAAAATACGGTGTCTCAGCAGTGGCCTCAATGAAGTTGCCCGGCGAATACACCTGAAACAAACGCATGCCTTCGCCCGCGATTTGCCCACCAAAAATGAGCGACACATTGAAGTCAACGCCAGAGGCTTTCAACGCTGCGGCATCGCGGTCATGCACGCGGCGAATGGCGGCGCCCAACACACGCACCGCGTCAAACATGCTCTTGGCATTCCAGATGGTGATGGGTTCGCTCTCGGGGGTGTCTTTGAGTTGCTCAACCTGCAAAATTTCGCGCACCGATTGCGAGATCGACAAATTGCCTGCGGACAACAACACCATGAAACGATCGCCGGGTTTTTCATACACGATCATTTTTCGAAAGGTGCTGATTTGGTCTAACCCCGCATTGGTGCGCGAGTCAGATAAAAAAACCAAGCCAGCTTTGAGTTTGATGCCTACGCAGTAAGTCATAACAGTTTTTTCAGTTGATAAAGGGCGTCCAACGCATCGCGCGGACTCATTTGATCGGGGTCGAGTTCTGCCAGTTTGGCCTCTAAGGCGCTTGGGCCATCGTCGGCTTCTGTAGGCGGTGGCGCAAACAAATCGACTTGCACTTTGCTCGCGTCTGCACCTGCCTCTAATGAAGCCAAAGCGTGTTTGGCATGGGTCAGCACAGGCGAGGGCATACCCGCCAATCGCGCCACTTGAATGCCATAGCTTTTGCTGGCAGGGCCCGGTTGAATTTCGTGCAAAAACACAATGTGGCTGCCACTCTCTGCTGCGCTCACATGCACATTGATGGCCGCACGGTGTGTGGCAGGAAACTCAGTCAGTTCGAAATAGTGCGTGGCAAACAATGTGAAAGCTTGCGTTTTGTCATGCAAGTGTGTGGCAATGCCGCTGGCCAATGCCAAACCATCGAAGGTGGAGGTGCCGCGACCTATTTCATCCATCAACACCAAGCTGTGTGGTGTGGCGGCGTACAAAATTTGCGCGGCTTCGGTCATCTCCAACATGAAAGTCGATTGCGCGTTGGCCAAATCGTCGGCAGCACCAATGCGGGTGTGAATCGCGTCGATGGGCCCCAAGCGACACGCGCTGGCAGGCACATGGCTGCCCATGCTGGCCAGCAACACAATGATGGCCACTTGTCGCATGTAGGTCGATTTACCACCCATGTTGGGACCGGTGATCACTTGCATGCGTTGCGTGGGCCCCAACTGTGTGTTGTTGGCAATGAATGTTTTGGCAGCGCCACCAGACACCACACCATGTGTTTGCGCCAAACGCGCTTCCACCACGGGGTGACGGCCTTGCGCAATTTCAATGCACGGTGTTTTGACAAACTCTGGCGCACACCAGTTCAAGGTGAGCGAGCGTTCTGCCAAAGTGCACACCGCGTCGAGTGTGGCCACGGCTTGCGCGCATCGGGTGAGGGCCGGCACAAAGGGTTGCAACTGGTCGAGCAATTGTTCGTACAAAAACTTTTCGCGCGCGAGGGCGCGTTCTTGCGCACTCAGGGCTTTGTCTTCAAACGTTTTGAGTTCGGGGGTGATGAAGCGTTCTGCGTTTTTCAGCGTTTGACGGCGCTGGTAGTTGCTGGGCACTTTGTCGATTTGCCCTTGAGTGACTTCGATGTAAAAGCCATGCACTTTGTTGAATTGCACACGCAAGTTGGCAATGCCAGTGCGTTCGCGTTCGCGGGTTTCGAGTTCCAGCAAAAAACCATCGCAGTTGTTTTGTATGGCGCGCAATTCATCGAGGTCCGCGTCATAGCCGTCGCCAATCACACCCCCATCACGCACTAGCGTAGCGGGCTCAGGCAACAGCGCGCGTGCGATCAATGCACCGCATTCAGGCGGCACGGCCATGTCGTGCGCCACTTGGGTGAGCAAGGTAGAGGCAGGAATGAGCGGTTGAATGCGCGCTGCTTTTTCAAGGGCAAAGCCAAGCGCCACCAATTCGCGTGGGCGCACTTGTCGCAACGCCACGCGGGCGCTGATGCGTTGCACATCGCCCGAGCCTTTGAGGGCATCGCGCAAAGTTTTGTAGGGTTGGTTGTGCTGGATGTCTTGCAGCGCGGCAATCGCTTGCAAGCGTTGCTCGGCCAACTGACGATCGCGCTGAGGTTCTAACAACCAGCGTTTCAATTCGCGACTGCCCATACCTGTCATGCAGGTGTCGAGCAACGAGAACAAAGTGGGTGCGTCTTCACCGCGCAGCGTTTGTGTGAGCTCTAAGTTGCGACGGGTGGTGAGCGGCAAGTCGATCAGCGCATCGTTGCGTGCAACAAACACATTGTGCACATGCGTGAGCGCGCGACCTTGCGTGTGTTCTGCATACGCCAACAAAGCAGCGGCAGCGGCATGGGATTGGGTCACCTCTTGTGCATTCCATGCGCCCAAACTCGCAGCCTTCAAATGCTCTAACAACTTGCGTGCACCCAAAGGCGCATCGAATTGCCACGCAGGGCGCACTTGCGAAGGCAAACCTAAACCAGAGCAGAAGTTTTTTAACTGTTGTTCAAATGCGGGGCTGACTTCGGCGCTGTAGATCACTTCGCTGGGGGCCACGCGTGCAATCCAGTTGGGCAGAGCATCGCTGTCGCACTCGGCCAAATTCACCACGCCTTGCGTCACGCTCAGCCAGGCCAACCCACAACCATTGCTGGCCCCAGCGCGTTCGCTTTGGTGAATGGCCAACACATACGATTCTGTTTTGTCGTTGAGCAACGCACTGTCGGTCAGCGTGCCGGGCGTGACCACGCGCACCACTTTGCGCTCGACCGGCCCTTTGCTCGCGCCCACGTCGCCCACTTGTTCGCAAATGGCGACTGACTCACCCAGTTTGATGAGACGCGACAAATAAGTTTCAACCGAATGAAACGGCACACCGGCCATCACCACCGGTTGACCGGCGGACTGACCGCGTTGGGTCAGGGTGATGTCGAGCAAGCGCACGGCTTTTTCGGCATCGGCAAAGAACAACTCGTAAAAGTCGCCCATGCGATAGAACAACAAGGTGTCGGGGTACTCGGCTTTGAGGCCCAAGTACTGCTGCATCATGGGGGTGTGTGCAGAGAGGTCGCTCATGCTGTGTTCACCGCGTGATGGACTGTGGCTTGTTGAAGCGTTTGAAATTACAAAGGCGCTGCATCGTTGTCGTGGGACAACGACAAGCTCAAGGTTTTGGTGGCTTCGGTCACTTCGCGTTTTTCATCAGCGCTGGCGAACTTCGAATACTTGTGCAGCAAAGGCACCAGTTGCGCGTAAATGCGTGGCGATGCGGCCATGCATTCTTTGTGTTCCAAATAATTGGCGTCACCGGTGAAGTTGCCCACCAGTCCACCCGCCTCGGTCACCAACAATGCGCCTGCGGCCATGTCCCACGGTTGCAAACCCAATTCAAAGAAACCATCGCTGAAGCCTGCGGCCACATAGGCCAAGTCGAGCGCGGCGGCGCCGGGGCGACGCAGACCGGCGGTGCGTTGCATCACATCGCCCATCAAGCGGAGGTATTTGTTGAAGTCGTCTTCAGGTCGGAAAGGAAAGCCGGTGGAGATCAAGCACTCGTTCAGGCGAACACGTTTGCTCACACGGATGCGACGCTCGTTCATGTACGCACCGCGACCTTTGGTGGCGGTGAACAAATCGTTGCGTGTGGGGTCGTAAATGACGGCTTGTTCCAATTTGCCGCGCACTTGCAACGCAATGCTCACGCAGTAAACAGGAAAGCCGTGGATGAAGTTGGTGGTGCCGTCGAGTGGGTCGATGATCCAAATGTGGTCAGCGTTGGGGTTGCCGTGCTGGCTGCCAGATTCTTCGGCCAAGATGCCGTGGTCGGGGTAAGCGGTAAGCAGCGTCTCGATGATGATGCGTTCGCTTGCTTGGTCGATCTCGGTCACAAAGTCGTTCACTTGCTTTTGCGAAACGCGAACAGCCTCCACATCTAATGCGGCGCGGTTGATGATGGCGCCTGCGGCGCGTGCAGCCTTGATGGCCACATTGAGCATGGGATGGAGTGTGGACGACATAGATTGTGAGAAGAGCCAGCCCAAATGGGGCAACCGAGTGAGCCCGACGATGCGAGCGGCGACAATAGCGTGATTTTACGCGTTCAGCCCCGCATTTGCCCTGTCACCTATGAAAACCCGCTTTGTCTTGTTAAACACCAGCCACGCAGGCAATGTCGGCGCCACCGCACGCGCCATGAAGGTCATGGGATTCACCGATTTGGTGCTGGTGGCCCCGCGTTGGGACAATGTGTTGCGGCGCGAAGAAACCATCCAACGCGCCAGTGGTGCCCTCGATGTTTTGGACAATTGCCGCATCGTGGCCTCCCTCGATGAAGCGCTTGATGGCATGACCCACCTGTGCGCTACCGCCATGACCCCGCGCGACTTCGGCCCACCCACACGCGAGCCGCGCGCGCATTTCGCCGATTTGGCACAGTCATTGGCAACCGATGCATCGCAAGGCGTGGCGTTTTTGTTTGGCTCCGAGCGCTTTGGCATGAAAAACGAAGATGTGTATCGCTGCCACACCTGCTTGCGCATACCCACCGATGCCAAATTTGGCTCGCTCAATTTGGCCGCTGCGGTGCAGGTGCTGGCGTATGAGTGGCGCATGGCGTTGGGTGGTTTCAATGCAGTTGAGCAAGGTGGCGACGCGCAAAGCCACGAGACACAAAGCGCTAACTCGCAAGGCCTCGACTTGCAAAACCCCAGCCCACAAAAATTGGCCGACGCACAACAAGTCGGCGGCCTGCTCAATCATTGGCAAGAGGCCCTGACCGAAATTGATTTTTTAGACCCCGAATCGCCCAAAAAACTCATGCCCCGCTTGAACCAGTTGTTCAACCGCGCGCAGTTGACGCAAGAAGAAATCCATATCCTCAGAGGTGTTGCCAAAGCCATGCTGAAACACAACGCCGACAAAGGCTAGACTTGAGCCATGTTTTCACGCCTTCGCTCCGACATCCAATGCATTCTTGACCGCGACCCGGCTGCACGCAGCACTTGGGAAGTGCTCACCTGCTACCCCGGCTTGCACGCACTTGTGTTGCATCGCTTTGCCCACGCGTGCTGGCACTTTGGCTTCAAATGGTTGGGCCGTTTTGTGTCGAACTTTTCACGCTGGATGACTGGCATCGAAATTCACCCTGCCGCCAAAATTGGTGAACGCGTGTTCTTCGACCATGCCATGGGCGTGGTGGTGGGCGAGACCGCAGAAATTGGCGACGGTTGCACCATTTACCAAGGCGTCACACTTGGGGGCACATCGCTTTACAAAGGCGAAAAGCGCCACCCCACTTTGGGCAAAGATGTGGTCATTGGTGCCGGTGCCAAAGTGTTGGGCGGCTTCACCGTCGGCGATGGTGCCAAAGTGGGCAGCAACGCTGTGGTGACCAAACCCGTGCCAGCAGGTGCCACGGCGGTGGGCAACCCCGCGCGCATCATTCAAATTGACGCTGATGCCAAGCGCGAGGAAGTGGCTTCGAAAATGGGTTTCTCTGCCTATGGCGTGACCCAAAACGACGACCCCGTGAGCCAAGCCATGCGCGGCTTGATCGACAACGCTGCGTCGCAAGAACACCAAATCGCACTGTTGTGGCAAGCGATCGAGCAATTGTCGAAAGGCGCCGCCGCAGACTGCGTGCCCAGCGATGCAGCCAAGAAAGAACATTTCGAAGCGGCGCGCATCAACCAGTTGCTCGACTGATTGCGCGTTGATTTTCAAACTTTGATTTTCAAGCCATTCAAAGCATGCGTTTTTTGAATGTTTACCCCATCAAGTTGTGGGCCACATCAACTGCCCCCGATGTGTTTGAAGGCAAGCTCTCGTTCACCTTGGAGCAATACGGTTTGATGTTCAACGAAAACGATGCAGACATCACCTTAGCGCGCGACCCAGACAAGCCAGAGGCTTGGAGGCTGTGGGTCAAACCCCTGCACGGTGTCGATGTGCCTTATTTTTCGCGCTTTGTCGATGCGCTCAACCTCTATGTGTTTGAGGTCTTGGGGTTTGTGCCCAACCAACAACCTTCGTTGCAAGAACAACCCAGCATCAACTTGTTTTTCGATGGCATTTATTTCGATTTATCGATTGACCCTGCCAAAGTGGGTCATGTGCTTGACCTGCCCAAAGCAACAGGCAACGATTCAGCACCGAGTGGCAAAGCTTTTTGAGTGAGAAGCCCCGCGGTACAACAAAGCGTTGCGTTAAACGCGTTTTGATTTCAACGCGGTTTTAGGACGCCACCCTTTGCAAAACGCATCACGCGTTTCCATGTAAGGGCCACCGATCAAATCAATGCAATAGGGCACGGCAGCAAAAATGCCATCCACCAATTGTTGGCCTTCAGCGTCTTTCAAGCCGCCCAAAGTTTCTTGAATCGACTTGGGTTGGCCGGGTAAGTTGATGATCAAACACGCATCGCGAATCACTGCCACTTGGCGCGACAAAATGGCGGTGGGCACAAATTTCAAACTGATTTGACGCATTTGCTCGCCAAACCCCGGCATTTCTTTGTGCGCCACAGCCAGCGTGGCTTCGGGTGTGACATCGCGCTTCGCAGGCCCTGTGCCACCGGTGGTGAGCACCAAATGACAGCCTGCATCCACCAAGGCAATCAGTGTTTGGCTGATGGTGTCTTGTTCATCAGGAATCAAGCGCTCTTCATACGCGATGGGGTTGTACAAAGCTTGCGACAACCAGTCGCGCAAAGCAGGCAAGCCTTTGTCTTCGTAAGTGCCGCTCGAGGCACGGTCGCTGATGGACACAATGCCCACCTTGATGGTGTCGCAGCGTGTGTCTGGTGTGAGGTGCGTGGTGTCAGAGCTCATGCTTTGTAGCTTTCGTCATCGTCTTCAGGGGTGCGCGCTACATCTTCCGCTTCGTTCATGTGTGATTTGACGAGTTGAAAAATATCGCGATACGCGCGGCCTTGGCGGGGCAGCAAACCTTTGGCCACATCGGCTTTGGAGGTCGTGTCGTCTTTGCGCGCTTGGCGCACCAAGGCGCGCAACTGTTGGCTGTCGGTGGTGGGGAAAGCCAACATCCATTCAGACACTGCCTCGTCGTTGGCAATCAAACGGTCACGCCATTGCTCGGCTTGGTGCAGGGCCAGGGTGTCGCGTGTGCTGCCCATGCGTTGTTCGCTCAAGGTGTCGCGCATGGCGGCCACGGCGTTTTCGTCGAGCTTGCGCATGAGCTTGCCCACGTATTGCATTTGACGGCGCTTGCCTTCAAAGTTGGTGATGCGACGCGCCTCAGCCAATGCATCGCGCAGCAAATCGTTCAGGTGACCTTGGGCATGCAAGCGTTCGCTCAAGTCGTGGCGCAATGTGAGTAACTCGACGCCGAGTTTTTGCAGCTCATCGCTCTCGCGTTTTTTATCGGTGCGGCTGGCGCTGTCGGTGCCTTTGAGCTCGCGTTTGAGCTCGAGATCGAGCTCGCTGCCTTCGGCCACAAAGTGGCCGCGAACAAAGTAACCTTTTTTGGGTTTGCGTGACATAAATAAGCGCTAAAAATGGGCGGTTTGTCCTTCAACACAAAGGGCAAACGCTGTGGCAAGTATCATAGCCGCCGATATGACACACGCTAATTCAAACGCTAATTCAAAAGCTGTTACCCACGCCAACCCATCCACCCCATCGCACACACCTGCTCAGGGCTTCAGCTACAGCCGTGCACAGTTTGAAGAGATGGTGGACTTGGCGCTGAGCCACGCCAAAAAACTCGGCGCCACCAACGCCGGTGCCGAAGCCTCTGAGGGCAGTGGTTTGAGTGTGTCGGTGCGCAAAGGCGAGCTCGAAAATGTGGAGCGCAATCGCGACAAATCTCTTGGCGTGACGGTCTACATCGGCAACCGCCGCGGCAACGCCAGCACCTCCGATTTTTCAAGTGCTGCCATCGAGCGCACCGTGCAAGCGGCGTATGACATTGCCCGCTTCACCGCAGAAGACCCCGTGGCAGGTTTGCCCGATGAAAAAGACATCGTGCAACACCAACACGACCTCGATTTGTTTCACCCTTGGCTCATCACCAGTGCCGACGCTGCTACTTTGGCCTTGCGCTGTGAAGCCGCTGCATTGGGTTTGGACAAACGCATCACCAACAGCGAAGGCGCTGCGGTGTCGGCGCAACAAAGCCATTTTTTCAGCGCGCACACCCATGGTTTCAGAGGCGGCTATGCCAGCTCACGCCACAGTATTTCGGTGGCCCCCATTGCGGGCAAGGGTGACGACATGCAACGCGACGCGTGGTACAGCTCCATGCGCTCGGCCGATGAATTGGCCTCACCCGAAGCAGTGGGCCGCTATGCCGCCGAGCGTGCACTGAGCCGATTGAAGTCACGCAAAATTGCCACCACCCAATGCCCCGTTTTGTTTGATGCACCGGTGTCCGCTGGTTTGCTAGGTGGTTTTGTGCAAGCCGTCAGCGGTGGATCGCTCTATCGCAAAAGCACTTTCTTGCTCGACTCGTTGGGCAAAACCGTGTTCCCCAAACACATCGACATTTTGGAAGACCCCTTGGTGGTGCGTGGCAAAGGCAGCTCACCGTTTGACGAAGAGGGTGTGACCACCCGCGCGCGTCGCGTGGTCGATGCGGGCCGTGTGGAAGGATATTTTTTGAGCAGCTACTCAGCGCGCAAATTGGGCATGCAAACCACTGGCAATGCAGGGGGCTCACACAACTTGGTCATGCAATCGCGCCTCACGCAAGCGAGTGACGATTTAGATGCCATGCTGAAAAAACTCGGTACGGGCTTGTTCGTGATTGAGCTGATGGGCCAAGGCGTGAACTATGTCACCGGCGACTACTCGCGCGGCGCGAGTGGCTTTTGGGTAGAGAACGGGCAGATTGCCTACCCGGTGCAAGAAATCACCATTGCCGGTAATTTGAAAGACATGTTCGAAGGCATCGAGGCCATTGGCGCTGATGCCTTCACCATGGGCGCCAAAACCATTGGCTCGGTGTTGGTCAACCGCATGAAGGTGGCGGGCAGCTAACCCGACGCTGTCGTTTGACGAAGCAACTGCGCGAGAGTTGCTTCGTTGAAGTTAAATCACTTCGTCAACGCCGCTTTCACAGCCGCTGACACCAGTCCCATGTCGGCCTTGCCCGCCAATTGGGTTTTCACAGCGCCCATCACTTTGCCCATGTCGCCGGGGCCAGTGGCACCCACTTGTGCCACGATGGCTTGCACCGCATCGGTGATTTCTTCGGCGGACAAACGCTGAGGCAAATACGCCTCGAGCACTTTCATTTCGTTGCGCTCGATGTCAGCCAAATCTTGGCGATTGGCTGATTCATAAGCTGCCACCGAGTCTTTGCGTTGCTTGATGAGTTTGTCCACGATGGCGATCACCGTGGTGTCGTCCAGCTCAACGCGCTCATCCACCTCTTTTTGTTTCATCGCAGCTTGCAACAAGCGAATGGTGCCCAAGCGCGCGGTGTCTTTGGCGCGCATGGCGGTTTTCATGTCTTCGGTGATTTGTTCTTTGAGGCTCATGGCAACGTACTCCTGAAGAAAATAAAAAAAGCTCGCTCAGGCGTCCCTAGCGAGCTTTTTGGGGGAAGCTGAAATTAGTACAGCTTCTTGGGCAGCTGCATGCTACGCACGCGCTTGTAGTGACGTTTCACAGCGGCTGCTTTTTTGCGTTTACGTTCAGCGGTTGGCTTTTCGTAGAACTCGCGAGCGCGCAAGTCGGTCAACAGACCCAATTTTTCAATGGTGCGCTTGAAGCGACGCAGGGCGACGTCAAACGGTTCGTTCTCTTTTACACGGATGGTGGTCATTCGCAAATGTTTCCAATTGATGCAGTCCAGAGGGTGTCCAAGAAGATCGGGCTCAGACGCCTTGTCTGCGGGGTTCCCCAACATAAAGTTGATCAGGCCGTTGGGGGTTTGCCAGCAAAGCCTAGCATTATAGCGGGATTCTTGCGCGCCCTCAGCTTGGCCGGATGGCCGCGCCCAATGCCAGCCCGCAGGCATGGGCGCTGGCCCAGGCCCATTGGAAGTTGTAGCCGCCCAGCCAGCCGGTGATATCCACCACTTCACCGATGAAATACAGCCCCGATTGCTTGGATTCCATCGTTTGTTGTGACAAATCGCGGGTGTCCACGCCGCCCACCGTCACCTCGGCCTTTTTGTAGCCCTCGCTGCCGGTGGGGGTGAGCGACCAGCGGCTCAGCCGCTCGGCCAACTGCGTCAGGGCTCTGTCGCTGGCCTCGATCACGGGTCGCTGCCAAGCGGCGTCTTGGCTGGCCCAGGCATCTGCCAAGCGCGAGGGCACCCAAGCGGCCAGTTCGTTGGCAATGCGCTTTTTGGAGTGCTGCTTGGCCGCCATCAACGCGTCTTGCAGATCCACCTCAGGCGCCAAATTGAGCCGTATGTCAGTGCCCACTTGCCAATAGCTGGAGATTTGCAGCACCCCGGGGCCCGACAGGCCTCGGTGGGTGAAGAGCAAATCTTCGTCAAAGCTTTGCAGCGTTTTTTTGCTGCCCGTTTCAATCTTCACCGGCAATGACAGGCCCGACAGCTGCGCGTAGGGCGCCCAAGCCTCACCATCGAAGGTCAGCGGTACCAAGCCGGGGCGGGGCTCTACCAGCCCCAAGCCAAATTGCTGGGCCAAGCGATAGCCCAAATCGGTGGCGCCAATTTTGGGAATCGACAAACCGCCTGTGGCCACCACCACCGCTTGCGCTGTCACGGTGCCCTGGCTGGTGTCCACCTCGTAGCGTTCAGACAGTGGGGCCGCGTCTCGAAAGCGCAAAGCTTTCAGGCTGCAAGGCTGCCATCGGGTGACGCTGCCGCCGTTGGCGCCTGCATCGCATTCGCGCAGCAACATCTGAATGAGGTCCTCGGCCGAGCGGTCGCAAAACAACTGCCCTTTGTGTTTTTCGTGAAAAGGAATGTTGTGGCGTTGCACCAGTGCGATGAAATCTTGTGGTGTGTAACGCGACAAAGCGCTGCGACAAAACTGCGGGTTGTTGCCCAAAAAATGCTTGTGCGGTGCGCGCACATCAAGTTCGCGGTTGGTGAAATTGCTGCGCCCGCCGCCCGAGATGCGAATTTTTTCGGCCACTTTGTCGCTGTGGTCGAGTAGCAAAACCTGCAAGCCTTGCTGCGCCGCTACGCCAGCACAAAACAAGCCGGCGGCACCCGCGCCAACGATGACCACATCAAATGATTTCATGCGGAGAGTTTAGGGTCACTGGAGCGCTGTCTTCAAAAGCGCGCGCTTTGGATTGACAGGCAACAACAAGCAATTCAGGAAACAGCCTGCCTTTGCGCTGGCGCTTGCAAGGCCAGCAAGCCCTTCAACACATCGCCGATCACCATCACGCTGGGGCTTGCCAACGCTTCGCGCTTGAGGGTGCTGTGCAATTCACACAAGGTGCACACGGCATGTCGTTGGTTGGGCAATGATGCGTTTTGCACAATCGCCACAGGCGTGTCGGCGGCCAAGCCTTGCAACAGGTCTTGTTGCAACTCAGCTGCGCCTTTCACGCCCATGTAAATCACCAGAGTCAATTTGGCTTGTGCGGCCGTGCGTGCCAAGCCCACCCAATCGATGCGGTTGTGGGCGTCTTGCTTGGCGTGTCCGGTGACAAACACCACCCCATGTGCATGGTCGCGGTGGGTGAGCGGCACGCCCAACGATGTGACACCCGCCAAGCCCGCGGTGATGCCATTGATGACGGTGACCGCAATGCCATGCGATTGCAAATACGCCACCTCTTCGCCACCTCTACCAAAGATGAACGGGTCTCCCCCTTTGAGGCGCACCACATGTTCGCCTGCCAAGGCTTCTTGCACCATCAGTTTTTCAATGAAGGCTTGCGGGGTCGATTGACAACCGCCTCGCTTGCCAACATACACAATGCGAGCGGTGCTGGATGCATGCGCAGTTACACCGTCGCTCACCAAATCGTCTACCAACAACACGGTGGCAGAAGCAATCGCTTTGACGGCTTTGAGGGTGAGCAACTCGGGGTCACCTGGGCCAGCGCCGACGAGGGTGACATGGGGTTGGGTGTGCGTGAAGGTTGTGGCGTGAGACATAGAAAGTTTCATCACAAGGACAGTGCTTGCAAAGCCGCTTGTACCTGTTGTGCAATGGGTGCGGGCACAGGCAATGTGCCATTCAACACCGCTTGTGTGTAGTGCGCTGTGGTGTGGGCATCTATTTGTGTGGGCAACTCTGGCAGTTGTTTCAACGAACCGCTCTGTGCCTCGAGGGTCAGCTTGCGTTGACCGTCCACAAAAATGTCCATTTGCGGTTGGCGTCTGGCATCGGCCACCACTTCACCTTCGGTGCCACGCAACAACAGAGCGCGTGCTTGCGTCAGTGCAAAAGTGGCAGCCATGGAATGTAAATATTCTGGATGGGTGTAGCTGCTGATACGCAGCACTTTTTGTGTGGCGTTGTTTTGCACAGGGTTCATCAGCTTGACCAAGCTGTGCGCAGGGTTGCGCAAGCCCACCACGCGGCGCACATCGAGCAAACGCTTCAGGCTCGGGCACAGCAACTCGGTCGGGGCAAACACGACTTCGCCGGCTTGCACTTCTCTCGTGGTGCTCAGCGCTGTCACGCCCATGGACGCCAACACCTCTTGGCTGCTGATGCGGCTTGCCTCTGTGGCTGTGCCATGCATGATGACTGCCATACCTTCGCGCGCCAACAAATGTGCGAGCAGGGGTGTCAACACGGGCAGTTTGCGTGCGCCGTTGTAGCAGGGTAGCACCACGGCGTTGGCTTGTGTGTTGACAGGCAAGGCGTGCAAGCGTGCGTGGGTGGCGTCTAGAAAACCAGCCATTTCTTCAGCCGTCTCACCTTTGATGCGCATGGCCAAACAAAATGCGCCCACTTCTAAATCGCTCACTTGGCCATCGAGCACCTGGCCCATCAAGTCAGTGGCTTGCTCGCGTTTGAGCGCCCGCGCGCCTTCGCGCCCGCGACCAATTTCTTTGATGTAGTGACCAATGCCCATGCCACGGATTGTTGCTCAAGCTTGATAACTTAGAGCTATATGGGTTGAAGTTGCAGCAATAAGCGGGCTACCTTGCGTTTTCGCGGGCTGCTGGAATGAGGCGTTCAAGCCAAAGGTGCTGTCAGCGTCACTCGCACTGTTTGCTCAGGTGTCACTAGCAATGTAAGCCTACTCCCATGCACATGGGCAATTTCTTGGCAAATGCTCAGACCCAGTCCAAACCCATCCACGCCACGCGTACGCGACGCATCGCCTCGGTAAAAGCGCTCGAATCCATGTTCAGCCAAATCTTGCGCCACATCTTGACTGGGGTTCTCGATGCTTAACTTCAATTGCCCATCGGTCCTGGAGAGATCCAATGCAATCCAGCCGTTGGATGTGTTGTACTTCACCGCATTGGTGTACAAATTTTGAATGAGTTGGTGGATCAACTGTGCATCGCATGTCCACACCACATCGTCTTGAATGTTGTGTCTGATTTGAAGATCAGGATGGAATGACTGCGCATCTTCAACCAACTCTTGCATGACTTGGCTCACATTGAGTTGATGCATTTCTAGCTGGAGGCTGTTGGCGTCGGCACGCGAAAGCAGCAGCAGTTTTTCGGTGATCAAAATCAGGCGTTCAATTTCATCGCTCATCAACCTGGCTTGCACTTGCGCTGCCGAGCCAAGTGGTAATTCGCTGATCATGCGTTCGGCGTTGCCACGCAAAATGCTCAAAGGGGTTCGCAATTCATGCGAAACATCCGATGAAAAACGGCGCGCTTTGTTAAAGCTTTCTGCCAATCGTTTGCGCAAGTCGCTGTAAACATCGATCAGTTGATTGAACTCTTTGTAAGGACTGTTGATGGGCTCATCTTGAAACAAGCTTTGCGAATTCAATTCGGCCATTTTGTTTTCAAGCACCTTCAAAGGGCGCATCACGATAAAGACCATGTACAAGGCCAATAACATGAGAGAAATCAGTACGGTAGGGACTGACTTAGCAATGTTTTGATCGCGAATTTTCCAAAGTTGCAATACAAAATCAGTCACCCATTTTTGATTGAGCAGCAAAATATCTTGAGATACCTCATGTTTGGATGCCAACCAAGACTCTCCGTCTATTGCAACAGTCGAAAAAACATTGCGTTCGGTCATTTTGTCAGGCCTAGATTCCCAGGGGATATCGAGTTGTTTGATTTGACTGCACAATTTATCCGCAGTTGCAGTGCTTTGATTTGTACACAAGTGATAGTGGTGCTTGATGGCGTTGTAAACACTGCCCGATTGGTTGGCTTCGGCGCAACGAATGAATTCTGTGCGTTGCATGACGGGCTGTTGGCATCCCTTCAAGTCTTGCGCCATTTCGGTGCGCATGCGATCTTCGGTTTGATTGCTCAAAAAATTTTGCGAAATTTGCCGATTGGCCAAAAGAATGACCGCGGTTGCAATCAGCATTTGAACAAACAAGTGGAATTTGAAAGATTTGCTCATGGTGTCTCTTCTGTTTTGAGTCGGTAACCAACACCTCTTACCGATTCGATGAGTTCATCCCCCGCATCAGACTGGCGTGAGAGTTTTCTGCGGATGCGACGAACGCAAACATCGACCACATTGGTTTCTGGGTCAAAGTCGATGTTCCAAACATGCTTGAGAATTTGTTTGCGGGAGTAAATATGCCCGGGCAAACGCATCAAGTAACTCAATAAGCTGAACTCTTTTTGGCTAAGCACAGCCGTGATATCGTGCCAATGTGCTTTGTGGTCCAGCACCTCTAGACGCAAGGATCCGCACACCAATTGATCTGCAGATTTTGCGCTTTGCCGATTCAGCATGGCTTTGATACGCGCAATCAACTCTTCAACGAAAAAAGGTTTGGGCAAATAATCGTCAACGCCATGCTCGAACGCTGTCAATCGGTCTGGTAATTCGCTTTTCGCGCTGAGGATGATGATGGGTGTGCGATAGCCCTGTTGCCGCACTTGCTGCAGCACATCCAGACCATTCATTTTGGGCAACATCACATCGAGAACCACCAGGTCATATCGGTCTTGTAAGATGGCGTCTAGCCCGCTGGCGCCATCGGCAGCATGGTTGGTTTCAAAGCCCGCTTGTTGCAGACCGGAAACCACAAAATCTGCAATCTTGATTTCATCCTCAATTACCAAGATTTTCATTCGCTGCCTTTGGCTGTTTGAGTGCGTTCATGGTCGGTAGTTCAATTTGAATGTACCAACGCTCAAGAATAAATGACATTTCTGTCATTTTTCTATCGAAATAACCATTTGTTTGCGGGCGCTGTCGCCAGCTTCCCTCTACTTTAGGAGAGGGGCTGTATGACATTACTGTCATTTATCCAGAGATGACGAACTTGTCACCCACTGCTCTGACACCTTTGGGTACCGTGCCTCATGGCCGCCGTGAACCCATCCACCGCTGTATTGGAAAAGCTCCAAAGTGACACCGATATCGACATCGATGTGGCTGAGCACGCCGATCGCATTGCGCTGACCCCTCACTTGGTGCTGGCGGTGTCTTTGCTTTACATGATGGCCAGCGATGGCAGCATTGAAGACGAAGAAAGCAGTCAACTGCAGGCGAGCATTGGTGGGCACGATAGCCTGCTGCAATTTGCTTTGCGCTATGTGCAGGTCGTGACGGTTGATCAGTTCTTGCAAAAAGCGCCAGAGGTATTGAGCGCGCAAGACAAGCTGTGCATTTTGTCGAATGTGTGCGATTCCATGCTCTCTGACGGACATTCGGAGCCTTCAGAGTTGGCACTGTTTGAACAATTTGTGGCTGCCTTTGATGTGAACCAAGGGGGCTTTGATGCGCATTTCAAAACACTTGCACTGAAAAATGACAAGTCCGTTTTAGGTCCATTCGAACCCTTGGTGAGTTCTTCCCCCAAGATGACGCCCCATTTGGCTTTGGCGGCCTCACTGCTGTACATGATGACATCTGATGGCAGCATTGGCACAGAAGAGATTGGTCAGTTAGAGGCCGTGCTCGGTGAGTTTGATGGCTTGCAACAGATTGCCTTGACTTATGTGCGTGCCGTCAAACGCTCAGAGTTTCTGAAGGTCGCAGCGCCCTTGCTGAATGAACAGCAAAAAATTTATATCTTGACGAATGTGTGTGACTCGATGCTGGCCGACGGCAACGTGGCCGCGCTCGAAGACAAGCTTTTTGTCAGCATGCTCAAAGCCTTTGGTTTTTCTGAAAACACATTTCAACCGTTTTACCAGGTGATTGAGGCTAAAAACATCAAGCCTTTTGACACCAGCAAATTCAAACTGAGCACTCAGCACACGCGATTGATGTCAGGGGATGCGTCTGAGGGTGATGTGTTTGACAACATCATCTCTGATGGCAAAAACATTCAAAAAGCAAACGCTTCAAAAACTGCCGCATCCGACCAACCCGTTGTGAATGGTGCTTCTGCTCAAGGTGGCATGGGCTCAGCCATCCACCGCACCATGCAAGACAACATTGCCAATGTGAACGAAGACTTTGGCAGTGAAGACAACATCGTCAAGGTGGGGCTCAATGCCACGGATCAGTTGAATGTTCAAAAGGTTGGAGAAGCGACAGCCGCAGCGAATTTGCAAAAAGTTGCAGTGCCACAAAACAGCGCCAATGTGCAAACGCTGAACACGGACGGACCTGCGAGCGATAACCGGCAGCCATTGAGTGGGACAGCTCAAGTTGACAATCGACAAACCATCGATGGCAATCAAGCCATAGCGAATAAGCAAACCATCGATGATGATTTGTATGCCACCTACGGTGCACCTGTCGGTGTTGACCGTTTGAGCGACAACGTGCAGGAAATTACGCAGGCAGACTCGCAGCCCAATGTGCAAGAGATTGCTGTTGAATCGCCTGTCACTAACCAAGCACAGATTGATGCGCCTGCAGCGCTAAGCGATCATGTTGAAAGTTTGCCACCTGAAGTGCGCGTTCAAAATTTATTCGAAGACATCGATTCGCTCAACCGCAAATTAGACGACTTCGAAGAAAAAAACAAAAAAATGTTGGCGGCTGCTAAGCAGGCCAGAGAAGAAAGCAAACGCCGAGACGCGCAAGCATTGGCCGATTCACTTAACCGACAAAGTGCGCTAGAGACTGCAGGACAGCCGAACCGTCAACCATTGGGTAAAGAGGGCCTAACCGTGAATGTGCAGGCGGTGCCGATGGACCGCTTACAAGACAACGACCCCAAAGCACCTAAGAAAACTTTGGCGTCTTTTCTGCGTTGGGATACCCCAACATCGCAGCCAAACATTGTTGCCCTTGACGCCGCAGGTAACGCGCCAACCCAAGCTGAACCCCATCAGTCTCTGACATTGAGTT
>JBEGOM010000011.1:0-61229 GCA_041181985.1 Pseudomonadota bacterium | reverse complement strand
GGTGTGTGCGAAACCGATTTTTCCGGCTACCCCGACTGCCGCGATGACACCATGAAGGCCATGCAAATTGCACTGTCGCTCGGCATGGACCGTCGCTTGCTGATTGAAACGCCACTCATGTGGATCGACAAAGCGCAAACCTGGCAACTCGCGCATGACTTGGGCGAACGTGCGCAAACACAAGGCGGACAACAGTTGGTCGATTTGATCGTCGAGCACACGCACACCTGCTATTTGGGTGACCGCGAACACCGCCACGCATGGGGCTATGGTTGCGGCACTTGCCCCGCTTGCGATTTGCGCGCTAAAGGATGGCTGCGCTGGAAAGCGTGAATGCGGCTTGTGGGTGTGAAGACGTGTTGCTTGCGACACCATCGTTTGGCGTGAACACCCACTGCTGTTGGTGAAACGCCGCCACACCTGGGCGATGCGCGATCGACACCAAAGCACCTTGTTGCTCGCGCACCAACTGCAACAATTTTTCATACAACGCTTGTTCAGCCGAAGCATCGAGCGCGCTGGTGATTTCATCTGCAAACACCCAACGCGGCCGTTTGAGCAATACGCGCGCGATGGCCAAGCGTTGTTGTTCACCGCCTGAGAGTTGTTGCGTCCATTGACCTTGTGCGTCGAGTTGATCGGCCAAATGCGGCAACAAACTGTCGTGCAACACTTGCTTCAACTGCGCATCGTCAAACAACTCAGCAGCGCTGGGGTAAGCCAAGGCTTGACGCAAACTGCCCTGCGGAAAGTAAGGCCGCTGCGGTATGAACACGGTGTGATCGGGCAGGGCAATGTGCGGGTTATCAGGCAACTGCACCGCGTCTTGCGTGGTGACATGCGGCCAAATGCCTGCGAGTGTTCTGAACAGCGTGGACTTGCCGCAACCCGATGGGCCGCGCACCAACACTGTGTCACCGGCATGCACTTGTAAGCGGGTGTTGTGTAACAGCACGGTGCCGTTGGGCAAGCTGATGGTTAATGGGGGTGTTTCAATGCTGTTGACGATGTGTTGAACAGATGTGTTTGTATTTGTGAGCGTTGAGGCATCATGCGTATGTGCATGTTCATCAGCATGTTCCTGTGCAGTCTCAGCCCGAACACCCTGCGACACCGCCAGCATTTGGTCTTGAAAACCCGTTAAACGCAAAGTGGTGGCTTGCCAAGAAGCCAAGCGACTGTAATTGGTGATGAACCAACTGAGCGACTCTTGCACTTGACCAAACGCCGAAGAAATTTGCATCAACTCGCCCAGTTGAATCGCGCCGCTGAAATAACGCGGCGCAGCCACCAACATGGGGAACACCACCGCCGCTTGACCGTAGCCCGAGTTGAACCAGGTGTAGCGCTTTTGCACCCGCAGCAGCAGCATGAAGTTGTTCAGCACTTGTTTGAAGCGCACTTGCAACGCGGTGCGTTCCACAGCAGAACCACGGTCGAGCGCAATGGCTTCGCTGTATTCGCGCACCCGCATGAGGTGATGGCGAAAGTCAGCTTCATAGCGCTGTTGCGCAAAGTTGAGCGAGGCCATTGATTTGCCAATGAAGTGCCCAATCAAACTGCCTGACAGCGCGTACACCAACGCCATCCACACCATGAAGCCGGGTATGTTGTATTCATCACCTGACAACGAAAAACTAAAGCCACCAGACAACGACCACAAAATGCCAATGAAACTCAGCAGTGTGACGGTGGCATCGAGCAAGCCCAACGACAAACCTACGGTGTCGGCAGTGAACTGTTGCACATCTTCTTGAATGCGTTGGTCGGGGTTGTCAGTGCCCAGTTGTGCTTGCAACTCAAGGCGATAAAACACGGGGTGCGACAACCAGCGCTGTAAATAGTCGCGCGTCATCCAAGCACGCCAACGCATCTCCAGCAGTTGCGTCAAATAAAAACGATACACCGCCACCACAATGAAACACGTGGCCAAGATGCCAAACACACCCAGTTGTTTCCAAAACACCTCGGCATTGCGGTTTTGCAAAGCGTCGTAGAACACACGGTTCCAGTCGTTGAGCAACACCATCATGTAGACCATGCCCAAATTCAAGCCCACACAAGCGGCTAGCAAACCACGGGCGCGCCATTTTTCTTCTGACTGAAAGTAGGGCAACGACAAAGCCCATACGCGTCTGATTTGCAAACGGCTTTTTTGCCAAGAGTTGAGTGCACCTTGGGGTGCACGGTCAGTGGTGTGGTCGGTCATTCGTTATTGCGCACGCCGCTCGCCACATGCCCTGCAGGCACATGCCGTGCAGCGGATTCGATGTGGCCGGTTTGATCGTCGAAGAAAAAATCAGGCTCGAACTCACGCAAAAATTCGCCTTTTTCTAAGCCGCCCAAAAACATGGCTTCATCTACATCGATGTTCCAGTTCATCAAGGTGCGAATGGCGCGTTCGTGTGCGGGTGCACTGCGTGCAGTGACCAACGCGGTGCGAATGCGCATGCTGGGCGTGCCCGCTTGTTGCAAACGGTGCAAGGCAGACAGCAAAGGTTTGAAAGGACCGGCAGACAAGGGCTGCGTGGCTTTGTCTTTTTCGTGTTGTTGAAACGCACTCAAGCCCTGCGCTTGAAACACGCGCTCGGCCTCGTCGCTGAACAGCACTGCGTCACCGTCGAAAGCAATGCGCACTTCGTGGGGGTGAGCATCTGACGCATGTGCAGAGTGTGGGTACACCTGCGCTGCGGGCACGCCGGCGTCGAGTGCCGCGCGCACATCGGACAAATGCGCCGATAAAAACAAATTGGCGTTGAGCGGGCGCAAATAGCGCCAAGGCGATTGCCCACGGGTGAAGCTGCCGCGCTGAATCGGCAAACCGTAATGCTGGGCCGAACGAAACACGCGCATGCCACTGACCGGATCGTTGCGCGACAGAATGACCACTTCCACCCGTTGCGCCTCTGCCTCGTTGAAAGCCAATAGTTTTTGCACCAATGAAAACGCCACGCCGGGTTTGGCAGGTGTTTCTAAGCGGTCCAACTGCAACTTCATGTAGGCACGGTCATCGCCTTTTTCGAAAACTAAGTTTTCTTCTTCAAAATCAAACAAAGCGCGCGATGAAATCGCCACCACCAGTTTGCCGTCTAAAGAAACACCCATATCACTTGACCCAAGTGTTGAGTTGAATGATCGGCAGCATGACGGCCAGCACGATCAACATGACCATGCCACCCATGGCCACGATCAGCAAAGGCTCGAGCACGGTGGCCAATTGCAAGGCACGCCTTTGCACTTCTTCACTCAGTTGATCAGCTGCGCGTTGCAGCATGTTGGGCAAGGTGCCGGTTTGTTCACCCAAGCGAGAGAACATCACCAACAAACGCGGAAATCTTGGGTGCTGCGCCAAGGCACTTGCCAAGGGTGCACCTTCACGCACCAACACCAAGGCCTCTTGTGCATCATGGCGCAAGGCAGTGTTTGACAGTGTGTCGGTTGCGGCTTGCAAGGCTTTCAAAATAGGCACACCCGCAGTGGCAAGCATCGCCAAGGTGCTGGCAAAACGCGCGGCGTTGTAGCCGCGCGCCAAGCGTCCGATCAAAGGCAACTTCAACCATGCAGCATCGAAGCGGCGTCGTACATCGGGTTGCTTCAAGGCCGTGTGCAAGGTGGCCATGCCAACAACCAACGCAGCCAGCGCCAGCCACCAATAGTTTTTCACCACATCGCTCAAACCCAACATGAGGCGCGTCAGCACCGGCAAAGCACGTTGGTTGCTGCTGAACACTTGTGCCACTTGCGGCACCACATAGGCCAATAAAAACAACACGATCAACAAAGCCACCGCACTCACGATGGCGGGGTACAAACTCGCCGCCAACAATTTGCCTTTGAGGTTTTGCTGCGCTTGCAAATCATCGGCCAAACGCTCAAGTACCAACCCTAAGTGACCGCTTTGTTCACCCGCGCCAATGACCGCGACAAAAATGGCAGAAAACTCACGCGGGTGTTGTGACAGCGCTTTGGCAAATGGTGCGCCCGCATTCACTTCGGTGCGCAAAGCAGACACCAAATCGCGTTGACGCGGAGTGTCGGCTTCTTCTGACAAAGCACTCAACGCGCGCTCAATCGGCAAGCCTGAGTTGACCAAGCCCGCGAGCTGACGCGTCCACACCGCCAGTGCGGTGTTGCTGAAAACTTTGCTTTCCCAAATGACGGTGTTCAAGCCACTGCTGGCGCGTTGAACCGGCGACACATCGAGCGGTACCAATGCTTGTGCACGCAACTGGCTGCGTGCTGCGCGCGCTGTTTCAGCCTCTAACACGCCACGCCGTGTTTGGCCTTGGGCATCGAGGGCTTCAAACGAATAGGCGGGCATGTGATGTGCGTTTTATGAAAACAATCAATCGCGCGTCACGCGCACCAACTCTTCGGCGGTGGTCACGCCTTGGCGTACCAAGCGTTCGCCATCGTCACGCATCAAGGTCATGCCATGGCGCAAGGCGGTGTCACGCAACTGTGCTTCACTGGCTTGGCTGTGAATGAGTGAACGCAACTCGTCGTTGGTGGTGAGCAATTCAAAAATACCCGTGCGGCCTTGGTAACCACTTTGCCCGCAAACATCGCAGCCTTTGCCGTGGCAATGCGAGCACACTTTGCGCAACAAGCGTTGCGCCAACACGCCCAGCAAGGATGAACTCAACAAGAAAGGCTCGACACCCATGTCGGTCAAACGTGTGACCGCACTGGCGGCGTCGTTGGTGTGCAAGGTGGCCAACACCAAGTGGCCGGTGAGCGAGGCTTGAATGGCGATTTGCGCGGTTTCGTAATCGCGAATTTCACCGATCATGATCACATCGGGGTCTTGACGCAAGATGGCACGCAGGGCTTTGGCAAAGTCCAAATCAATTTTGGCATTCACTTGGGTTTGACCCACACCGGCGAGTTCGTATTCAATCGGGTCTTCCACCGTCATGATGTTGGTGTGCGCCGCATCGAGTGTTTGCAACGCTGCATACAAAGTGGTGGTTTTGCCAGAGCCCGTAGGGCCTGTCACCAAAATGATGCCATGGGGTTGCTGCACCAAGTGTTTGAAGCGACTCAGTGTGTCGCCTTCCATGCCCACCGCTTGAAGGGTGAGTTTGCTTTCCGATTTGTCGAGCAAACGCAGCACCGCGCGTTCACCATGCGCGCTGGGCAAAGTTGACACACGCACATCAATGGCACGTTGGCCCAAGCGCAACGAAATGCGACCGTCTTGGGGCAAACGCTTTTCAGCGATGTCCAACTCGGCCATGATTTTCAAGCGCGAGATCAGCGCCGCATGCAGTGCACGGTTGGGTTGCACCACTTCACGCAAACTGCCGTCTACACGAAAGCGCACACTCGAATGGCGCTCATACGGCTCAATGTGAATGTCGCTGGCGCCATCGCGCGCAGCTTGTGTGAGCAAGGCATTGAGCATGCGAATGATGGGCGCGTCGTCGGCCGATTCGAGCAAGTCTTCGACCGCAGGCAAGTCTTGCATCATGCGCGTCAGGTCGGTGTCGCTCTCTACCTCGCTCACCACAGCTGCGGCATTGGAGTCGGCCTGTGCATACGCCTCGCTGATGCGTTTGGCCAAAGTGGTGTTGTCGGTGTGTTCAAAGTTTTGCACACTGTGGCAACGCAACACTTCGCTCCATGCACCCATGTCAGGCGCATCGCCATGCCACAGCGTGAGCGCGTGGCCGTCATCCTCCAGCAACAGCTGGTGGGTGCGTGCAAAAGCGTAGGGCAGGGGACGGCGCATGATTTATTTGGTGGCGGGCTGAGCGGGTTGCGACACTTGAGCAGGCGCCGTGGGTACCATTTCAAGCAACGGCGCTTGCTTGGGTAAAGTGGCCTGAGGCATGTTAGGGCCTGGGCTCATCAGCCCTGGGGTTGTGATCAAATTTTGTTGTGTTGATCGAATCACATCGTAGCGAGACACGCTCAGTGCATTCGCATCGTTTGATTCGCGCACCACCACCGGTCGCAAGAACACCATCAGGTTGTTTTTCTTTCGGGTGCGCGCTTCGCTTTTGAACAACCAACCCAAGCCAGGTATGTCACCCAATCCGGGCACTTGGCTGGTTTTGGTTTCTGCAGAGTCAGACAACAAACCACCCAACACCACAATGGCGCCATCGTCCACGATCACATTCGATTCAATGCTGCGTTTGTTGGTGGTGGGGCCTGAACGTTCATCGATCGAGGTCACGCTAGAGACCTCTTGGTAAATTTTCAGATTCACCGTACCAGATTCGCTGATTTGCGGTTTCACACGCAAGGTCAATCCCACATCTTTGCGTTCAATCGTTTGGAAAGGGTTGACAGCAGCAGTGGCAACACCGGTGTTGCTGAAAGAGCCCGTGATGAACGGCACGTTTTGCCCCACCACAATCTTGGCCTCTTCGTTGTCAAGCGTCAGCAATGTAGGTGTTGACAGGATGTTGGCTTCACCATTGGTTTCTAAGAAGTTTGCAAAGCTGCTCAACACATTGGTGCCATTGACATTGCGCACTGTGCCAATGTTCAAGCCAGTGGACACACCTGCCTTGGCTGCCACGGTACCGCCTTGCGACAAAGCCACGATGTTGCCTGCTGTGCCAAAGTTGGTGCCGCCCACGCCAGAGCTGCCCAAAGGTGCTTGCCATTGAATGCCTAATTCAAGTGCTTTCTCAGCGTTGACTTCCACGATCAAACTCTCCACCAATACTTGTGCACGGCGTTGGTCGAGCATGTCGATCACGGCGCGCAATTGTCGGTACTGCGGTTCAGGTGCGCTGATGATGAGCGAGTTGGTGGTGGTGTCCGCTTGAATCTGTCCGCCGGTGGTGTTGGCTGAAGGCGTGCTGTTGCCGGCAAAAGATGCGCCCGGTGTGTTGTTGGGCGCGGGTGGTGGTGTGGTGTTGGCCGTGCTGCTCAGGTTAACGGCAGCGTTGCCCCCTCTTGCATCACCTGTGACGGCTGCGCGCAGTGTGGCGGCCAACTTGGTGGCATCTGCATTTTTCAGATACACCACATGGATGTTGCCATTGGCAGCTTGCGAACCGGGTTGGTCGAGTTTGCTGATCAAAGACCGCACCAGCGCCAACCTAGCAGGATTGGCTGCTCGCACAATGATTGCGTTGCTGCGTGATTCGGCAACGATCGTGGTGCGGTATTCGGTACCCGTTTGCCCCGCAGGTGCTGCACCAGGGGCAGCGGCGTTGCCTGACTCAATCAAACGGGTCAACAAAGGCGCCAAATCGACAGCGATCGCATGTTTGAGTGGCACCACTTCTACATCGCTGGCGTTTGAAACATCGAGCGACGCAATGATGCGCGCCATGCGTTGCAAGTTGTCAGCATAGTCCGTGATGACCAACGAGTTGTTGCTGGGGTTGACATTGATGGTGTTGTTCGCACTGATCAGCGGACGCAGAATTGGCAACAAATTGTTGGCCTGCTCGAAATTGAGTTTAAAAATATGCGTCACGATTTGTCCACCGCCGCCACCCGTGCCGGCGTTGTCCACTTGCTGCACAGAGCCACCTTGCAGTTTGGCGTCTGCTTCAGGCACCAGTTTGTAAAGACCTTGCGTTTCCACCATGGCAAAGCCTTGCAAACGCAAGGCTGACAAAAACTGCAACCAAGCCTCTTGTGCTGACACAGCTTGCTCGGTGCTCAAGTTGAGGGTGCCCTTCACACGAGGGTCGACCACCACATTGCGGTTAGACAATGTGGCCAAAGTGCGCGCGACCGATTCAATGTCGGCATTGACAAAATTAAGTGTGATGGTTTGTGCGCTCGCGGCTTTTGCAGGTTTTTTGGGTGACTGCTGTGCCCATGCATCGTTCACCAAAGTCACAGTGGGGAGTAAGCTCAAACTCAACGCCAAAGGCACTACTTTGCGCGTGAGGTGCCTGCGCCAAACCGTTGAAACATGAGACGGCATTTGTTGAGGTAACTTGTTGTGTGACATGTGCGACCTGTTGGCGATTAACCTAATTCCATAAACGATACATTGCCTCGGCGTTGACCAAGAACATTCAATAAATTGGACACAGCGGCTTCAGCGTCTGTTTGCGCTTTGGCTTCGCCGCGAAAGCGCAAACGGCCTTGTTGCCATTCACCACGCCCCTGCAATTGCAAGCTTCCTTCAAGGGTGTCCAGTGTCACTTGCATTGTGTCACCCCCCTTTACCACCACACGGTAGTTGCCTAAGGGGCGCAAAGTCGACAGTCGTGTGCTGAACTGCAACCACTGCAATTCAACTTCGCCTGTCAACTTTGGCTGTGCATGTGCCGTTGACCAAGGTTGCTGCCATTGCAAGGTTTGTGTGCGCAATTGCATTTGCCCTTCGGGCTGCAAAGTGTTCCAAGGTGCTCCCAACCCAACCAACCAAGTGGCAGGCCACTGTGAGGTATGCGATTGGCTGCGCAACTGCAGGCCTTGCCATGTCGGTGCAGCAAACACTTGCAGGGGTGAGGGTGTGCAACAAGCGCTTTGCAGTTCAAGCCTGAGACCTACAGCGAAGTTCTGAAAATCGATGCTGGGCCCGATGCGCCATTGCAACCGTGAAGCCAAACGGGTTGGCGTTGCCAAACCTTTGTGCGCGTTGGCATCTTGCGCGGTTGCCAGTGTGTGCTGTCCGTCACTCAGCGCCCACTCAGCGGAGCCCTGCCAAACGGTACCTTGCGGGTTGAGCAAGAGCACACGCTGCTTCGTGGCCGTGGCCACAGCTTCGCTCAACCAGCGTGCCGGTGCCTGCAACGCAACGCCAAGCAACAAACCCGCAAATGCGCTCCAACCCGCCAGCTGGTTCAAGGGCGCTGCAGTCATTCGCTGCGTTTTCATGACCCACCCACTTGCGTGCCACGCGGCAGCACGAGCACCAAACTGCCATCCCACGCGGGTGAAGTTTGATTGGATGTGGCGCTCGCAGGCGTTGACGCTGCTGTATTGGTCGATGTGCGTGTCAAGTGCACTTCGCTTGGAAGCGCTTGCGCCTGTGTACGCGCTTGAGCCAGCCATTGCGACAAAACTTGCGCGGGCACAGCCTTGAGTGTGACCACAACGCGTTCACCTTGCGGGTTGAGCTGTATGCCTGAAGGCGACGCAACACCTTGCAGCGCTCTGAGTGCGCTGTCACGAGACATCGGCGTGCGTTGTTGCAGTGCCTGCGCTTGCGCTTGCAAGGCTTGCATGTGTGTCAGTTGTTGCGCCACGATTTGGCGCTGTGACTCAGCCTGACGCAGTTTGTTTTGTGCCGGTGCAATCAACACCTGCCACGCTAGCCATACCAGCAGCAACACCCCCACCACTTGTAGCCCTCGTTGTTCGCGCGCAGATAATGCGAGCCAGCGTTGTTGCATGGCACTGCGCAAGTTCGCCATCATTTGACGCCCTCCGCCTGCAACACCCACACATCGTTGCCTTCATCGCGCAATTGCAAACCCTTGGCTTTGAGTTGACGGTTGGCCAACGCGCTGTCGAACGGCACACCATGAATGCGCAAAGCTTGATTCGCAAAATGCAATTGCGTAGGTGATGCATTGTTGGTGCCACTGGGCAAAACGCCTGCCAAAGCCACCAGCAAGGGTTCGAAATCGGTGTTGGATACCGCGCCTGATTTTTGTTTCAACGTTTCTACTTCCCGCTGCATTTGCAACGGCGCATCAATCACCAGCGTGACCGAAGGAAAAGTTTGCGTCAAGATTTGGTTCAAAGCAGCCATTTGTGACTGCTGTGCTTTGTGTTCGCGCCATGCAAACACATTCAGCCCCACCACTTGCACCAACAACAGTGCCAACACACCTAAGCGAACTGGCCGCCATGCTGGTGCGTGCCACACAGTTTGCCAGGTGGCTTGTAACCAACGCAGGCCGCGTTGTGATCGGCCTTGTGCCCATTCGCCTTGCGCCAAATCCCAATCAGACTGGGCAGATTGCACCCACCGTTGCGCGGCTGTTTGCAGTTGTGGCTGAATGCTCAAGAGTTGCTGCACGCGATCCACCATTGAGGGCTCGGCTTGCACGGCAAGGTCTTGTCGGGTGATAGATGCAAAGGCAGACCAATGCGCTGTGTTGGGTGGCAACAGGCTCACGCCTTGAGAATGGCTGAGCACGCTTTGAGAAAAATCGGGTGTGCCCATGACATGCAACATGGGTTGCGTGCTGGGGCTGATCTCAGGCACCAAACGCTGCACCGTCAAGCCAGCCGCTTGCAAGGGTGCCAACACATCGCGCAACCACTGTTTGTGACAAACAGCCACCAAGGCTGTGCCGCCCTCTTTGGCCACATTCTGGGCCTCGGGCTCGAGCACCAAGTGCAACTGCTCGGGCTCTTCCAGTAAACGGTCTTCTAACAAGCCACGCAACACGCCTTGCAAACGAGGGCCCTGACTGCCAGGGGGCAAAGTCACAGGCAGCCACGACAAACGGCTGTGCGGCACAACCCCCACCACCTCGCCCGAATGTGCAGACAAAGTGCTTGCTGCACCGGTGGCTTGGCGCAACACACTGTGTCCTTCCGAATGCACATGGGCATAACCGGCAGACGCAGCATTCGCAAAATGGGGCAGGGCAATGATCAACATGATAAGCCGCTCATTGTAGAGATGCCGCCAACGGCTGGGTCGGGGCGCTGGCCCACTGTCCTGACTCGCGCCAAAGCACTTTCAACTCTCGGCCATCGCGTTGTAACACCGATCGCTCAGTGACCGTGGTGGATGGGGTGCGTAACTTACCGGTCACTTCAAAGTAACGGGTGTTCACGCTGTGGGTTGAGCTAGAAACACTGCGTTTGCCTATCGCCTTTTCAAACGCTTCCATCGTTGGCCAATGGCTGCGCGTGCGCTCTTGCACCAAGCGCTGTGCCTCAGACAAGCTCAAGCTCGGCACACTGGCGTACAACACGCTGGCGCTGGCCGTGTTCACATTCACCGGGGTGGCACTTGGCAGTAAATTGACATAAGGGCTCAGGCGTGCCACGGTCTGCGCACTCAAACCGAACCAAGTCAGTTGATTCACCCTTTGAGGCAACACCGCGCCTTGTTGGCTTTGGGCTTTGAGCAACCCTTGCGTCAGCAAACGCAGTTGATCTGGCGGCAAGCCCAGCGTTTCAAACAACCTTTCGAATGTCAACAAAGACGAGGGCACCACACGGTCACCCTGCACCAAATTGAGAAGCGTCATGCGGCTTTGCAAGTCGACAATTTGCCCTGACAAAAACACTTGCTCGCTCAGCGCCATGTCTTCGCTGTCGCCGCCAGTGCCGTCAGGCAACGCCGCCAAAAAACTCGACAAACGCGCTTCTTGCAAAGGCACCGCCCACGGCTCGGCCAAATGGTCGGTCGGGGTTTGGTTGCCGTCGGCCAAAGCGTCTTCACGCAAAATCACCCGCGCCCAATCGAGCGAACCCAGCAGCAACCAACGCGCTTGGGCGCGATGACGCTCGGCGCTTTCCACCTCCAGCCCGCGCCACTGTTGCCACACGGCGCCCGCTGCCAAAGTGGTGACCAAGGCCACCGTCAATAACGCTGCCAAAAGCGCAGCACCTTGCTGTGGGATGAAAGTGATGCGCGGCCTGTTCATCATGATTTGGTGTTGCTGAAATTGGGTCTGACCCAGTCGAGCGTGAGGCGACCATTCACACCCGTGCTGTTGGGTAAATCCACCTGCAAGCGGATGGCGTCGGGCAATTCAGCATTGCTCGCATCATTGGTTTTGCCATCCGCACTCGACAGCGGGTTGGTCCAAGCGTTGCCTCGGAAATAGGTGATTTGCCATTGCAGCAGTGGCAACAAGGGGGTCTCTCGCGGCGTGTCGTTGTCGCTGCGGTTTTGGCCCCATTGCTCGGCTTGCGCCCATGCTTCTCTCAGTTGGGCTGCGTCTTGCAAATTCGGTGACTGCCAGCGCACCCATTGACCGGTGCTGTTGTCTACGGTGCCAATGGCGCGCCGTGTCCAGCCCACCACCCACAAACCTGGGTCGCTGCCGTCGGCTCGCCAACTGCTGGCGCGACGCACCATGCGCAGCACCCGTCCGTCCCATTGCAAGCCACTCACCGACACGCTGCTGGTTTGCAGGGCGTCTAAATCGGCTTGCCATTGCGCCAACACGGTTTGCACCACCGCCACTTGGTTGACGCGGGTTTGGGTGACATCACGGGTTCGCATCAAACCGTCAATGCCTCGCCAACTCAAGCCTGCCAACACCGCCATCAGCGTGATGGCAATCAGCAATTCAATCAGCGTGAAGCCTTTTTGTGTGAAGCGACGCGTCATCAGTAGCGCCCCATGACTGTAGAGATGCGAAGAATCGGTGTTTGTGCATCAAACACTTGCGCGTCCACCCTTCTGAACGACGGGTTGGGCGTGCCGCGAACCGTCAGGGCCACTTCGAATGTGCGGTCGGCTTGCGGGCAACTCACGCGAGAGTTGCCAACCCCTGGCAATTGCTGCGACAAACGCATTTGAAGCAAGGCATTGTCAGCACACAACTGTGCCAGCAAAGCGTCTGTTTGCCGTTGCGCGTTGTTCACCAAAGCCCCGCTGACTTTCAAGCCTGTCATCAACGCCATGGCCACGATCACCAAGGCCACCAGCACCTCGATCAAAGTGAACCCTCGCTGGGATTGGCAGCGGTTGTGCTGTGTCATGGCAATACCTCAAACGGTTTCAAACCATTGGTGCCAATGCGCAGCGTGTTTGGTTGGATGGCATTGCTGTTGGTATTGGCCCTGTCACCGCTGATGCGCAACGAAATTTGAATGGGCGACAAAATAGGCTCGGGCCCCAGCACCACACCCGTGGCAGAAGCGTTGGCGGGGACATCAATGGTGACATGTGTATTGGCTTGCAACCAAACTTCTTGCGTCAGAGCTTGATTGGCAGTGCGGGGCAAAGTGCCGATCACAAAGCCTTCAGCACGGGGTTGCCACACGAAAGTTTGTCCGCTGGTGCGTGATTGCGCGCGCGTTGCTTCTAACACGGCGATCAACCGCTGCGCCTCGCGCTCGAGTTGTGTTTGCGAACTGTCGCGCAAAGCCAGCGCCACACCTGCGGTGGCAAAGCCGATGATGAGCAGCACCACCATCAGCTCTAACAAGGTCAGGCCCTGTTGGCGCTGCATCACCAACAGCCGTGCGTTACTGCCAACTGCCAATGTCGGCGTTCATGCCTTCGCCGCCGGCTTGGCCGTCTGCGCCCAATGAAAGCACATCCACCTCACCTTTCACGCCTGGGTTCATGTATTGGTAAGGGCGACCCCAAGGGTCGGCGGGCAATTTGTCAATGTATGGCTTCCAATTGACCGGCGCAGGGCCGGTGGTGGGACGGATCACCAATGCTTGTAAACCCTGTTCGGGAGTGGGGTAGTTGCGGTTGTCGAGTTTGTAGAGCTTGAGCGCTTGCATCAAGTTGCCCACATCGGTGCGAGCGGCTGTGACGCGGGCATCATCCGCACGGTTGAGCACATTGGGCACCACCAAAGCGGCCAAAATGCCAATGATGGCCAAGACCACCATCAACTCGATCAAAGTGAAACCCCGCTGACGGCTTTGGCGACGCATGGGTTGAGGAAGAGTGACGAAAGTGTTCATAAGGTGCATCATAATCTGCGTATGTCGCTGACCAAAACTTCGTTTCGATATGCTGTGCCAACCGTTTCGCGGTGGCAGCTGTCTTCGCGTGTTGTTTTGGCGCTCAGCACTGCTTTGGTGTGGGCTGCGGCGGCTTACAGCCTGGTGGGTTGGGTATTGCGTGACAACCCCATGGCTTCGGGTGCATCAGGCAGCATTGCAAGCGAGCAGGTGGTGAGTGATACCTTGGACAGCCAAGCCGTCGCTCGCGCCTTGGGCGCCCAAGTGCAGGTCGAACAAGCCGCGCCCACTCTGGCGAGTCGGTTTCAATTGGTCGGCGTTTTAAATGGCGATGCCGACACCGGTGTGGCTTTGATATCGGTGGATGGCAAAACTGCCAAACCCTTTCGCATCGGCAAGTCGGTGGCCGAAGGATTGGTGGTGCAAAGCACCCAAGCCAAGCGCGTGCAACTCGGTGCAACAGTGGATGGGCCCAGCACCTTGAGTTTGGATTTGCCAGCTAAAAAGTGAAGCTGCGCACATTCAACGAAGCAGCAAACAACCCAAACTGCAGCACTTCAACGCTGCAAAAACAAACGGTAAGCAGGGTTGTGGGTTTCTTCCACATGTGGGTAACCCAACGCGGTTAAAAATGTCGTAAACGCTTTGTTGTCTGCCTTGGGCACTTGCAAGCCCATCAAAATGCGACCGTAGTCCGCACCTTGGTTGCGATAGTGAAACAAGCTGATGTTCCAACCGGGGCGCATGGCCAACAAAAACTTCATCAACGCACCGGGGCGCTCGGGAAATTCAAAACGCAACAAACGTTCTTCATGCGCCAAATCAGAATGCCCACCCACCATGTGGCGAATGTGTTCTTTGGCCAGTTCATCGTGTGTGAGGTCAATCGCTTCAAAATCATGCTTGGTGAAATGCGCGGCAATTTTGCTGCTTTCACCGCGCGCGCCAGTGGTCAATCCTAAAAACACATGCGCCTTGGCTTGGTCGCTCATGCGGTAGTTGAACTCGGTCACATTGCGCGGTGTTTTGCTGCCACCAAAACTCGGCAAGTTGCCAATCAATTCGCAAAACCGACGCAAGCTACCCGGCTGCTCGGGAATGGTGACCGCCAACAAAGCTTCGCGTTCTTCACCCACCTCTGCACGCTCAGCCACAAACCGCAAACGGTCGAAATTCATGTTGGCACCGCACAAAATGGCAGCGTAGGTTTCGCCTTTGGTTTTGTGCTCAGCCACATATTGTTTGATGGCTGCCACCGCCAAAGCACCTGCGGGCTCGACGATGCTGCGGGTGTCCACAAACACATCTTTGATGGCGGCGCACACCGCGTCAGTGTCGACCGTGATGTAGCTGTCCACCAATTCGCGTGAAATGCGAAAGGTTTCTTCGCCCACCAACTTCACCGCTGTGCCGTCCGAGAACAAGCCCACATCGTTCAAATTCACACGCTTGCCTTTTTGCACTGACTGCATCATGGCCGATGAATCGTCCATTTGCACGCCAATCACTTTGATTTCTGGGCGCACCGCCTTGATGTAATTGGCCACGCCAGAAATGAGGCCACCACCACCAATCGCCACAAAAACTGCGTCCAGGCGCCCTTGGTGCTGGCGCAACATTTCCATCGCAATCGTGCCTTGGCCAGCAATCACATCGGGGTCGTCAAACGGATGCACGAAGGTCATGCCGTTTTTCTTCTCGAGCGTCAGTGCGTGTTGGTAAGCGTCTGAATAACTGTCGCCAGACAACACCACTTCGCCACCCAATGCTTTCACCGCTTCAATCTTCACCGCAGGGGTGGTGACAGGCATCACGATCACAGCCTTGGTGCCGAGTTTGCTTGCGCCCAAGGCCACACCTTGTGCATGGTTGCCAGCAGAGGCGCAAATCACGCCTTTTTTCAATTGCTCGGGTGTGAGGTGCGCCATCTTGTTGTACGCGCCACGCAGTTTGAAACTGAACACCGGTTGCTGGTCTTCACGCTTGAGCAACACCGTGTTGTGCACACGGCGGCTTAAATTTTTTGCCACTTCAAGACCAGACTCTTGCGCCACGTCATACACGCGTGCAGTCAAGATTTTTTTCAGGTAATCGGCAGGCTTCAAGTGGCGAGCTTTGGCAGTTTGGGGCTTGGAGGTGCGGGTAGACATGGGGTGATTGTCTCTTAAGCGAAAAACATAAAAAAAGCCCCAAGTCTTGCGACTCGGGGCTGAATCCACTTTTGAGGGTGGAGGAGACAAGCCTTGAGTGTATACAGAAAATGTTGCAATGTCGTATTTGTAAGACAATTGCGACTCAAATTTTTTGCACTAGACAATGGAGAAAAACATGGAATGCACTGTCAGCTGGACGGGTCAAACGGGCACACGTTCTGGCATGGGTTTTGTGGCTGAAACGGGCAGTGGTCATGTCATTGCGATGGACGGTGCGCCTGATGCCGCCAAGCCTGAAAACGGTGGGCAAAACTTGGCGCCTCGGCCCATGGAAACGGTGTTGGCAGGCACCGGTGGTTGCACAGCCTACGATGTGGTGTTGATTTTGAAGCGTGGCCGCCACGATGTGCGCGGTTGCAGTGTCAAACTCACCAGCGAACGCGCCGAGGTCGACCCCAAGGTGTTCACCAAAATCAACATGCACTTCACTGTGACTGGAAAAGGCATACCCGCTTCTGCGGTTGAGCGTGCCATTGCCATGAGCCACGACAAATACTGCTCAGCCAGCATCATGCTGGGAAAAACGGCAGAAATTACCACCAGTTTTGATTTGGTTGAGGCCTGAGCGCTTCCAGCAAAAAAAATCAAATGCGATGCGCCACGGTGGTCATCACCTTGGCCGCCAAGCGCATGGCTTCTTTGACAGGCTCGGGCAGCTCGCTGGCGCCTGCGTGCTGCGCTTCTTGGGCATGGCGTATTTCATCAGCCTTCATCTGAGACACGATGGCACGAGAGGCGCTGTCATTGGCGGGCAACTTAGTCATGTGGCTTTGCAAATGGGCCTCCACCTGCTTTTCGGTCTCCACCACAAAGCCCAAGCTCACCTTGTCGCCTCCCAATTTGCCTGCCAAAAAGCCAATGCCGAAAGCACCTGCATACCAAAGCGGGTTGAGCCAGCTGGTGCGGTCGCCCAACTCACGCAAACGCGCTTCGGTCCATGCCAAATGGTCGGTTTCTTCAGCGCTGGCCTCTAAAAAATGCTGGCGCAGTGCAGGGTCGCGGGTGGCCAAGGCCTGTGCGGTGTAAAGCGCTTGGGCGCACACCTCGCCCACATGGTTCACGCGCATCAGCGCAGCAGATTCACGCTTTTCAGCGTCAGACAAACCATGCGCGCTGCCGCTATCAGCCCCTTGGGGCGTGGGGCGGCTGGCGTGATGCTTTGCAAACACGGTGCGCAAAGCGCTGTCGGCGGCGATGAAAAAGGCGTCCATGAAACAAGTTTAAGTGCTACCGCTCGGACCTTCGGGTAAACCCGATTATTTGAGGGAGGATGCTTTCTTAACCCCTGCGAAAATGACAATTTGTTGCGCTGATGCAACGTAATAGCCATATTTTTTCGTCTTGTCATAGCTCTTGCCTCAGAGCTCTGGTTCAATAGCGCCAGCTTCCCGAAAAAGGAGGTTGGCTGGGTATCACTCAGCCCCTTGTTTAAACCTTGGAGAACCTTGAAATGAAAAAATCCCTCGTTGCCCTGGCCGCTTTGGCCGCAACTTCTGTTTTCGCACAAACCACAACTGGTAAACCTGGCGTCGAAATCCAGGGTAACTTTAACGCTGGCTACCAAGCCAACAGCTACAAAGGCGTGAGCGTTAAAGGTATTGACCAAAACGGCGCTGGCACCACACAAATCAACATCCGTGGTCTGGAAGACCTGGGTGGCGGTATGGCTGGTTACTTCCGTGTTGAGAACGATGTCAACATCATGAACAACGCTGCCAACCAAGGCGTGTTGCCCACATACGCAGCTTCTACAGCTGCTGCATTGACACCTGGTGCCAACTCAACAGTGCAAAAAACCACAACTGGTGCAGCTAGCAGCTGGGGCAACGGTGAGTTGATTGTTGGTACACGTGGTTCTTTCGGTGATGTCGCTTTCGGCGCAATCAACAACGCTGGTTTGCTCTACGGTCAACTGACTGCAGCTCCAACACAAGGCACATCATTTGGTGGCGGCTACGGCATGATTTTGGGTGCTGAACCCACTTTGACTGGTGTTCGTTGGGCCAACAGCTTCCGCTACATGATTCCTAGCACAAACGGTTTTGACGCATCGTTCATCTACGCTGCCAAGCAAAACTCTGCTTCAGTGCCAGTTTCTGCCACTTCAGGTGTTGCAGTTACAACAACATCTTTGGGTGTTGGCTTGAACAACCAAATCGGCGCTAAAGAATTGGGCTTGAAGTACGCTAAGGGTCCTTTGAAAGTCGCTTATGTTGCTTCTAAAACCAGCATTGACAGCTTCTGTGCAGCACCTTCAAGCTCTGCTTTGACTAACTTGTCTGGCACTGCAGGTACAGCAAACAACCCTTGCTTCTCTGCTACAACTTTGGCCACTGGCTCTGCTATCTTGACAAGCCAAGAAAACAAGCAAAGCGGCCTGTTCGGCAGCTACGACTTGGGTAATGGTTTCTTGGTGTCTGGCGCAGCACAGAAAACCACTTTGGGTCAAATCGGTAACCTGACCTCTGGTAACCAATCTGATCGCTCAGCTCAGTTCTTGAATGTTCAGTACACATCAGGCGTGCACACTGTGTTCGCATCTACTGGTAGCGTGAAAGAAAGCGCAGCAGCTAGCACTAAGAATGGCGAAAAGTCTACCTTCACCGGTGTTGGCTACAACTATGCTCTGAGCAAGATGACTGCATTGGTCGCACGTTACGAGACATTTGACGACAAAGCCAACGTGTTGGGCTTGACTGGTACTACTGCTTACACTTCTACTCAAGGCACAACCTCTACCGACTACAAACGTGTTCGCAGCATGTTCGGTATCAACCACAACTTCTAATCCCCACGCTGGCTTAGCCAGTTAAGGATTTAAAAGTCTAAAACCCACCCCTCGCGAGAGGGGTGGGTTTTTTGCTTTTGACTGAAATGAAGGGTGTGTATTTCGGGCTGAGCAGACTAAGGTTAGTCCTAATTGAGCTGGCGAATGCATGGTGAATAATGGTTATTTTTAGTAACTAATTGGGTGTTGTATGTCCCTGTTCACAAATCTTTTGCGTTTGCATGTTGTCGCTTTCCTGACCATCGCTTCGTCTTACGGTGCTTCGCCGTTGCCAAAACTTTCACCGGCCACGGGTGGCGTGTTGCAAGAAGATTGTGAAACACTGATTTCAAGGCTGACGCAGTTACCGCTCACGAAAATCACTACTACAGAGTTGGTGAAAGATGGCGGTTTGACAATTGCTGGTCAACCTGTTGCTGAGCATTGCCGTGTAGTCGGCAAAATGCACGAAAGAAGCAGTGTCGTGGATGGAAAGGCATACGCCATTGGTTTTGAAATGCGTTTACCCAAAAACTGGAATGGGCGCTTTTTGCACCAGGGCAATGGTGGCATTGATGGTGTTGTGCAGCCAGCAGTCGGTGGGTTTGCTGGTGGTCCTTTAACGCACGCGCTTCAACAGGGTTTTGCAGTTTTGAGTTCAGATGCAGGACACTCTGGCGCCAACCCTGGCTTTGGCATAGATCCGCAAGCGCGTCTTGATTACGGTTATTTGGCGGTAGAAAAGCTAACGCCCATGGCGAAAACATTGATAACGGCAGCCTATGGGCGAAAGCCTGATCGCTCCTATTTTGCAGGCTGTTCAAATGGTGGGCGGCATGCCATGGTGGCAGCGACGCGCTATTTCGAAGACTATGACGGTATATTGGCAGGGGCACCCGGGTACAACTTGCCTCGCGCTGCAGTCGCAAATTTGGCTGGTGCAAGGTTGTACCAATCAGTAGCTACCGAAGAAGTGAAAAACCATTTCAATCTGGCAACCGCACTGACCGACAAAGAGCGACAACTCGTGGCCGATAAAGTTGTGGAAAAGTGCGATGCATTAGATGGTGTTAAAGATGGCATGGTGCAAAACACAGCAGCTTGCCAAAAAGTTTTTTCGCTAAGCAAAGATGTACCGTCTTGCACCGCAGAACGCAATGGCGCATGTCTCACGGATCAACAAAAAACTGTGCTGAAGACAATCTTTGCGGGTCCTAAAACCAGTCAAGGGCAGTTGATTTACGCATCATTTCCGTTTGATGGTGGATTTGGCGCAGGCAAGTCGGGTGTGACTTCGGGCGGTAGCCCTGTTGGGTCTGGCGTTGCTTTTTGGGAGTTTTTTGCATCGATGAATTTGGACAGCGGTGCCACAGGCATTATTTTCAAAGTCCCACCAGAAAACCCTGAAGGATTTCAAGCTGTCAATTTTTCATTGACCACTGACATAGATGCACTGCTCAAAGGCATGTATGCCAGCAATGATGTTTACAAAGAAAACGCCATGTCATTCATGACTCCGCCCAACCCTACTGATATGAAAGGGTTGAGGAAAAAAGGTGGAAAAATCATCGCCTACCATGGCGTGAGTGATTCGATTTTTTCAATTCACGACACTGAAGCATGGTTGCGTGGGGTACAAAAAAACACGGGTAAAGATTTTGCAAAGCTCTACCCAATTCCAGGCATGGGGCATTGTTCAGGTGGACCAGCAACAGACCAGGTCGACTTTTTGACCCCCTTGGTCAAGTGGGTTGAAGAAGGCGTTGAGCCACAGGCCATCGTTGCCTCGGTTCGGGCTGCTGGCAATGCCGGCGGCACAAACCCAGACTTGCCCAGTTCATGGAGTGCTGGTCGCACTCGGCCGTTGTGTCCATCGCCGCAAGTTGTTCAATACAAAGGGGCTGGCGATATGGAAAAGGCAGAAAATTTTTACTGTAAATAAATAGGCAAATTTAAACCCCACCATGTCTCCACGGTGGGGTTTAAAACAGTCAAATCCTTGTCTGGCTATGCCAGCATGGAAATCAGAAGTTGTGGTTCAAACCAACCAAAGTTGTTTTGATGTCAGACACGCCAGTGTTTGTAGTTGCGTTGTCGTTCTTTTCCGAAACGTAACGTGCGTAAACAGAAGAGCGCTTGCTCAAATCGTACTTCACGCCCAGTGCACTGATGCGTTTGTCTTTGTTGGCTGTAGATTTGTCATCTAACTTGGCAGTGTTGGCCAGCAGTGCAACTGTTGGTGTCACCATGTATTTCAAAGCAATGTTTGAACCGTTGCTTTTGGCGCCTGTGGTGGCTGTCTCTGTGTGACCACCAATATAAATAGTTGCGGCAGAAATGGTGTAGTTGGCGTAAAAGTTGGTTTGCTTGTTGTTGCTTGTGTCAGCCGCTAATTTAGAGGTTGAGAAGTTGGACAAACCCAAGTTCAATGGGCCATTGTTGTAGTTAAGCCCCAAATCTGAAGAGCCGGCAGACTGTGTCACCGCAGTGGCGCCATTGGCGTCTGGCGTTACCTTGGCAGCAATGTTCAAAACTGCTGTGAAACCGCTGAAAGAAGGTGTTGCATAAGAAATAGCCTTGTCTTGACGCACATGACCTAAGCCTGTCACACCATTAAAACCACCGCCAACTTTGGTACCAAAAGGATGACGACCGGTTTGTGCCGTTAATGAGGGTGTGTTGGGAGAGCCAATTTTGAAATCACCAAAACCGCCCGACACACCAACATAGACTTCGCCGTTGTTCAGCGATGAGTTCTGATTGGTGGGTGAGGAAGTGGCTGCAGGCGTATCGCCAGGGGCTTTGAGGTTGGTAGAACCGCGCGTTGGGTTGAAGTTCAATTCGTACCAAAAGTTAGCCTTCAGGCCGCCGCCCAAGTCTTCATTGCCTTTGAAGATGATGCCACTGGTTCCTTGGTCACTGTAGCCCAAAGAATTTTGAGTTACTTTGTTGCCGCTACCGGCGTATGTCGTTGAAGCAGATTTGACGTTGGCGTCAAAAGTACCAGAAATTGTGACAGTAGATTGTGCATAAGCGGAAGTTACGGCCAATGCAGCCAATGCAACGAGGGATTTTGACCTTTGTACTGATAAATCAACAACAACTCATTGATTTAAAAGAAATTTTTAGAGTACATTCCCATCACTCTCAGGAAATGAAACTTATGAACTATGAAATATAAATCTACTAAACATATTTAGCTCTAATTTTGTAAATAAAATCACAAAAATGCCGTAATCGACACATTCACCCATGAACCTTGCGATCAGCCATCCCTCTGCCAACGAGTCGTTTTTTGCGAAACCTCGTGCCAGAAATGCGCCTATCAAGTCGAGCTTTCAAAGCCTGCCCGATTTGCCCAGCAAGTTAAAAATTTACCGAATCGCTGGCAGCCGGTATTGGCAAGTGCGTGTGTACAGCCTGGGCAAATACACCTCTAAAAGCCTCAAGACCACCGATTTGGAAGAGGCCAAAACGCAGGCCCGTGTGTTTTTTGATGAACTCAACGGAAGTGGTGCTTATGTGGTCAAGCGCAATTTCAAGCAAGCGCTGTCACCGCAAGACAATTTGGAATTGCTGCACAGTTTGACGCAAGACATTTTGGCCAGCGAAATGCAAAAGGCCGAGCGTGATGAGATCAAGCATGGCTCTTACCTGATGACCAAAAACAGGTTGGAACACTATGTGTTTGATTTTTTCAAGAGCGTACCCTTGAACTCCATCAACAGCGAAACCTTGGAAAATTTTGTTGATTTTTTGAAATCAAAAAAACTCTCGAACACCACCATTCAAGGGTATTTGGCGCAGGTGCGAAAGCTGTTGCGCTTGCTCAACCGCCGCAATATTTTGCCAACGCAACCGATGTTTCCCAAGGTGGAAACGCAGGTGAATTCGCGCGGTGCTTTCACCATCACCGAGTACCGCGCGATTTTGCAAAAAGCAAAAGACTTGCGCGAGAAAACTTTCACAGATTGGGAACCCGGTAAAAAGATCTGGATCAAAAGTGATTTTCATCAAATGCCCACCGAAATGCTGTGGCTGATTCAGTTCATGGTGTACACCTTTGTGCGGCCCGGCGATTTAAGGCAAATCAAGCACAAGCACATTGAGGTGATTGATGGGCGCTTTAAATATTTGCGTTTGAATTTGCCCGAGATCAAACGCCACAAAGCCGCCACGGTGAGTTTGCCTGCCGCCAAAGCGGTGTATCAGCGCTTGCACGCTTACCAATGTGCGCAAGGCTATGGCGGGCCAGACGATTACATCTTTTTTCCAGCTGAAAAAAACCGCAGGTTGTTGCTTGACATCATTGGTTGGTTGTTCAACTGGATATTGAACGAGCTCGACATCAAGCAAGGGCCGCATGGCGTTGCTCGAACTTTGTACAGCCTACGCCACACAGCCATCACCTTTAGGCTGATTTATGGTGGCAACATTGATTTGCTCACACTCGCGCGCAACGCCAGAACTTCGGTGGAGATGATTGAAAAGTTTTATGCCAGCACGCTGTCAGCAGAAATGAACATTGCGCTGTTGCACAGCAAGCGGCGTTGAAGTACCCCAGCAGTGAAAGGTTCGGTCAGGGTTGACCTTTGAATTGAACCAAAGCCGCTGACCCCAAGCCACCAGCCGCGGCAATGGCCACCAAGCCAGTAGGCTGGCTGTGTGTTGACAAGCTGAGCCGTGTTAACAATTGCACCAACGCCACCGCACCCGAAGCGCCAATGGGGTGACCGCGTGCTAAGCCACCGCCATAGGTGTTGCAAATGTCGGGTGACAGCGACAATGCTTTGTTGAAACTCATACCTTGCACCGCAAAGGCATCGTGCAGTTCTACCGCTTGTAGTGTGTGTGCTGTTGGCCAAGCTGCGCGTTTGAGTACGGCTTGTGCGGCCACTTGTGCCGCGAGCAGTGGCATGTCGGGCGCGCAACCCACCGATGTGTGTGCAAGCCATTGCGCTTTAGGTTTACAGCCAAACTGTTGACAGGCGCTTTCGCTCATCAACAACACAAAAGCAGCGCCGTCGGCTTTGACCGATACAGCCAATTGGCTGACACCACAATCAATAGCCGATGAATCGTTTTCAATGCTGGCAGCCAAGGGTATGCGATGCAATTTATGGTCGGCCATGTCGCGAGGGTAGGTATCGTGTGTGATACCGACAATGGGCACGATGTGGGCTTGCAATGCAGCTTGGTGCTGAAGTGCGAGCGCGTGGCTTTGTTGTGCGTAGGTGTTTTGTTGCGCGCGGCTGTATTGGTGTTGCTGTGCGTGGAGTGCGGCGGATTGCAACAGGTCGGGGTCGCGAGTTGGGTCGGGTGCGAACGCTGGTCGCTCGTAGGCAACGGCTGGTTCGTTGGCATGCATGGGTCTGTGTTGTCGAATGGGTGCGCGGCTCCACGCTTCTGCGCCACCTGCAATCACCACTTGGGCTTGACCACTTGCAATCATGTTGGCAGCAGTGCCCACTGCATCTAAACCCGAGCAGCATTGCGAATCGATGGTGAACGCAGGGCAGTGGTCGGGCAAGCCTGCTGCCAATGCAGCCATGCGCGCGGGGTTGCCACCTGCACCAAGCGCGTTGCCCATCACCAAAGCATCCACAGCAGAGGCTGGTACGCCTGCGCGCTGCAACAAAGCTTGCACGATGGGTGCCGCGATGTCGTGTGCATGCAAGGCGTGAAATGCACCATCCACAGGCACCACCGCGCTGCGGGCCCAAGTGCTGATCAAGACAGGTGTTGCAGGCATGGCAAGTCAGTGTGGGTTGGCGTTAAGGTTCTTGGCGTATCGCAAGATGATGCTGCGTTTTGTTGGCTGTGCTGTTGCATCAGCGCTTGTGCAATGTGTGTATGGTCTGTTTTACCACTGGGGGTGAGAGGCCAAGATTCGCACAACCAAAACTGGCGCGGCACTTTGAAGGCTTCGATGTGTTGTTGGCACCATTTCGAAAGAGCGTGTGCATTGGGAAAGGATGCGGGTGCCTCTGAAAAGGTAGCTTGTGCATCCAGGTAGGTTGCTTGTGCACCTTTTTGCGATGGTTGCAGCACCGCCACCACTTGCGAGCCCCGTACTTCGTCGGGTAAGGCGTGTACCGATGCATTGGCAATGTTTGGGTGGGTAGCGAGCAAGTTTTCTAATTCTTCGGGAAAAAGGTTTTTGCCTTGCGTGACGATCATGCGGTTTTGTCTGCCAGACAAACACAAATGACCTTGCGCATTGATGTAGCCCATGTCGCCTACAGACAACCACTCGCCATCGCGCACAGCAGCGGTGGGGTCGTGTTGCGTGCCCACATAGCTCATGAAGAGCATAGGGCTGCGCACATAAATCACGCCTGATGGGGTGGTTTGCGTATGCTTTTTTTGCTTGTTTACCCGCGAGCTTGTGCTTGACAACGCATGTGTGTCAACAGACCGAATTTGCAACTCGACATTTGAAAAAGGTCGACCCACTGCGTCAGCCGAGGCAGGTTCTTGTGCGTCTTTCCAAGCGATGAAACTGGTTTCAGAGGCGCCATAAAACTCAACAATGCGTGCATTCGGAAAAAGCTTTTGTAGATCAGCTGTGTGCTGACGCATCCACCGTGCACCGCTGATCAAAATCAAACGCACCTGCGGCACAGGGGCGATATGCCGATGACGCGCCCATTGCAACAGCATGATCAACTGGCTGGGTACGGCCACCAAACAAGGGTGCTGACCGGCTTGCAAAGTGGCCAGTGTGTGTGAGGCAGAAAATTTGTTTTGTATGGCAACACCAGCGCCTGTGTAAAGCCCTAGCAACATGCCAAACAAAAACAAAGAATGCGATATGCGACCGGGTGCCAAAACGCCCGAACCTTGGTCCATGTCAAAAGTTTCTTTGCATACGCGAAAACTCTCTACCCACGATCGATGGTCTCTTTGAAAACCCTTAGGCGTGCCAGTGCTGCCAGAGGTGAAACCAATGTAAAACGGATCGCTCTCTAGCGTTGCGCTTGTTTGAAGGGGTGCTTTGGGTAAGGCATTTGCCACGGTGTGGCGAATGTGCGCAGGCCAATCAGGATCGGTCACGGCTGCGCAACGGCCGCTTTGCACAATGCCTAAAAAAGCAATCAGTTGTTGCAGTGTGTTGTGTGCATCGTCTACCAAACAGGTGGCAGCTGATGTGTTGTACAGCGCGGCTTGCTTTGTGACGGCTTCGTGCAGTTGCTGAAAATTCAGTGATGTGTTGTCACAAACAACAGCGGTTTGATGCGGTGTATGTTGGGCCCAATGCGCTAAGCAAGTGTGAACCAACTCTGTCATGACACGATCAGAATGTTAAGGCGTGGATGGCGTATGCGTTGAATGTGAGCGTTCCACATTCAATGCGTGCTGACACCACCCAATCGCCAATCGGGCAGACCGCGCGCCACAGTGTGAACCACCATGGCTGTCAGAGCGCATTTGATGAGGTCGCCAGGCACAAACACCAAGGTTCCTAAAAACCCCTGTTGCCAACTGAGGTTGGCGATCGACACCAAACCTATCACGCCACACACATGCACCATGAGCAAACCACCCAAAGCTGATGCCACAAACGCATGCACTGCAGATCGATTTGGGTTTGTATTTGTTTGTCGTTGTGTCAGCCACGCCATGATGATGCCTGTTACCCAAGCACCCATTGGCCAACCTATTAGGTAACCGCTTGAGGGTGCCATGAACACACCTAAACCACCGCGACCGCCAGAAAGAAGTGGCAAGCCCAAAGCCACGGCCAACAAAAACAACAGCAAGGCTTGCAACGCGCGTTTAGGTCCAAGCAAGCAGCCTGCGAGCATGACGCCCAAGGTTTGCAATGTGATGGGCACACCCAAAGGCAAATCGATTTTTGGAATCAAACCCAACACGGCCAACAACGCTGCAAACAAAGAAGTCAGCGCGATGGGCAAAGCAGCATGAGATGAAGCGCTGGGTGTGTCAGCACTGAATGTGTTGTTGTGTTGGGGGTCGAGATCAGACATGGTCAACGAGGTAGTCGCAAGGTTAAGGTGTCTGCCACACGTTTGGCAGACTGCAGCATGTGCAGTGTGAGGGGTGCCAACAGTCGCAAACCGCCCGATTTGCCGGTGCGAATTGTGTGGGCGTCATCGAGTTGTTGCCACACCATGAAGAAGTGTTCAATGAAGCGCAACATCAACGCCAATTGTAAAGCGATGCGATGTGTTTGAATGCCCAATTTGTTGAGCGGTTGCATCACCCATTCCAAGGTGTGCAATAGGGCTGCGGATGATGTGGTGAGGGTGAAGGCGACACCTATCAAACTGATGCTGAGCATGCGCAGGGCGCTGACGAGACCCAAGTCGATTTGCTGCATATACGCATGAAAACCCACGACCAATGCGCATGCCAACAGCAGAGGCATCAGTAGCCTGCGTGAACGCCAACCCACGCGCCCAAGTGAGGCATAGACCAACACACAACACACGCAAGCCATGCTCAGAAGCAATTGATTTTGCGTGGCATACAAACCCACACCTAAGCACACCACTGCCAACAACTTCAAACCCGTTGGCAAACGGTGCAGCCATGTGTGTTGGTCGCTGTAAATGCTTTGCATGCAATGCCTGCTTTAAAACGCTGGAGGTGTGTTGGTTTGCAATGTGCGCGCGCGGTACGCATCACACACCGCATGGCCCGCACCATCCAAATGCACGCCTTGCGTGTCAAGCCAGATCACGCGTTCAAAGTGGCGCACATGCTCGAGTGCGTGGGTAGACACAATCACTTGGTGTGGGCTTTGGTCAATTTCTTGGCGCAAACGCATTTGCCCTGGCAGGTCAAGGCTGGCGTAGGGCTCATCGAGCAGCATGACGGGGTTGGCTGCCAACAGCATGGCCAACCAACACACGTGTTGGCGCTGACCTTGGCTAAGGCTGCCTATGGCGCGTTCACCCCAATGTGCTAAACCACGTTGCGTCAACCAAGCTTGTGTGTTGGCCAAGGCCTCACGCCGCGATTGCCCGAGGGCTTGCAAGCCCAAGGCCAACTCTTCTTGCACGGTTGGAAAAATGATTTGTTCATCAGGGTTTTGAAACATCATGCCGGCCAGGGGGCGACTCTGCGCTGCGTGCCCTACGGTTTGTCCGGCCACCCAAACTTGCCCCTTGTATGGTTGATCCAAGCCGCAAATCAGGCGAAACAAACTGGTCTTGCCCACCCCGTTGTGACCAATCAAACCAATGCGCTGCTCAGTCAGTTGCAAATCAAGTTGCGAAAAAACAGTGGTGCGGCCTCGCAGCAAGGTCACACCGTCCAACACCACGCCGCTGCTTTGTTGCGGTTGTGCAGGTTTATTTGTCGCATGGAGGGGGGGCGAAGACACAGGAAGTAAGGGTAAATACGATGGTGCAAGATTATGACTGCCCCAGAACGGGGCGAATCTTCTAACGGCGTTTCTTACCCATTTCTTGCCTAGAATGCAATTTTTCTCAAACCAAAACTCACATTGGAGCTTCACATGAAAAAGCAACTCTTTGCCGTGGCCATTGCCTCTTTGCTGGCGGGTTCTGCCTTGGCCCAAGCCAACGACACCATCGCCAAGGTGAAAGCCGCAGGCAGCGTCACCATGGGCGTGCGCGATTCATCGGGCGGCTTGTCCTACACCTTGGGTGACGGCAAGTATGTGGGCTACCATGTTGAGATTTGCCAACGCATCATCGCCAACTTGGAAAAAGCGGCCGGTCGCAGTTTGGAAACCAAGTATTTGTCGGTCACTTCACAAAACCGCATTCCTTTGACTGAAAACGGCACCGTGGACATCGAGTGCGGTTCGACCACCAACAACGCAGCGCGTCAAAAGCAAGTGGCGTTTGCGTTCACCACTTTTGTGGAAGAAGTGCGCATTGCGGTGCGTGGCAACTCTGGCATCACCAACATCAGCCAGTTGAATGGCAAAAATGTGGCCACTACTACCGGCACCACCTCGGTGCAGTTGTTGCGCAAGCATGAACGCGCTACGGGTGTGGATTTCAAAGAAGTGTTTGGCAAAGACCACGCTGACAGCTTCTTGCTGTTGGAGTCTGGCCGCGCTGATGCGTTCGTGATGGATGGTCAAATTTTGGCTGGCAACATTGCCAATTCCAAAACACCTGGCGACTTCAAAATTGTGGGCGAAGTGTTGAATGTGGAACCCATCGCGATCATGTTCCGCAAAGACGATCCAGCGTTCAAAAAATTGGCTGACGACACCATTGCCGGTTTGGCAAAGTCGGGTGAACTCGCCAAGATTTACGACAAGTGGTTTGTGCAACCCATTCCACCCAAAAACATTCGTTTGGCTTTGCCTGCCAGCGATGCGACCAAAGCCGCTTGGGCGAACTTGAACGACAAGCCTGTCGAAGACTACGCCAAGAAGTAATTTAGAAAAGCGCGCAACATGGCACTCGAGTGGCAGGTCTTTCTAGAAGACGATGGCGGCGGCAGGACCTACTTAGAGTGGATGTTTGACGCTTGGGGCTGGACGCTGTCTGTGGCAGGCAGCGCTTGGGTTGTGGCGATGGTGGCGGGGGTGCTCATGGGCACCTTGCGCACCTTGCCCAACAGTCCCGGTTGGTCACGTTTTGCCAACGCATGGGTGGAGTTGTTTCGCAACATTCCTGTGTTGGTGCAAATTTTCATTTGGTATTTCGTGTTGCCCAAGGCCTTTCCGGTCATGCAACAGGTGCCAGGCTTTTTGTTGGTGGTGTTGGGCTTGGGGTTTTTCACCTCGGCCCGCATTGCTGAGCAGGTGAGGGCTGGCATTCAGGCCTTGCCACGCGGTCAGCGCTATGCGGCCATGGCGATGGGCTTTACCACTTGGCAGAGTTATCGCTATGTGCTGTTGCCCATGGCGTTTCGCATCATTTGGCCACCTCTCACCAGCGAGTCGATGAACTTGTTGAAAAACTCATCGGTGGCTTTTGCGGTGTCGATCGCTGAGCTCACCATGTATGCGATGCAAGTGCAAGAAGAAACATCGCGTGGTGTTGAAGTGTATTTGGCGGTGACCGCTTTGTATGCGGCCTCAGCTTTTGCGGTTAACCGTGTGATGGCATTTGTTGAAAAACGCATTCAGGTGCCCGGCTTTGTGGTGGCTGGTGGCACAGGCGGGGGGCACTGATGGGCAACCTCGATTTTTCGTTCATCACCTTAGACATCTTCAGCAAGTTTGTGCTGAAGGGTTTGATTTTCAGCGTGGAACTGACCATCATTGCCACTGTGGGTGGCATTGTGTTTGGCACGATCTTGGCGTTGATGCGTTTGTCGGGCAACAAGGCCCTAGAACTTCCTGCGGTGATTTACGTCAACGGCATGCGCAGCATTCCGCTGGTGATGGTGATTTTGTGGTTCTTCTTGTTGATACCGTTTTTGATTGGCCGTTCGATCGGTGCAGAAATTTCAGCCATCGTCACTTTCATCGCGTTTGAAGCGGCGTATTTCAGCGAGATCATGCGCGCGGGCATACAGTCGATTCCGCGCGGTCAAGTGTTTGCAGGGCAAGCCTTGGGCATGACCTATGGGCAAAACATGCGCCTGATTGTGTTGCCGCAAGCCTTTCGCAACATGCTGCCGGTGCTGCTGACGCAAACCATCATCTTGTTCCAAGACACTTCGCTGGTTTACGCGATTGGTGCTTACGATTTGCTCAAAGGTTTTGTGACGGCGGGCAAAATTTATGGCCGCGTAGAAGAGGTGTACTTGCTTGCTGCCCTCGTTTACTTTGTGATTTGTTTCGGCCTCTCGGCCCTGGTGCGTCGCTTGCAAGCGCGGATCGCCATCGTTCGCTGAACGCGTTGACGTTCGCTGGAGTTAATTGTGATTGAACTCAAAAATGTGTCGAAGTGGTATGGCCCCGTTCAGGTGCTCAACAACTGTTCTACCAAAATCGAAAAGGGTGAGGTGGTGGTGGTGTGCGGCCCATCGGGCTCGGGTAAATCCACCTTGATCAAAACCATCAACGCGCTCGAGCCGTTTCAGCAAGGCGAAATTTTTGTTGACGGTGTGGCGGTGCACGATGCCCAAACCGATTTGCCAAAACTGCGCAGCCGCGTGGGCATGGTGTTTCAGCATTTCGAATTGTTCCCGCATTTGTCAGTGACCGAAAACCTCACCCTCGCGCAAGTGAAGGTGTTGGGCCGAAGCGAAGATGAAGCGCATGCACACGGTTTGAAATATTTAGAGCGTGTGGGTTTGATGGCGCACAAAGACAAATTTCCCGGACAACTCTCAGGCGGTCAACAACAACGCGTGGCCATCGCCCGTGCCTTGAGCATGGACCCGATCGTGATGTTGTTTGACGAGCCCACTTCAGCGCTTGACCCCGAGATGGTGGGTGAAGTGTTGGATGTGATGGTGGATTTGGCCAACGAAGGCATGACGATGATGTGCGTGACCCACGAAATGGGCTTTGCCCGCAAGGTGGGCAGCCGCGTGATTTTCATGGATGTGGGGGGCAAGATTTTGGAGGACTGCACGACGGATGAGTTTTTCAGCCATCCTGAGAATCGTCAGCCTCGGACTAAAGATTTCTTGAATAAGATTTTGCAGCACTAAGTTTTTTTTCGGGCATTTCGCGCCGGAGAGATATGGTGCGCACATGGGGTACGGCGGCTGCCTCATGCTTATCAGAAATCGTTAGCCGCCGCACCCCATGCGCGCACCATGTTGGGGTTGGAAGAATTCTTTTTTTATAGTGTTCTTTTTTCGTGGCTTAACATTCTTCGGCCTTGACTTTGGCGTGTGCTTGCGAAGTCTTCAAGCGCATTTCGCTCAAAATTTTCCCAAACCTAACCAACGCTTGCCGCAGCCTGTGAGCAAGGGGGAGGGCGGGTGACGATTTCTGATAGGTATGAGGAGCCCGCCCTCCCCCTTGATCGCAGGCGAGCCCAGCACTCAAAAGCTAGGGCGACACCCCAAGCCCAAAGCGAACAAAAAGCCAGCACTTCAAAACAAGAGAAAATACAGGCATGACACAAGAGCTAACCATCACACAACCCGACGACTGGCACCTGCACGTGCGCGACGGTGCCGCCCTCAACACCGTGGTGCCTCACACTGCCAAAGAATTTGCTAGGGCCATCATCATGCCCAACCTCAAGCCACCGGTCACCTCCGCTAAGCAGGCCGCTGAATACAAGCAGCGCATTTTGCAAGCCGTGCCCAAAGGTGTGTCGTTTGAACCATTGATGACGCTCTATCTCACCGATAACTTACCTGCCGACGAAATTGTGCGCGCCAAAGAGGCCGGTGTGGTCGCTGCCAAGTTGTATCCCGCTGGGGCTACGACCAACAGCGATGCGGGTGTGACTGATATTCGCAAAACCTACAAAACACTCGAAGCCATGCAAAAGGCGGGCATGTTGTTGTTGGTGCATGGCGAAGTGACATCGAGCGACATCGACTTGTTTGACCGCGAGGCGGTGTTCATCGACACGCAACTCATTCCGCTGCGCAAAGATTTTCCTGAGCTCAAAATTGTGTTTGAACACATCACCACGCAAGAAGCCGCGCAGTATGTGAGCAGCAGCGACAAGTACACCGGTGCCACCATCACCGCGCACCACTTGCTCTACAACCGCAATGCCATTTTTACCGGCGGTGTGCGTCCGCACTATTACTGCTTGCCCGTGTTAAAGCGCGAAGTGCATCGTCAAGCATTGGTCAAAGCCGCCACCAGTGGTTCACCCAAATTTTTCTTGGGCACCGACAGCGCACCGCACCCTGCACATTTGAAAGAACACGCCACAGGTTGCGCAGGTTGCTACACCGCACATGCTGCCATGCCCATGTATGCCGAAGTGTTTGACAACGCAGGCGCACTCCACCAGCTAGAAGCCTTCGCAAGTTTCAATGGTGCAGACTTTTATGGTTTGCCCCGCAACACAAGCAAACTCACACTGCGCAAACAAAGCTGGACCCCACCCGAGAGTTTTGCCTTCGGTGAAGCCGAACTCAAACCCTTGCGCGCAGGCGAGGCCTTGCCTTGGCAAGTCGTTTAACGCCAGAAAAAAACCAACCCACCTCAGTCTGGGGTGGCGAAGTGCTCCAACACATCGATTGGAAGCAACCGTGGTTCCAACCATGGGCTGAGATAGGCGAACCTATTTCAAAAAAAGCGGCGAATAAAAAAAGTGTGGCTCAAGCACTCAACAGCTTCAAAGACCAAAAGAGCATCCACTTCGTCAAGCAATCAGAACTCCCACCAGAACAACCCTACGAAGCATTCATCTTCGAACAAAAAAAAGTCCCCACCCGCGACGGCCTGCACGACTTCTTCAACGGTTTATGCTGGCACCGTTTTCCAAAATCAAAGCACCGCTTGAACCAACTGCAAGCGCAAGAAATTGAAAAACAGGGCATTGGCAGTACGAGAGGTGCGGTGCGCGACGCACTCACTTTGTTTGATGAAAACGCTGTGTTGTGGCAAGGCCCAGATGAGTTGTGGCAAGCCTTGCAAGCGCGTGATTGGTTGAAGCTCTTTGTTGAATTGCGCGAACAATGGCAGCATGTTCACCTGGTGTTGTTCGGCCACGCCTTGCTTGAAAAATTGGTCACGCCCTACAAATCCATCACCGGGCATGTGTACCGTGTCAGCACTGATGTGCCGCCGCACGATGATGCAGCATTAGACACTTGGTTGGCGCAAGATTTACAAGCCGACAAACTCGCCACCAAGCCTTTTGAGCCCCTGCCGGTTTTGGGTGTGCCCGGTTGGTGGGCTGACAACGCAGCGCCAGTTTTTTACCAAGACACACAGGTGTTTCGCCCTAAGCGTGCGCCTGCTAGCCAGTGCTGACAAACCTTAGCACCCCAGAAATCCAAACAGGAATGCAAACCTAAATGGTTAAAAAAATTGTGGTTATCTGAGCGCACACTTGAAATTCAAGCGTTCGCCCCTACCATTTCATCACCGTGGCCCGCTGGTGTGGCCGCTCAAAGGAAAACATGAAACGCATTCTTCTCTTCGTCCTGACCAACCTCGCCGTCATGGTGGTGCTGGGGGTCGTCGCCAGTTTGCTGGGCGTCAACCGTTACCTCACTGCCAACGGTTTGAACTTATCGGCCTTGTTGGGCTTCTCGCTCATCATGGGCTTTGGTGGTGCGTTCATCTCATTGCTGATGAGCAAGACCATGGCCAAGTGGAGCACCGGGGCTGAAGTCATCACACAACCCCGTTCACAAGACGAGGCTTGGATTGTGGAAACCGTGCGTCGCTTGTCTGAGCGCGCAGGTATCGCCATGCCAGAAGTGGCGATTTACGAAGGCGAACCCAATGCGTTCGCCACAGGCGCATTCAAGAACTCAGCGTTGGTGGCTGTGTCTACCGGTTTGCTGCAAGGCATGACGCGCGAAGAAGTGGAAGCCGTGTTGGGCCACGAAGTGGCACACATCGCCAACGGTGACATGGTGACCATGACCCTCATTCAAGGTGTGCTCAACACCTTTGTGGTGTTCCTCAGCCGCGTAGTGGGTTACTTTGTTGACAGCATGCTGCGCAAGAACGACGAAGAGTCAAGCGGCCCTGGCATCGGTTACTACGTGACCAGCATCGTGCTCGACATCGTGTTGGGTTTTGTGGCCAGCATGATCGTGGCATGGTTTAGCCGTCAACGCGAATTCCGTGCTGACGAAGGTGCGGCTCAGTTGATGGGTAACAAGCAACCCATGATCAACGCGCTCGCACGTTTGAACCAAATGCAATCAGGCGAATTGCCCACCAGCGTGGCGGCGATGGGTATCACCAGCGACATTGGCAAATTGTTTGCAACGCACCCGCCCTTGGAAGAGCGCATTGCAGCATTGCAAAACGCTTCACACTGAGTGTGTTGAGAAAAGTAAAAAGGGCGCTTTCAAGCGCCCTTTTTCATGTTGCCACGAATGATTAGGTTGGCAAATAACCTTCCACTGACAGGTAACGTTCACCGGTGTCGTAATTGAAGCCGAGCACGCGCGCACCAGCGGGCAATTCAGGTAGCTTTTGTGCGATGGCAGCCAAAGTGGCGCCCGATGAAATGCCCACCAACAAACCTTCTTCGCGTGCACTGCGACGACCGTATTCGCGTGCATCTTCGGCTTCTACTTGAATCACACCATCGAGCAACGCGGTGTCTAAGTTTTTCGGAATGAAACCAGCGCCAATGCCTTGAATGGGGTGAGGTGAAGGCGCACCGCCTGAAATGACAGGCGAGGCAGTGGGTTCAACGGCAAACACTTTGAGTTGGGGCCACTTGGCTTTCAGCACCTGTGCCACACCGGTTAAGTGACCGCCTGTGCCCACACCGGTGATGATGGCGTCTAGCCCTTCAGGAAAATCAGCCAAAATTTCTTGCGCTGTGGTGCGCACATGCACTTGCACGTTGGCGGGGTTTTCAAACTGTTGTGGAATCCATGCGCCAGGCGTGGTGGCTTTCAATTCTTCTGCGCGAGCGATGGCACCCTTCATGCCTTTTTCACGCGGTGTGAGATCGAAGATGGCCCCATAGGCCAACATCAAACGGCGGCGTTCAATCGACATGCTGTCGGGCATGACCAAAATCAATTTGTAGCCCTTCACCGCCGCTACCATGGCCAAGCCCACACCGGTATTGCCAGAGGTGGGTTCGATGATGGTGCCACCGGGTTTCAAAGCGCCTGATTTTTCGGCGTCTTCCACCATGGCCAAGGCGATGCGGTCTTTGATCGAGCCGCCTGGATTGGTGCGCTCAGACTTGATCCAAACCTGATGGCTGTTGCCGAACAAACGCTGGATGCGAATGTGCGGTGTGAGGCCGATGGTTTCTAAAACTGAGTTGGCTTTCATGTGAAGAGCTCCTTGCGAATGAATGGATGGATGAATGTATGTGACTGTAATACGGCAAGTGCAAAAGGTTTGTCACCGATAAAGTAAGCGGGTAAATGCTAGTGATCAGCGTGAGTGACGGTAATTGTTTTTCAAAATATGCTGCGCAACGGCCTCACCCACTTTAATACCATCCACCCCCGCCGACAAAATACCACCCGCATAGCCTGCACCTTCACCAGCTGGGTACAAGCCCTTAAGGTTAGGGCTTTGCAAGCTCACATCGTCACGCGCAATGCGCAGGGGCGACGAGGTGCGTGTTTCCACACCCGTCATCACAGCATCGTGCATGTCATAGCCTTTGATTTTGCGACCAAACACCGGCAGCGCCTCGCGCATCGCGTCTATCGCGTAAGTAGGCAAGGCGCTGTTGAGGCTCACCATCTTCACGCCGGGTTTGTAAGAGGGTTCTACCTCGCCCAATTGTGCTGAAGCGCGGTTGGCCACAAAGTCACCCACCAATTGCGCGGGGGCTTCGTAAGTGCTGCCACCCAATGTGTAAGCGTGCGCTTCGAGTTGGCGTTGCAACACCGAACCTGCTAGGGGGTGAAAACCACCTGGTGCATCGTGTGTGTCGTGCCGCACAGCGTTGCCTATGTCTTGGCCGAGTTCTTGTTCAAACACAGCTGGTTCAGTGGGATAGTCACGCGGGTCAATGCCCACCACGATGCCTGAGTTGGCATTGCGTTCGTTGCGTGAGTATTGGCTCATGCCGTTGGTGACCACGCGACCGGCTTCGCTGGTGGCAGCCACCACGGTGCCACCAGGGCACATGCAAAAGCTGTACACCGCGCGTCCATTTTGTGCATGGTGAACGAGTTTGTAATCAGCTGCACCAAGCAGTGGATGACCCGCATGTTGACCCCAACGCGCTCGGTCAATCACGCTTTGTGGGTGCTCGATGCGCACACCCACCGAAAAGGGCTTGGCCTCCATCGCCACATGGTGACGGTGCAACATGGTGAAGGTGTCGCGCGAACTGTGGCCCAAGGCCATCACCACTTGCTGTGTGGGCAAGGTGTAGGTATCGCCTGTGTCGAGTTTCAAAACGCGCAGACCTTGCAGGGCGCGTGCATCGTCATACACCACATCGACCACCCGTTGTTCAAATCGTACTTCGCCACCCAAGCGAATGATTTCTTCACGCAAACCTTCCACGACTTTCACCAATTTGAAGGTGCCAATGTGTGGGTGCGCGGTGAACAAAATTTCTTCGGGTGCACCAAAGCGCACAAACTCGTGCATCACCTTGCGACCCAAATGGCGTGGGTCTTTGATTTGGCTGTACAACTTGCCATCCGAAAAAGTGCCTGCGCCCCCTTCGCCAAACTGCACATTGCTTTCGGTGTTGAGTATTTTTTTGCGCCACAAACCCCACGTGTCTTTGGTGCGTTGACGCACCGTGGTACCACGCTCGATCACGATCGGTTTGAAACCCATTTGCGCCAACACCAACGCCGCAAAGATGCCGCAAGGACCAAAACCCACCACCACAGGTCGTTCGCCTGCGTGTGCGCCCCAATCGCCCGGTGCCTGTGCAGGTGCGTGCCATGCCATGTCGGGTGTGGCTTGAATGTGCGAATGGTTTTTGTGTTGTGCGAGCAACGCGGATTCTTGAGTCGCGTCTTTCAATTGCACATCGACGATGTACACCACCAACAGGTTTTGTTTGCGCGCATCAAAGCTGCGTTTGAACACATGCAGCGCGTCGATCTCGGTTGCTGCGATGCCCAGCGCCTTGGCGGCCAATTGGCGCAAGGCCTCGATGGGATGAGGGGGGAGTTGACGGTCTGCGTCAGTTTCAGCCGGTGCATCGGCTGCACGGCGAACTTCAACGGGGAGCTCCGTCAGGGGGAGCTTGAGCTCTGAGAGGCGAATCATGGCAACGGGCCCGTGGTGATCGGGCAAAGCATGTGAAGCCTGTATTTTAAGAAATCAGGCGATGGTCTTGGGTGCTTGATGTGCGATTTTGTAATTTACTGTTGGCGCGATGCAAAAGGCGATAATCAAACTGTGAAGCTCACTAGGCCGTCGCTGGTGCAATCTTGGAAACAAGGCACTGGAGGAACGTCCGGACTGCACAGGACAGCGCAGGAGGTAACACCTCTCCACCGTGAGGTGAGGATCAGAGCAACAGAGACGAGCCGCTTGAGTGCGGGTGAAACGGGCAATCTCTGCGCGCAGCAATACCAAGTAGGTCAGCCCCGAGTGATGTGGTTCGCCATGTCACTCGATTCTGTGGTCCGCAGGAATGGTTGGCGGGTAGGTAGCACCGAGCCGAGTGGGCGACCCTCGGCCCAGATTAATGACGGTCACGCAACGGGCAACCGTTGCGCACAGAATCCGGCGTATCGGTGGGCTTCACATTTTTTTGCAATGGCTTTTATGCGGTGAAGGTTCGAATGCGCTCCACATGCGCCATCAACGAACGCATCGCCACCGGCCATAAGCGTGGTGGCACATCGTCGTAAGCCAGTTTCACCCAATCGTCCATCGTGCCGTCGGGGTGCTTTTGCATGACGCCCAAAATTTTGGCTTCGCGTTTCAAGCGATGGGCTTTGAGGTGTTCAATGCAGGCGCGCGCATCGTGCGGTTGGTCCCACAGATTGCCCAACACATAGCCGTGCGCGGGCAAGATGAATTCGATGCGGTCTTGTTCGCAGGCTTGCAACAATTTGTCGAGGGACTGCAAATAGTCGTTCATGTTGCCGTCGGGTGGGTCAACCACGGTGGTGCTGCCGTTGAGCACATGGTCGCCACTGAACAGCAAACCGTCTTCCTCCAATACCAGACACAAATGGTTGGCCGCATGGCCGGGGGTGTGCACCACACGCAAGGTATGCGTGATGTGCTTGCCTTGCAAGATCAACAACTCGCCATCGTTCAGTTCACGGTCAGGTGTGAACTCGCTCGCGGCGCGCGCGGTGGGGGCAGACGACAAACCCAACACCGGCGGCTTGTGACCGTGTTGTTCGCACAAGGCCTGCAAGGGTTGCGCACCGGGGGAATGGTCGGGGTGCGAATGCGTGCACACGATGTAGCGGATGTTGCCGCCTGCGGCGCACCACAAGCGGTCGAGGTGTTCGTGGTCGGCAGGGCCGGGGTCGATGGCCAAGTAGCCGGTGTCGGGGTCGCCCACCAAATAACTGTTGGTGCCGGGGCCGGTCATCACACCGGGGTTGGGTGCGGTGAGCCGTTGCACATTTTTCAGCAACCACACGGCTTGGTCGGTTTGCCAATCGAGGTGATGCACGATTTGCCCATCAGGCGAGGTGAGGGCGAGTTCGCCAAAGGGCGACTCGTGTTCCATGTGACGCGATTCTTTGCCACCCATCCAACCGGCGCGTGGGCAGCTGGTGAACCATGGTTGCTCACTGGCGCAAGCGTTCATGACGCTGTCAACATCGGTGAAGTGTTGCAAACGCTCCAGCGTGCGAATGGTGGGGAAGATGATGAAGAAGTTGCCATCTGCATGCCGTTGCAATGCATCGGCTGGGCGTACCCAGACCGGCTCGAACTGTTCTTTTTCGTCGGCCACAGGGGTTTGTGCGTCGGGCATGCGAGCGACCAAAAACGGCACATCGAAGCGACGGGGTAAATCGCGGTCAGTGATCCAATGCGCCATCACAAACACTTCATCGGCACACAAGGTCAAGCCACGCGCATGGCATTGCGTTGCAAATTCGGCGGCGGGGGCTTTGCGGTCGAGTGCGGCGATGTCGTCATGGTTGGCCATTTGTCCGTTGGCATGGCGCGCTAACAAGATGCCAAGTTCTTCAAAACTTTCGCGAATGGCAGCGATGGCCTGCGTCAAATGCGCATCACTTTGCGTGGGGCGGCGTTTGGCGTGGGTGTGTGCAGCTGTGTCGGCAGGGTCAATGCCGCCACCTGGAAAAACATAGGCACCGGGCGCGAAGCTGGCGGACATGGATCGGCGCGTCATCAGCACTTCAAGGCCTTGCGGCCCATCGCGCACCAACAAAACGGTGGCCGCGGACATGAGCCGCGCAGGCTCGCGTTGGGGGTGTAAAAGTTGGGTAGATCTGACCATGCGCCCATTATGGTCAAGCTTTGCGTTTGGGACTCATTTTGGTGTTAACCCGATATGTAACAGCCACATCGGGGACATGCCTTTCTTTCGACAAAATGCACCATCGCGTTTGTAAAAAATTTTCTTGTTTTAAAACATCAATCCAAAGTGGAGACTGGTTTCATGAAACGTTCAACTTTCAATGCTGTGTTGGGTGCTTTGGCTGTGGCCGCCGCACTCACAGCACCTGCTGCTGCGCTGGCGCAAGCTTGGCCAAGCAAGCAACCCATCAAATTGGTGGCGGTGTTCCCGCCCGGTGGCTCGGTGGACCAAGTGGCGCGCATCATCGCGCAACCTTTGTCCCTGCAGTTGGGTCAAAGTGTGATTGTGGAAAACAAAGGCGGTGCGTCGGGCACCATTGGCACGGCTGCTGTGGTGCAAGCACCGGCCGATGGTTACACCTTTGCGGTGGTGTTTGACACCTTTGGTGTGAACCCCAGCCTCACGCCCAGCATGCCGTTTGACAGCAAAAAAGATTTGACACCCTTGGTGTTGGTGGGCACCTCACCCATGGTGCTGGCCACGCATGTGGGGTCTGAATACAAAACTTTTGCCGATGTGGTGGCCGCTGCCAAGGCGAAAAAGAATGTGAGCTTTGGCACCATCGGCAACGGCAGTTTGGGCCATTTGGCCATGTCGTTGTTGGGCAAAGACGCACGCGTGGAATGGACCCATGTGCCTTACAAGGGCGGTGGCCCTTTGATGAGCGATGCGGTGGCTGGCCATGTGCCGTTGTCGATTGGCTCGGTGTTTGTGACCAAGCCGCACATCGACAGTGGTCGCATGCGTCCTTTGGCCGTGACCACGAGCAAGCGCGCGGCTGATTTGCCCAATGTGCCCACCATTGCTGAAAACGGTTACCCCGGCTTTGAAGCGCCTGCTTGGTGGGCATTGCTGGCGTCGTCCAAAACGCCACCCGAGATCGTCAAGCGCATGAACGAAGAGCTCAACAAAGTGTTGAAAAACCCTGAGGTGGCTAAAAAGCTCGACGCACAAGGCATCGATGTGATGGGTGGCACACCTGAGCAAGCCCGCGTTTTCATTGAAAAGCAAATGACGATTTGGGCCAAGGTGGTGAAGGACAACGACATCAAGGCTGATTGAGATCGTTGATTGACCCGTCAGGGCAAACTCGGCAAGTCAAGCGCATGCACCGCATGCGCTTTTTTTATGTCGCGCGATGCTCGCCTTCAGGCGTGATTTGTAAAGCCACCAAAAAGCGCGCCACCATGTTGTAAGTGGCAATGGCGGTGGTCAACTCCACCAACTCGGTGGTGGTGAAGGTGGCTTTGAGTTGTGCAAAGAGCGCGTCGTCAACTTTCACGTTGCGTGTCATTTGCGCGGCGTATTGCACCACCAAGCGTTCGGTGGCGTTCAATGCGGCATCGGTGATCGGCTGCGTGGGGTCGGCGTGCACCGCGCGGTTCAGGGCGTCGAGTTCGGCTTGGTTGCCACCGGCTGTTAAAAAATCGGGCGCATGGTGGTGGTATTCGTACTCTGCGCCTGTCAGCAGGGCCACGGTGCAAATACCGAGTTCACACAGCTTGCGGCTGGTGGGCAAACCGGTGCGCACATTTTTCAAATACACATTCCACCCGCGTGCCACGGGTTCGCTCCACAACAGCGCTTGGTCCAGGTTGAGCAACGCACCGCCACGGCGGGCCAGAATGGCGTCGACCAAATCTTTGGGTTGGGGCTTTTGTTCGGGAGTCCAGTGGGGAATACGCATGGAAACTTTCAGGGTTGGAATATGTTTGGGGCCAACACATGGGCCTTTTGCGAAGGGAAACGGCCAGTGCGTGTGGTTGTTGCGAAAGGATAAACCGACACCTTTGATCGGCTTGACCACTAGGTGACATCGCATGCCCGATAATCAGCCCATGCGCATTCGCTTTACCAAAATGCAAGGGGCTGGCAACGATTTCGTGGTGCTCGACGAGACCCGCGCGCGTTTGAACCTGAGCCCTGCGCAATACCGTTTCTTGGCCGATCGCCACTTTGGGGTAGGTGCGGACCAAATTTTGAGCGTGCGGCCTGCGCCGCAAGCCGATGTTGATTTTGAATATGTGATTCACAACGCCGATGGTGGCGAGGTGGAGCAATGCGGCAATGGTTCGCGTTGCTTTGTGCGTTATGTCCGCGAGCAAGGCTTGACCGACAAAACCACAGTGCGCGTGAAAGTGCACGGTGGTGTCATTTCTTTGCAAGAAATGCCCGATGGTCAGGTTACCGTTGACATGGGTGCGCCTATTTTTGATTTGCCGCAAGTGCCTTTTGCACCTGCGCATGCACAAAGCGTTTCAGAGGTGGCGTGGCAACTCGCACTCAGCAATGGTGAGGCAGTGCGCGTGGGCGTGGTGTCCATGGGCAACCCCCATGCAGTGCAAGTGGTGGACAACACCGACACAGCACATGTGTTGCAGCAAGGCCCCTTGATCGAACACCACGAAGCTTTTCCGAAGCGAGTGAATGCTGGTTTCATGCAAGTGGTCGACCGTGCGCATGTGCGCTTGCGTGTGTTCGAACGCGGCGCAGGCGAAACATTGGCCTGCGGCACCGGCGCTTGCGCGGCGGTGGTGACCGGCATTCGTTGGGGTTTGTTAGACGCCAAAGTGCAGGTGCAAACCCACGGCGGTGTGTTGACCATCGAGTGGCAAGGCGCAGGTCACCCTGTGCGCATGACCGGCCCGGCCACCACGGTGTTTCAAGGTGAAATCACCTTGCCCGACAATCTTTGAATGTGGCGCACATGTGCGCCCTGTGTCGTAAATTTTGATTTTGCAAAGAAGACAAACATGAATGCACCCATGAACCCGATCACTGAAGACGACATCGCCCATTTTTTGGTGCACACGCCTGACTTTTTTGAGCGTCATGCCGAGTTGTTGGCCACCATCAAACTCAACAGCCCACATGGCAACCGTGCGGTGAGTTTGCAAGAGCGTCAAGCTGAAATGCTGCGCGAAAAAATTCGTGCGCTCGAGTTGCGCATGATGGACATGATGCGTCATGGCACCGAAAACGAGGTGTTGATTGAACGCATGCAGCGTTGGATCAAAACTTTGATGATGACCAGCAATGCACGCGATTTGCCCCATGTCATTGCCGACCACATTCAACACGATTTCATGGTGCCGCAAGTGGCCATCAAAGTGTGGGATGTCAACAGCGATTTCCAAATTGAACCGTTCGCCACCGGTGTGACGGATGGTGTGAAAGCATTTGCCGCCACCTTGACCACGCCCTATGTGGGCATCAACCCCAACAACGAAGCGGTGCAATGGTTGGAAGATGCCAGCGATGTGGCGTCGGTGGCCTTTATTGCCTTGCGCGCCACGCGCATTGAAGACACCGCGCAAACTGCTACCGAGCAGCCTGTGATTGGTTTGTTGGTGTTGGCCTCGCCCGACCCACAGCGTTACCACGAAGGCATGGGCACCGCGTTTTTAGAGCGATTGGGTGACTTGGCCAGCGCGGCGTTGTCTCACTTGCGCTGAAATACACAAAGCAACAAAGCGCGTGTGAAGCCAAAGGCAGACCACACACATCAGTTGACATGGATCTGATCACACGCTACCTCGACCATGTGCGCTATGAAAAGCGTTTGGCAGAGCGCACACTTGCGCTGTACACCCTCGATTTGCAAAAACTCAAAGATTACGCCGACGAAGCTGGTGTGGCCTTGCAAGAGGTGCAAAGCGCGCACATCCGTCGCTGGGTGGCGCAGATGCACAGCGGCGGTCGCAGTGGCCGTGGCATTGCCCTGATTTTGTCAGGCTGGCGCGGTTTTTACACTTGGTTGGGGCGTGAAGGCTTGATCGCCAGCAACCCCGTGCAAGATGTGCGCGCACCCAAAGCGCCCAAGCCTTTGCCCAAAGCCTTGCATGTGGACGATGCGGTTCAACTGGCTGAATTTTCAAACACGCAAAACAACAGCGACCCGTGGCTGAATTGCCGCGATGCGGCGATGGTCGAGTTGCTCTATGGCTGCGGCTTGCGTGTGGGCGAATTGGTGGGCTTGGATGTGCAAGCCAGCACCACCGCCAAAGGGTGGATCGATTTGGAAGAAGGCGAAGCCCATGTGTTGGGCAAAGGCAGCAAACGCCGCAGCGTGCCTGTGGGCAGCAAAGCGCTCGAGGCGTTGAAGGCGTGGTGTGCGGTGCGCGCAGAAGGTTTGAACGCGTCCACCGCTGAACAAACGGCTTTGTTCATTGGGCAAAACGGCACCCGATTGACTGCGCAGGCCATTTGGCAACGCTTGCGCCAACGCAGTTTGCAGGCGGGTTTGTCCACGCCGGTGCATCCGCACATGTTGCGTCATTCGTTTGCCAGCCATGTGCTGCAGTCGAGCAGCGATTTGCGCGCCGTGCAAGAGCTGTTGGGGCACGCCAACATCAGCACCACGCAGGTGTACACAAGGCTTGATTTTCAGCATTTGGCCAAAGCGTATGACGCAGCGCATCCACGGGCGCGAAAAAAATAAACCGCAACAGCGGCGACAATAAGCGCCAATGAAAACCATCAAACTCAAAGACGGCAAAGAACGCTCTGCCTTGCGCAGCCACCCTTGGATTTTTGACAGCGCGATAGCCAAAGGCGGTGGCGATGCGGGCGAAACCGTGCGTGTGGAAAGCCACAGCGGCCAATTTTTGGGCTGGGCGTCGTTCAGCCCCACCTCCAAAATTCGTGCGCGCATTTGGAGCTTTGACGAAGCGCAACGCATCGATGCGGATTTTTTCAAAGCCAGCATCGCGCGCGCCATTACAGCGCGCGATCGGTTTGACATTCAAAGCAATGGCCGCCGCTTGGTGCATGGCGAATCTGACGGTTTGCCTGGCCTCATCGTCGACCAATACGACGACACTTTGGTGGCGCAGTTTTTGTCCAGCGGCACCGAGCGTTGGAAAGAGGTGATTGCCGATGCTTTGTTGTCGCAAACCGGTTTGACCAAACTCTACGAGCGTTCTGACTCAGGTGTGCGCGGCTTAGAAGGTTTGCAACCCGCCACTGGTTGGTTGCGTGGCGATGGTTCCACTGCCATTGTTTTGCGCGAGCACGAATGGCAGTTGTCATTGGACATCGCCGAAGGACACAAAACCGGTTTTTATTTGGACCAACGCGACAGCCGCAAAAAATTTGCCGACTACGCCAAGCGTTTGAACTTTCAACGGGTGCTCAATTGCTATTGCTACACCGGTGGTTTCACGGTGGCAGCTTTGGCGGGTGGTGCAGCGCATGTGACCTCGATCGATTCATCGGGCCCTGCGATTGAGCGCGCCAAAGCCAATGTGGCGCTCAATGGCTTTGATGCGGCACGCACCACCATGATGGACGCCGATGTGAATGGCGCCTTGCGTCAGTTCCACAAAGATGGCCGTACCTTCGATGCCATCGTGCTCGACCCACCGAAATTTGCGCCGTCCGCAGCGCATGCCGATCGCGCGGCGCGTGCCTACAAAGACATCAACCGTTTGGCCTTCAAAATTTTGGAGCCCGGTGGCGTGTTGTTCACCTACAGCTGCTCGGGCGGCATAGGTGCTGAGTTGTTCCACAAAATCGTGGCCTCAGCGGGCACCGATGCGCGGGTGGATGGCTACATCAGCGAGCGCATGCAAGGCGCGCCTGATCACCCCATGACGCTGACCTTTCCTGAGGGCGAATACCTCAAGGGCTTGGTGGTGGTGAAAGCCGCTGCGTTGCGCGAAGCGCCTGAGGTTGGCAACGATTGATGTGCGCTGTATCGCAAGCGAAATTGCAAGGGCAAGGGCAAGGGCAAGCACGGTGTGGCAAGGTTTGACCTGGGCTCGGCTTGAAAACGCCACTTGCGTCACAATCTATCCCCTTTGGATGTTTTGCAACCCTTGTGTGATGTCCATCTTATTTTTTTGAAGGTCTGTTCATGTTGATTCCAGCCACCATCCTCACCGGCTTTTTGGGCTCTGGCAAAACCACTTTGTTGAAGCGTGTGTTGACCGAAGCCCACGGTCAAAAAATTGCGGTCATTGAAAACGAGTTTGGTGAAGAAAACATCGACAACGACATCTTGGTGTCTGATACCAACGAGCAAATCATTCAAATGAGCAATGGCTGCGTGTGTTGCACCATTCGTGAAGACTTGCGTACCACCTTGCAATTGTTGGCCGCCAAAAAACGCAAAGGCTTGCTCGACTTCGAGCGCGTGGTGATTGAAACCACTGGCTTGGCCGACCCCGGCCCTGTGGCGCAAACTTTTTTCATGGACGATGAAATTGCCGAAAGCTTTTTGCTCGACTCCATCTTGACCTTGGTCGACGCCAAACACGCCGCACAGCAGTTGAACGATCGCCAAGAGGCGCGTCGTCAAGTGGGCTTTGCCGATCAACTGTTCATCAGCAAAGCCGATTTGGTGTCCGCCTCTGAGCTCGATGCCTTGCAACACCGCTTGAAGCACATGAACCCACGTGCGCCCCAAAAAGTGGTGCACTTTGGCGAAGTGTCGTTGGCCGAAGTGTTTGATTTACGCGGCTTTAACCTCAACGCCAAGCTCGACATCGACCCCGACTTTTTGTCAGACGATGCGCACCACGAACACCACCATGGTGAACACTGCGACCATCCCTCGCACCAGCATGACCATGGGCATTCACACGGTCATGGCCACCATCACCACCATGATGACGATGTGAAGAGCTTTGTGTACAAATCTAAGCGCCCGTTCGACCCCGCCAAGTTGGAAGACTTTTTGGGTGCCATCGTCAATATTTACGGCCCCAAAATGCTCCGATACAAAGGTGTGTTGAACATGAAGGGCACCGAGCGCAAGGTGATTTTTCAGGGCGTGCACCAGTTGATGGGCAGCGATTTGGGACCTGAATGGGGCAAAGACGAAGAGCGCATCAGCAAAATGGTGTTCATTGGCATTGACCTGCCCAAAGACATTTTGGTGCAGGGCTTGGAGCAGTCGCTGGTCTGAGTCACACCGTGGTCAGAAAAAAGCGGTGGGCTGTAGGCGAATGTGGCTACAATCCCGCGCGCCAGTGAGAACCCTTGGCATTTTCAAAGTTGGGGGTGGTACGCTGGTTGTAGAAGCTTTTTTTCAATCAAAATGACCCAAGACATCAGGCCTTTCAAAGACGCATGCGCTAACGCAGTGCCAAGCCTGACAGGAGACAAACTGTGAACGCCCAAGCCCGTAAACCAGCACCCAAAAAGCCCGCAGCTAAAAAAGCGGTGAAGAAACCCGTGGTTGCTAAAAAGCCTGTGGCTAAAAAAGCAGCCCCTGCCAAAAAGGCCGTTGTGAAAAAACCTGTTGTGAAAAAGCCTGCGGCCAAGCCCGCAGCGAAATCGTCTGCCAAAACTGCCGCTAAAAAGCCGGTGAAAGCAGTGGCTAAGAAAGTGACAAAACCTGTTGCTAAAAAGGTCGTGGCTAAAAAGCCCACGCCTGTGAAAGCAAAGGCCTCTGCCAAACCAGTGGCCAAAAAAGCACCTGCCAAAGCCGCTAAACCTGCGGTGAAAGCCTCTGCCAAACCAGCGAAGACCGCTGCTAAGGCCAGTGCTAAACCGACGGCAAAACCTGTTGCGAAAGTCAATGCCAAGGTGACTGCAAAAGCGGTTGCAAAAACAGCCCCTAAAGCGACCCCAAAAGCCCCTCCAAAAGTGGCTGACAAAAAGCCAGGCAAAGAAGCCAAGGTCAAGGAAGTCAAAGCCGCGGCACCAACGCCCGTCGTGCACACCACGCCCATCATCCCTGGCTACACACCAGTGGTGCACAAGAAAAACTCCAGAGCGGCCAAGATGGCGGCTTTGGTCCCACCCCCACCTGCACAGGTGGTAGCCTCCACCGCAGCAAAGTCAAGCTTCATGCCGATGGCTGCCCCAGCAGTTTCAACGATCGTTCCTGTGATACCCAAAAAAGACGCCAAGTTGGCCAACAACTGGAAGACCAAAACGGCCGACCAACTCACCGATGCCGAAGTCATCGCCATGCCTGACAGCGAGTACATGAACGACATTCAAATGGCGTTCTTCCGACTCAAACTGGTGCAACTGAAAAACGAAGTATTGAGCAATGCCAGCGAGACCACCGAGCACCTGCGCGAGGACACGGTGGTGGTGCCCGACCCTGCAGACCGTGCCACGATCGAAGAGGAGCACGCTCTCGAGTTGCGTACCCGTGACCGTGAGCGCAAATTGCTCAAGAAAATCGAGCAATCGATCAACCGCATTGACGCAGGTGACTACGGTTACTGCGACGAAACCGGCGAAGCCATCGGTGTGGGCCGTTTGTTGGCCCGTCCAACGGCCACCTTGTCGCTGGAAGCGCAAGAAAGACGTGAGCTCAAACAGAAAATGTTTGGCGATTGATGACTTTTTGTCTTCACACCACAAAAAAGCAGACCTTTTGGTCTGCTTTTTTTATGTTTGAAACTCTTGATAAGCCACTTTTACAGCATCTTCTAAGTGCTTCATTTATAACGATTTTTGGCCTCGTTGTTGGTTCGCAAAAGCGCCGTAAGTTGTTGATTTCATTGAAAAAAATCCAAAAATAGCTTGTTGGATGGCAATTTCCTGATACAGTGCAAATAAGTGCAAAAAAGTGGGGAAGAGTGTCTTTCGGCCTCTCCGCTGGTTTGATGTGTTGTTGTTGTTTGCTTGTGAAAAGGGCTTGCCGCTGTGTTTCAGGGCGCGTCATCGTTGAGTTTGGATGCCAAGGGGCGTTTGTCGGTGCCGACAAGGCACCGCGATGTCTTGAGCGCTACTGCGTCTGGGCAACTCACCATCACCAAACACCCCCATGGTTGCTTGATGATTTTTCCCCGCACCGAATGGGAAAAATTTCGCGAGCGCATTGCCGCTTTGCCGATGAGTGCGCAATGGTGGAAGCGCATCTTTTTGGGCAATGCAATGGATGTCGAGATGGATGGCACCGGTCGCGTGCTCATTTCTCCTGAACTGCGTGCTGCGGCAGGCATCAGCAAAGACACGATGCTTTTGGGCATGGGCAACCACTTTGAGTTGTGGGACAAAGCCACCTACGACGCACAAGAGGCCGAGGCCATGCAGGGCGACATGCCCGATGTGTTCAAGGAATTTTCTTTTTAAAGGATGACGGTGGACACGGCATGGCAGCACACCACCGTCCTCTTAAGCGAAGCTGTCGACGCTCTCGACATCCAGCCGGACGGTACTTATGTGGACGCAACCTTTGGTCGGGGTGGTCACACGCGTTTGGTGTTGTCCAAGCTTTCTTCGCATGGCCGTTTGATCGCCTTCGACAAAGACCCCGAAGCGATACAGGCGGCTCAACAGATCGACGACCCGCGTTTTTCAATCCGTCACCAAGGCTTTGCAGACTTGGACGAGTTGCCTGCGGCGTCGGTCGATGGCGTGTTGATGGATTTGGGGGTGAGCTCACCACAGATCGACAACCCAGCGCGTGGTTTTTCCTTTCGTTTCGAAGGCCCCTTGGACATGCGCATGGACACCACCCGTGGCCAGAGCGTGGCCGAGTGGTTGGCAGAAGCAGAACTTCAACAAATAGCGGAGGTGATACGTGACTATGGCGAAGAACGGTTTGCTGTTCAGATTGCAAAGGCGATTGTTGCTCGCCGACAGGAACGGGGCAGCCTTGCAAGCACCTCTGAATTGGCCCAGCTCGTGGCTGACACGGTCAAAACCCGCGAGCCGGGCCAGAACCCTGCAACGCGCACATTTCAGGCTTTTCGGATTTTCATCAATGCCGAGCTTGAAGAGCTGCAACAAGCGCTGAGCGCGTCGTTGCAGATCTTGCGTCCCGGAGGTCGATTGGCTGTGATCAGTTTCCATTCATTGGAAGACCGCATCGTCAAACAATTCATCACGCAACATGCGCGTGAGGTGTATGACCGCCGTGCGCCTTTTGCTGCGCCCAAGGTGATGGATTTGAAAGCGATTGATCGCATCAAACCTTCTGAGCAAGAAGTGGCTGCCAACCCGCGTGCACGCAGTGCGATTTTGCGCATTGCCGAGCGTTTGGCTGCACCTGCTTTGCAAGGAGCGATGGCATGAGTCGCTTGAGCTTTGTGCTGTGGTTGTCGGTCATGTTGAGTGCCCTGTATTTGGTGCGCACGCAATATGAATCGCGCTCACTCACCACCGAGTTGCACCGTGCCAGTGTGGAGGCACAACGCTTGGAAACAGAGAACGACAGGCTCGATGTCGAGCGGCGTGCGCAAGCCACGCCTTTGCGTGTTGAGAAGTTGGCGCGTGAGCAGTTGCGCATGCGTACCATCACACCTGCGATCACGCAATACGCCACCATGCAGGAGGCGCAGCGATGAGCAGCCGCAGCGTGCAATACACCTCCAGCCCTTTGCTGGCGAGTAAGACGCCGATTTGGCGCAGCCAATTCATTGTGGCTTTCATTGCATTTGGCTTTTTGGGTTTGGTGGTGCGTGCTGCGTATGTGCAAGTGATTGACAATGCGTTTTTCAAACGGCAAGGCACCGTGCGTTTTGTGCGCACTTTGGATTTGCCTGCGAACCGTGGCCGCATATTGGATCGCAATGGCCACATCTTGGCCTCGAGCGTGCCGGTGCCCAGCATTTGGGCGAGCCCCGAAGATTTGGAACGCGACCCAGCGAAGTTGAAGACATTGGCCAAGTTGCTCAACATGAGCGCCACTGAGTTGGACAAAAAACTCGCCGATGAAGACAAAAACTTTGTATGGCTCAAGCGGCAGGTCGACGAAGACATTGCCAAGCAAATTGACGATTTGAAAATCAAAGGCGTTCACGCGCGCAAAGAATACAAACGCATTTACCCCGAAGGTGAATCGGTGGCCCATGTGGTGGGTTTCACCAATGTAGAAAACATCGGGCAAGAAGGCGTGGAGTTGACCTTCAACCAAGACCTGGGTGGCAGAGCAGGATCGCGTCGTGTCATCAAAAACGGACTGGGCCGTGTGGTGGAAGATGTGGGTGAAATGGTGCCACCGGTCGATGGGCAAGATTTGCAATTGAGCATCGACAGCAAAGTGCAGTACTTTGCGTACGAAAAAATCAAAGAGGCAGTGGTGAACAACAAAGCCGCTGCAGGCAGTGTGGTGGTGTTGGATGTGAAGACCGGTGAAATTCTGGCACTCACCAATTACCCCAGCTATTCACCTGGTAAGCGTGGTACTTTGAGTGGCGCGCAATTGCGCAACCGCGCGTTGACAGACACTTTCGAGCCTGGCTCAACCATGAAACCCCTGGTGGTGGGTTTGGCTTTAGAAAAAGGTTTGGTCAAACCCGAAACTTTGATACAAACGGCGCCCGGAAAAATGCAAATGGGCACCGCCACCATCACCGATGCACATCCGCATGGTGTGTTGAGTGTCAATGAAGTGATTCAAAAATCCAGCAATGTGGGTACCGTAAAAATTGCCATGCAATTGCAACCGCACGACATGTGGGAAGCATTCACGCAAGTGGGCTTGGGGCAAAAGCCACAGGTGCCTTTCCCCGGTGCGGTGGCAGGCAAAGTGCGTGCTTACAAAACTTGGAAACCGATTGAGCAAGCTACCATGAGTTATGGCTATGGTCTGTCGACCAGTTTGTTTCAATTGGCGCAGGCTTACAGTGTGTTTGCGCGAGATGGTGAATTGGTGCCCATGAGTTTGGTGAAAACACAAGGCGATGTGACGGGCGCGCGGGTGTTTTCGCAAGCCAATGCAGCAGCCATTCGCCACATGTTGCACATGGTGACAGGGCCTGGCGGTACGGCAATGAAAGCCCAAACCATGGGTTATTCAGTCGGTGGCAAAACTGGCACAGCACACAAGCAAGAAGGCAAAGGCTACGCGAGTAAAAAATACCGTGGCTTTTTTGTAGGCATTGCACCCATCGACAACCCACGCATTGTGGTGGCGGTGATGGTTGATGAGCCTACCAATGGTTTGTATTACGGTGGCGATGTGGCAGCACCTGTGTTCAGCCAAACCGTTCAACAAACATTGCGCATGATGGGTGTGCAACCTGACATGGCGGTCAAACCCCAGGTGGTGACCTTGGCTGAGAAGGAGTCATTCTGATGGCTCATCAGGCTTTGCACACATTGCACACGCCACAAGAAGCGGCGGCGTGGTTGCGCAGTCGCGTGCAAGGTGTGTTGCGCACCGACAGTCGCCTTGTACAGGCGGGTGATGGTTTCATTGCCTGGCCCGGTGGCGTGCGTGATGGTCGCGCGTTTGTGAACGATGTGTTGCAACGGCAAGCCAATGCTGTATTGGTAGAGCGTGATGGTGTTGATGCGTTTGATTGGTCACATGTAAAAGATGCGAAGTTGGATAACGACGCTTTGACCATCGCCAGCTATGAAGGATTAAAAGCCGCGAGCGGCCCCATTGCCGCAGCGTATTACGAAGAACCCAGCCGTGCGATGGATGTGGTGGCGATCACCGGCACCAATGGCAAAACATCGACCGCCTGGTGGCTGGCGCATGCGCTCAATGCCTTGGGTCAACGCTGTGCGGTGGTGGGTACCTTGGGTGTGGGTGAAGTGCATGCACTGGAAGTCACGGGCATGACCACGCCTGACCCCGTGTTGCTGCAAGCGCGTTTGCGTGACATGGTGAACCACGGTGTGACAGCGTGTGCCATAGAAGCGTCATCGATTGGCATTGCAGAACACCGATTGGATGGCACGCACATCAAAGTGGCGGTGTTCACCAATTTCACCCAAGACCATTTGGATTACCACGGCAGCATGTCAGCGTATTGGCAAGCCAAAGTTGCTTTGTTCGATTGGCCAGAATTGTCCGCCGCCGTGATTCAGGTGGACGATGCCCAGGGCCGTTTGCTGGCGCAACAGTTGTCGGCGCGCGGTGATTTACAGGTGTGGACATTTGCGTGTCATTCAAATGCACCTGAGGGGTGTGATGCGTCGCGCCATCTGCGAGCGATTGACATTGTTCACGGCGTACAAGGTTTGCAGTTTGCGGTGGCCTGTGGTGCATCGTCACAAACGCAAACCATGCACACCCATTTGGTAGGTACTTACAACGTGAGCAATGTGTTGGGTGTGATGACGGTGTTGTGTGCCATGGGTCATTCATTGTCAACCGCGACACAAGCCTGTCGCGATTTGCCGGCTGTGCCAGGCCGCATGCAAACCTTGGGTGGAAACGATGCACCTTTGGTGGTGATCGACTATGCGCACACGCCCGATGCTGTGGCGCAAGCGGTGCAAGCCTTGTTGCCGTTGGCGCAAACCCGTGGCGGTCAAGTGACCTGTGTGTTGGGTTGCGGCGGCGACCGTGACGCCAGCAAACGCCCCTTGATGGCAGCGATGGCAGAGCAGCATGCACACCATGTGGTGTTGACCAGCGACAACCCACGCAGCGAAAACCCAGACAGCATCTTGCAGCAAATGTTGCAAGGCGTGAAAGAAGCCGATGCGATTCGCGTGTTGCCCGATCGCGCGCAAGCCATCGCGTGGACGGTGCAAAACGCCTCAACCCAAGATGTGGTGTTGATCGCTGGCAAAGGCCACGAAGACTACCAAGAGATTGCGGGTGTGCGTCACCCCTTCAGCGATGCAGAACACGCGCGCTTGGCGTTGCAACACAGGAGGGCGCATGTCTGACATGAACCTCAGCTTGCAACAAATGCTGCCTTGGTTAGAAGGTGCGCAGCTGCATGGCGACCCGAAGGTGTGCATTCAACGCGTGCACACCGACAGCCGAACCTTGCAAAGCGGTGATTTGTTTGTGGCGCTCAAAGGCGAGCGTTTTGATGCGCATGACTTTTTGCCCCAAGTTGCAGCCACCGGCGCAGTGGCAGCGTTGGCAGAGCAGGGTTTGTTGCAAGCGCAGTTGGCTGGCCTGCAGGTGCCTGACACACGCGTGGCGTTGGGTCAACTCGCGAAAGGTTGGCGCAATCAATTTGTGTTGCCAGTGATTGCCGTGACCGGTAGCAATGGCAAAACCACGGTGACCCAAATGATCGCGAGCATTTTGCGTGCTGGTTGGGGTGACGATGCTTTGGCCACACAAGGCAATTTGAACAACGACATTGGTGTGCCGCAAACTTTGTTGCGTTTGCGCGCGCACCACCAATGCGCGGTGGTGGAGTTGGGCATGAACCACCCCGGTGAAATTGCCGGCTTGGCACGCATGACACAACCCACAGTGGCCTTGGTCAACAACGCACAGCGCGAACACCAAGAGCACATGGCATCGATCGAAGCGGTGGCGCTTGAAAACGGTGAAGTGATTCACGCGTTGCAACTTGATGGCGTGGCGGTGTTTCCAGCTGATGACACCTACAGTGCGCTGTGGCAAAGCATGGCGGGCGACAGACGCTGTGTGCGTTTCTCAAATGACCCGCAATCGCATGCTGAAGTGCGTTTGGTAGATGCGCATTGGCAACAAGACCATTGGACGCTGCAAGCCCACACACCTGCGGGTGAACTCAATACACGCTTGAAAATTGCAGGTCGTCACAACGTGAGCAATGCCTTGGCCGCTACAGCGTGTGCGTTGGCTGCGGGTGTGGCGTTAGAAGTAGTTGCCCGTGGTTTGCAACAGTTTGAGCCTGTCAAAGGCCGATCGCGTGCCTTTGGTTTGACTTGCCAAGAGCACCACATCACCGTGGTGGACGACACCTACAACGCGAATCCTGATTCGGTGCGCGCAGCCATTGAAGTGCTGGCCGAGTTACCTACGCCGCGTGTGTTGGTGTTAGGTGATATGGGTGAAGTGGGCACGCAAGGGCCTGAGTTTCACCAAGAGGTGGGGGCCTATGCGAAAGCCAAGCAGATTGAGCATGTGTTGTGCTTAGGCGACTTGGCTCAGCACAGCGCATCTGCCTATGGTGCGGAAGCTTTGCACTTTTCAGATATTCAAACACTGCAAAACCATCTGATGGCTTTGTTGCCCAGTGCAGGCAGTGTGTTGGTGAAAGGTTCGCGCTTCATGAAGATGGAGCGGGTGACTGAAGTCATGCAGGCGGCGTGTGCGACTGTGAATGCACAGGCGCAAGCAAATGTTAGCCAAGATAAGAAGAAGGAATCCACCCCATGTTGCTGACCTTGGCCCAATGGTTGCAAAACCTGTCGCCTGAATTTGGCTATTTCCGTGTGTTTCAGTACATCACATTCCGTGCGGTGATGGCGGCGGTCACGGCCTTGCTGATTGGTCTGGTGGCTGGGCCTGCGGTGATTCGCCGTTTAGCGGCTCTGAAAATTGGTCAACCCATTCGCGAATACGCCATGCAATCGCATTTGGCAAAAAGCGGCACACCCACCATGGGGGGTGTGTTGATTTTGATTGGCATTGCGGTGTCCACTTTGTTGTGGGCTGATTTGTCAAACCGTTTTGTGTGGATTGTGTTGATCGTGACCTTGGGCTTTGGTGCTATTGGTTGGGTAGACGACTGGCGCAAGGTGGTGAACAAAGACCCCGAGGGCATGCCGTCGAAAGAAAAATATTTCTGGCAATCGGTCATCGGCTTGTTGGCTGCCTTGTATTTGGTGTTCAGCATTTCCGAGAGCAGCAACTTGCGCGTGCTCGAGTTGTTTTATTCGTGGGTGAAGTCTGGTTTTGATGTGGACTTGCCGCCCAAAGCGGGTTTGTTGTTGCCCTTCATCAAAGAGGTGAGTTACCCACTGGGTGTGTTTGGCTTTGTGATCATGACCTATTTGGTGATCGTGGGATCGAGCAATGCAGTGAATTTGACCGATGGCTTAGATGGTTTGGCCATCATGCCGGTGGTGATGGTGGGCTCGGCCTTGGGTGTGTTTGCGTATGTCACCGGCAGTTCGGTGTATTCGAAGTATTTGTTCTTTCCCTACATTCCCGGCTCAGGTGAGTTGATGATTTTCTGCGCCGCCATGGCCGGTGCAGGTTTGGCGTTTTTGTGGTTCAACACACATCCCGCACAGGTATTCATGGGCGATGTGGGTGCCTTGGCCTTGGGTGGCGCGCTCGGCACGATTGCTGTGATCGTGCGACAAGAAATTGTGTTGGCCATCATGGGTGGCATTTTTGTGGTCGAAGCACTGTCGGTGATGGTGCAAGTGAGTTACTTCAAATACACCAAAAAGAAATACGGCGAAGGCCGCCGCATTTTGAAAATGGCACCGCTGCACCATCATTTTGAAAAGAGTGGTTGGAAAGAAACACAAGTTGTGGTGCGCTTTTGGATCATCACCATGTTGTTGTGCCTGTTGGGCTTGTCAACCTTGAAGTTGAGATAACGCCATGCAACGACTTCAAAACCAATCTGTTCTCATTCTGGGCTTGGGTGACTCCGGCCTCGCGATGGCGCGTTGGTGCGTGCGTTGTGGTGCGAATGTGCAAGTGGTGGACACGCGTGAAGCGCCTCCGCAGTTGGCGCAATTGCAAGCCGAGTTGCCGCAGGTGAAGTTTGTAAATGGTGCGTTTGAGGCGTCCTTGGTGCAAGGTCAAGCGGTGCAAGCGGTGTTCAAAAGCCCAGGCCTCAGTCCTGCAGCTGTTGCACCGGTTTGGCAAGCCGCGATCGATATCGGTTTGTGGGTGGGTACTGAGCTGACATTGTTTGCACAGGCTTTGCAAGATTTGCAAAGCAGCAATGCTTATCACCCGAAGGTGTTGGCCATCACCGGCACCAACGGCAAAACAACCGTCACTTCATTGACAGGGCAATTGCTAGAGCGTGCAGGCATGCGTGTAGCGGTGGCAGGCAACATTGGACCTACTCTGCTCGACACTTTGACGCAGGCTTTAGATCAAGCTGCGCAGCAAGAAGAACAGGCTTTGGCTGAGCAGGCGTTGGCGGATGCGGATGCCGCATCGCAAATTGCTTCGGCACAAACTGCAACAACGCACGCTTCAGAAACGCAAGCTTCGGAAACGCAAAACACCGAGCCCCAAGCTGCAACGCATGAAGACGGTGCGGATGCCCATGTGGTTGTTGATGTGGATACAAATTCAGAGGCAGTTAGTAGCCATGAAAATGGTGAAGAACCACAAGCTACACAAGAACAAACAGAAACAGCACACACTGCCCTAGAAGATCTAGAGCCACCCCCCATCGAGCCTCCGCCTCCACCGCCGCCGGATCATCCTTACCTGCCGCAGGTGTGGGTGCTCGAGTTGTCGAGTTTCCAGTTGAACGGCGTGGACAACTTTGCGCCCACCGCAGCAACAGTGCTCAACCTCACGCAAGACCATTTGGACTGGCATGGCGACATGGTGAACTACGGTGCGGACAAAGCGCGCATTTTTGGTTCGCAAGGTTTGATGGTGCTCAACCGCGACGATGCGCGTGTCATGGCCATGTTGCCTGAGCCCGTGCGTGTGAAGTTACAAAAACCTGTGGTGCGCACACACGTGACTTTTGGTGATGAAGTGCCACAACGCCCAGGCGACTACGGCATCGAAACAGTGAACGGCATGACCTGGTTGGTGCGCGCACTCGAAGCCGATGAAACACGCAAGCGTCGCAAAGACGATGAAGAAGAAATTCACATTCAGCGTTTGATGCCAGCCGATGCACTTCGTATCCGTGGTCGACACAACGCCCTCAATGCTTTGGCCGCTTTGGCATTGGCCAGCAGCACCGGTGCTGCGTTGGCCCCCATGTTGTATGGCTTGCGTGAATACCGTGGTGAACCCCACCGTGTTGAACCTGTGACTATGGTGCAAGAAGTTGAATATTTTGACGACAGCAAAGGCACCAATGTGGGTGCCACCGTGGCTGCGTTGCAAGGCTTGGGTGTGGAGCGTCGCTTGGTCTTGATCTTAGGCGGCGATGGCAAAGGGCAAGACTTTTCGCCGTTGGTGCAACCGGTGCAACGGTTTGTCCGCGCCGTGGTGTTGATCGGCCGCGATGCTGCCCTGCTGCGCGACACCTTGCAAGACACTGGCGTGCCTTTGCAAAATGCCAACACCTTGCAAGATGCTGTCACACAATGCCATGCCTTGGCACACGCTGGCGACGCGGTGTTGTTGTCACCCGCCTGTGCCAGCATGGACATGTTCACCAACTATGCGCACCGCGCGCAAGTGTTTGTGCAAGCGGTGCATGCCTTGAGCGACAGCGTGGGAGATGCGCGATGAGCACCATGGCCGCACCCAACAACTTGCTGGCGCGCTGGAAAGCGCGTTGGGGCAGTTTGTTTGCGAAAGAGCCAGAGTCGAGCATCGATGCTTTGCCTGTTCGCATTCACGGCGCAGAGTTGTCGCGAACGGCTGCGTCACCTGTTCATGTGAAAGGTTTCGACCAACCTTTGGTATGGGTGGTGTTTGGTTTGTTGATGTTTGGTTTGGTGATGGTGTATTCCGCATCCATCGCATTGCCTGACAACCCGCGCATGGGAGCAGGTTACACGCCCACGCATTTCTTGTTGCGACATGCAGTGTCCTTAGGCATAGCTTTTGTAGCGGCTCTCTTGGCGTTTCAAGTGCCACTCAACACGTGGGAGCGCATTGGCCCCTGGGTGTTTGTGGCGTCGATTGTGTTATTGATGTTGGTGTTGATTCCCTTTGTCGGTAAATCGGTCAATGGCGCACGCCGTTGGATTGGTTTGGGGTTTATGAACTTTCAACCGTCTGAGTTGGCCAAGTTTGGTGTGTTGTTGTATGCATCGAACTACATGGTGCGCAAGATGGAAGTGAAAGAGAAGTTTTTCTCAGCTGTCACGCCTATGGCCGCTGCCGTAGCGATTGTGGGTTTGTTGTTGCTGGCTGAACCTGACATGGGTGCCTTCATGGTGATTGCCGTGATCGCCATGGGTATTTTGTTTTTGGGTGGTGTCAATGCCCGCATGTTCTTTGTGATTGCGGCGTTGCTGATCGGTGTGTTTGCGCTCATCATTGCATCGTCTGAATGGCGGCGTGAACGCATTTTTGCGTACCTCAATCCTTGGAGCTCAGAACATGCTTTGGGTAAAGGCTATCAACTGTCGCATTCACTGATTGCCATTGGTCGCGGTGAAATTTTTGGTGTGGGCTTGGGCGGTAGTGTGGAAAAACTCCATTGGCTGCCCGAAGCGCACACCGACTTCTTGCTCGCTGTGATTGGTGAAGAGTTTGGGTTTGTTGGCGTGGTCATCATCATTGGTTTGTTCATGTGGTTGACCCGTCGCATCATGTACATCGGCCGTCAAGCGATTGCGATGGACCGTGTGTTCGCTGGATTGGTCGCACAAGGTGTGGGCATTTGGATTGGCTTTCAATCGTTCATCAACATGGGTGTGAACTTAGGCGCTTTGCCTACCAAAGGGTTGACCTTGCCGCTCATGAGTTATGGCGGCTCGGCCATTTTGCTCAACCTCATTGCGATTGCGGTGGTGTTGCGTGTCGACTTTGAAAATCGCGTGTTGATGCATGGGGGGCGCTTATGAACGCCACGTTGCAAAACACGCTCAACAACACCTTGCAACGCACGGCTTTGATCATGGCCGGCGGCACCGGTGGGCACATCTTCCCCGGCTTGGCAGTGGCTGATGCGTTGCGTGACAAAGGTTGGCGTGTGCATTGGTTGGGTGCGCCTTCGCCGAGCATGGAAAGCCAATTGGTACCACCGCGCGGATTTGCATATGAAGAAGTGCAGTTCTCCGGTGTGCGTGGCAAAGGTTTGACCACTCTGGCCGTGTTGCCCTTGAAATTGCTGCGTGCGTTTTGGCAGAGCTTGCAAGTGATGCGTCGCTTAAAGCCTGATGTGGTGGTGGGCTTGGGTGGCTACATCACATTCCCCGCTGGCATGATGAGCGTGTTGGCAGGCAAGCCTTTGGTGTTGCACGAACAAAACTCGGTGGCTGGCATGGCCAACAAAGTGTTGGCGGGTGTGGCTGATCGCGTGTTCAGCGCTTTTCCAAATGTCATGCCCAAGGCCGAGTGGGTGGGCAATCCGTTGCGTGCAGGTTTTGTCAACCAAGCGCCACCCGCTGTGCGCTATGCACAACGCAGTGGCCCACTGCGTGTGTTGGTGGTCGGTGGCAGTTTGGGTGCACAAGCACTCAACACCTTGGTGCCGCAAGCTTTGGCCTTGATGTCTGAAGCGCAGCGACCGCAAGTGACGCATCAAAGCGGCGCCAAACAAATCGATGCACTGCGTCAAGCCTATGCAAGTGCAGGTGTGCAAGCAGAACTCACCCCTTTCATTGAAGACACCGCGCAAGCTTTTGGCGAGGCTGATTTGGTGATTGCCCGTGCAGGTGCCAGCACTGTGACCGAACTTGCAGCGGTGGGTGTGGCGGCATTGTTTGTGCCGTTTCCGCATGCAGTGGATGATCACCAAACCACCAACGCACAGTTTTTGGTGAACAACGGTGGTGGTTGGTTGGTGCAACAAGCTGCGTTGACCGCACAAGATTTGGCGCAGCGTTTGCAAACCGTCACGCGTGATGAATTGTTGGTGTGTGCTGAAAAAGCTTATGCCATGCGCAAAACAAATGCCACACAAGATGTGGTGCATGCCTGCGAAGCGCTGGCAACACAGAGAGGTTCATTGGCATGAAGCACGCCATCCGTCATATTCACTTCGTCGGCATTGGCGGTGCAGGCATGAGCGGCATTGCAGAAGTGTTGTTGAACTTGGGCTATGTCATTTCAGGGTCTGACTTGTCTGACAGCGCGGCGTTGAAGCGCCTGAATGGTTTGGGCATTCAAACCTTTGTGGGCCATGCGGCGAGCAACATCCAAGGTGCTGACGCGGTGGTCACCTCTACTGCGGTGCAAGCCAACAACCCCGAAGTGGTCGCAGCGCACAAAAAACTCATTCCTGTGGTACCACGCGCGGTCATGTTGGCCGAATTGATGCGCATGAAGCAAGGTATTGCGATTGCAGGCACGCACGGCAAAACCACCACCACCAGTTTGGTTGCCAGCGTGTTGGCCGAAGCCAACCTCGACCCCACCTTTGTCATTGGGGGCCGATTGAACAGCGCAGGCGCCAATGCCAAACTCGGTTCGGGTGACTACATCGTGGTCGAGGCCGACGAGTCAGATGCATCGTTTCTCAACTTGTTGCCTGTGATGGCAGTGGTCACCAACATCGATGCGGACCACATGGACACCTATGGTCACGACTTCAATCGTTTGAAGGGTGCGTTCATAGAGTTCTTGCATCACATGCCTTTCTACGGCGCAGCGGTGTTGTGCACCGACGATGCAGCGGTGCGCAGCATCTTGCCCGAGGTGTCGCGCCCCATCACCAGTTATGGTTTCAATGAAGACGCACAAGTGCGCGCTATCAATGTGCGGGCTGACAACGGCCGCATGCACTTCACCGTGCAGCGTCGCAACGGCGTGACCTTGCCTGACATCGACATCACCCTCAACCTCGCAGGTGAGCACAATGTGCTCAACGCGTTGGCCGCCATTGCCATTGCGGTCGAGTTGAATGTGCCTGATGAAGCAGTGCAAAAAGCCTTGGCCGAATTCAAAGGCGTGGGCCGTCGCTTCCAACGCCATGGCGATGTGCCTGCGAAAAACGGTGGCCACTTCACTTTGATCGAAGACTACGGCCATCACCCCGTTGAAATTGCCGCCACCTTGTCGGCAGCGCGCGGTGCGTTTGCTGGCAGGCGATTGGTGTTGGCGTTTCAGCCGCACCGCTACACACGCACACGCGATTGTTTTGAAGACTTTGTGCAAGTCATGGGTCGCGCCGATGTGTTGTGGTTGGCCGAGGTGTATGCCGCAGGCGAAGCACCCATCGTGGCAGCCGATGGCCGTGCGTTGTCGCGTGCCATGCGCGTGGCAGGTCACGACGCCTTGGTGTTTGTGGAAGACATTCAAAAAATGGCCCAAGTCATTTTGGACAACGCCCAAGACGG
>JBEGOM010000010.1:0-71043 GCA_041181985.1 Pseudomonadota bacterium | reverse complement strand
TACCAAGCTTTCAAAGCCAACGATGGCGCGTATGTGCGCAAACATTTCTTCGGTCGTGATCCACGCACGCTTGAGATGGTCGCGCACATGACCGACGACGAAATTTGGAACTTGAAGCGTGGCGGTCATGACCCACAAAAAGTGTATGCCGCTTATCACCAAGCAGTGAACCACAAAGGTCAACCCACTGTGTTGTTGATCAAGACCGTGAAAGGTTTTGGCATGGGCAAAGCCGGTGAAGGCAAAAACACCGTGCACCAAACCAAGAAGCTGACCGACGAAGACATCAAGTACTTCCGCGATCGCTTTAACTTGCCGATTCCTGATAGCGAGCTGTCAAAAATTCCGTTCTACAAGCCTGCGGATGACACACCTGAAATGAAGTACCTGCACGAGCGTCGCAAGGCCTTGGGTGGTTATTTGCCACACCGTCGCACCAAAGCGGATGAGAACTTCACTGTGCCTTCATTGGAAACCTTCAAAGCTGTGATGGAACCCACCGCAGAAGGTCGCGAAATTTCAACCACGCAAGCCTATGTGCGTTTCCTCACGCAGTTGTTGCGTGACCAAGCCTTGGGCCCACGCGTGGTGCCTATTTTGGTGGACGAAGCGCGTACCTTTGGTATGGAAGGCTTGTTCCGCCAGGTCGGTATTTACAACCCCGCAGGTCAGCAATACACACCGGTCGACAAAGACCAAGTGATGTACTACAAAGAAGACAAAGCCGGTCAAATTTTGCAAGAGGGCATCAACGAAGCCGGTGGTATGTCGAGCTGGATTGCTGCAGCGACGAGCTACTCCACCAGCAACCGCATCATGGTGCCGTTCTATGTGTACTACTCGATGTTTGGTTTCCAACGCATCGGCGATTTGGCATGGGCGGCTGGTGACATGCAAGCGCGTGGTTTCTTGTTGGGCGGCACATCGGGTCGCACTACGCTGAATGGCGAAGGCTTGCAGCACGAAGACGGTCACAGCCACATCATGGCCAACACCATTCCCAACTGCGTGTCATACGACCCCACCTTCGCACACGAAGTAGGCGTGATCTTGCACCATGGTTTGAAGCGCATGGTTGAGAAACAAGACAATGTTTTCTACTACCTCACGCTGTTGAACGAAAACTACGCGATGCCTGGTTTGAAAGCGGGCACCGAAGAGCAAATCATCAAAGGCATGTATTTGTTGCAACAAGGCGAGGGCGCGAAAAAAGCACCACGCGTGAACTTGTTGGGCTCGGGCACCATCTTGCGCGAATCGATCGCTGCGCGCGATTTGCTCGCCAACGACTGGGGCGTGGCCGCCAATGTGTGGAGCTGCCCAAGCTTTAATGAATTGACGCGCGATGGCCAAGACGCCGAACGCCACAACTTGTTGCACCCTACAGGTACACAAAAAGTGCCGTTTGTGACGCAACAACTCGACCCCTATGTGGGCCCTGTGGTGGCATCGACTGACTACATGAAAGCCTATGCCGAACAGATTCGTCCGTTCATTCCCAAAGGCCGCACCTACAAAGTGTTGGGCACCGATGGTTTCGGTCGCTCAGACTTCCGCAGCAAATTGCGTGAGCACTTCGAGGTCAACCGTCACTACATCGTGGTGGCAGCGTTGAAGGCTCTGAGCGAAGAAGGTGCGGTGCCCGTTGAGAAGGTGGCTGAGGCCATCAAGAAATACGGCATCAAGACCGACAAAGTCAATCCGCTTTACGCTTAATTCTTAAATAACTTTGCGAGACAACGCGTGTGCGTTGTCTTCAACAAACTAAGTGAGACAACTATGGCATTGGTAGAAGTGAAGGTCCCAGACATTGGCGACTTTGATGAAGTGGCAGTGATTGAGCTGCTGGTCAAACCCGGTGACACCGTGAAAGCGGAGCAGTCACTGATCACCGTTGAGTCGGACAAAGCTTCGATGGAAATTCCATCGAGCACCGCTGGTGTGGTCAAAGAGCTCAAAGTGAAACTGGGCGACAAAGTGAAAGAAGGTTCGGTGGTGTTGGTGTTGGAGGCCGAGGGTGCTGCTGTTGCGCCTGCCGCTGCTAGTGCTGCGCCCGCTGCCGCACCTGCGGCAAGTGCGCCCGCACCTGCCGCAGCCGTTGCAAGCGCTGCGCCAGCTGCCAGTGCAGCGTCAGGCCCTATTGAAGTGCATGTGCCTGATATTGGCGACTTCAAAGATGTGGCCGTGATTGAAGTGTTTGTGAAACCTGGTGACACCATCAAGGTCGAGCAGTCACTCATCACCGTCGAGTCAGACAAAGCGTCGATGGAAATTCCATCGTCTGCAGCCGGTGTTTTGAAAGAACTCAAAGTGAAGTTGGGTGACAAGGTCAACATCGGTGACTTGTTGGCCATTTTGGAAGGTACTGTTGCGGCGGCTGCGCCTGTGGCTGCTGCAGTGGCTAGTGCAGCAGCGCCAGTGGCTGCTGTTGCATCAACTGCTTCAACAACTGCTTCCGCAGCATCTTCAACTGTTGTTTCAGCAGCAGCGTCTGTTGCTGCACCTGCGCACGCCCCCGGTGCATCCACTGTGGGCTTGCCCCACGCATCACCTTCAGTGCGCAAGTTCGCACGCGAACTCGGTGTGCCTTTGGAAGAAGTGAAAGGTTCGGGCAACAAAGGCCGCATCACGCAAGACGATGTGCAAGCCTTCACCAAATCTGTCATGTTGGGTGCCACACAAACCAAAGCGCAAGCTGCTAAAGGTTCTGGCGGTGGTGACGGTGCCGCATTGGGCCTCATTCCTTGGCCGAAGGTCGACTTCGCCAAGTTTGGTCCGATTGAGCGCAAAGAATTGGGTCGCATCAAAAAGATCAGCGGTGCCAATTTGTTGCGCAACGCTGTTCTGATTCCTGCGGTGACCAACCACGATGATGCAGACATCACCGAGTTGGAAGCCTTCCGTGTGTCAACCAACAAAGAAAACGAAAAGTCTGGCATCAAAGTCACCATGTTGGCTTTCTTGATCAAGGCTTGCGTGGCTGCGTTGAAGAAATACCCCGAATTCAACAGCTCGCTCGATGGCGATGCCTTGGTTTACAAAAACTATTGGCACATCGGTTTTGCGGCAGACACACCCAACGGTTTGATGGTGCCTGTCATCAAAGACTGTGACAAAAAAGGTGTGTTGCAAATCAGCCAAGAAATGTCAGAGCTGGCCAAGAAGGCACGTGACGGCAAATTGGGTCCTGCTGAAATGACTGGTGCGACGTTCACCATCTCTAGCTTGGGTGGCATTGGTGGCAAATATTTCACCCCCATCATCAACGCGCCTGAAGTGGCGATCTTGGGTGTGTGCAAGAGCACCATGGAACCGGTGTGGGATGGCAAACAATTCGTGCCCCGCTTGATGTTGCCTCTGAGCTTGACTTGGGACCACCGCGTGATCGATGGTGCGGCTGCGGCTCGCTTCAACGCTTACCTCGGTCAAATCTTGAGCGACTTCCGTCGTGTACTTCTGTAAAGGGGCGTGACGATGGCACTTGTAGATATCAAAGTTCCAGACATCGGTGATTTCGATGAAGTGGCAGTGATCGAATTGTTGGTGAAGGTGGGTGACACCATCAAACCCGAGCAATCGTTGATCACCGTCGAGTCAGACAAAGCGTCGATGGAAATTCCTGCATCGCACGGTGGTGTGGTGAAAGAGCTCAAAGTGAAATTGGGCGACAAAGTGAGCGAAGGCTCGGTGGTGTTGGTGTTAGACGCTGAAGGTGCAACTGCTGCGGCTGCTCCTGCGCCAGCGGCTTCAGCACCAGCGGCTCCTGCTTCTGCAGCGCCTGCATCGACATCTTCTGCACCTGCTGCACCCGCACCTGTTGCTTCCAACTTCGGCGGCTCTGCTGATGTGGAATGCGACGTGTTGGTGTTGGGTGGTGGCCCCGGTGGTTACTCCGCTGCTTTCCGCGCCGCTGACCTCGGCTTGAAAGTGGTGATGGTGGAGCGCTACGCCACTTTGGGTGGTGTGTGTTTGAACGTGGGTTGCATTCCATCCAAAGCGCTGTTGCATGTGGCAGCGGTGATGGACGAAGTCAGCCACATGGCAGACCTCGGTGTTGATTTCGGCAAACCCAAAGTCAACATCGACAAGTTACGTGGCCACAAAGAAAAAGTCATTGGCAAATTGACTGGTGGTTTGGCAGCGATGGCCAAAATGCGCAAGGTCACCACCGTTCGTGGTTATGGTTCTTTTGTCGGTGCCAATCACTTAGAAGTGGAAGAAACTTCGGGTGAGGGTCAGCAAAAAACAGGCACCAAAAAAGTGGTGGCATTCAAGCGCTGCATCATTGCTGCAGGTAGCCAAGCGGTGCGTTTGCCTTTCATGCCAGACGACCCACGCGTGGTCGACAGCACAGGTGCTTTGGCTTTGGAAAAAGTACCCAAACGCATGTTGATTTTGGGTGGCGGCATCATCGGTTTGGAAATGGGCACCGTCTACAGCACATTGGGCGCACGCCTCGATGTGGTGGAAATGATGGACGGTTTGATGCAAGGCGCAGACCGCGACTTGGTGAAAGTGTGGCAAAAAATGAATGCCCACCGCTTTGACAACATCATGCTGAAAACCAAAACCGTCGGTGCTAAGGCCACAGCCAAAGGCATTGAGGTGACTTTTGCGCCGGCAGAAGAGGGCGGCACAGTACCTGAGCCACAAACTTACGACTTGGTGTTGCAAGCCGTGGGCCGTACACCCAACGGCAAAAAAATTGGCGCTGAAAAAGCCGGTGTGTCGGTGACCGACCGCGGCTTCATCAATGTTGACATTCAAATGCGCACCAATGTGCCCCACATCTTCGCGATTGGCGACATCGTGGGGCAACCCATGTTGGCGCACAAAGCGGTGCACGAAGCGCATGTGGCAGCCGAAGTCATTGCAGGTGAATTGCAAGGCAACAAAGAATTGGCGGCTGCGGCATTCAACGCGCGCGTCATTCCAAGTGTGGCTTACACCGACCCCGAAGTGGCCTGGGTGGGTTTGACCGAAGACCAAGCCAAGGCGCAAGGCATCAAAGTGAAAAAGGGTTTGTTCCCTTGGACCGCTTCAGGCCGCGCCATTGCCAATGGTCGCGACGAAGGTGTGACCAAACTTTTGTTTGATGATTCACCAGAAGCCCACGGTCACGGCAAGATCTTGGGCGGCGGCATGGTCGGCACCCACGCCGGCGACATGATTGGCGAAGTGGCCTTGGCGATCGAGATGGGCGCAGATGCCATCGACATCGGCAAAACCATTCACCCCCACCCCACGCTGGGCGAGAGCATTGGCATGGCCGCAGAAGTGGCGCATGGCAGTTGCACCGATTTGCCACCGCAAAAGAAATAAAACGCGCATCTTTCGATGACCGTTTTATCAAAGCCGGATACGCAGGTGTCCGGCTTTTTTCTTTGGCTTGCTGGATTGGGTGAAGTTTGCTAGCATTGCTAGCATTGCTGTCAATCAGATGGCATGGAGCCAAACATGACCACCTTGACGATTCGCAATGTCGAACCCGTGATCAAAGACAAACTGCGCATGGCAGCGGCCGCTAATGGGCGGTCAATGGAGGAAGAGGTGCGCATGATTTTGCGCAATGTGTTGGCGCAACCTAGCCCGAGCAGTGGTTTGGGCAGCCTCATTCATGCGCGTTTTGCTGCACTGCCTAAAGCAGGCAAAACCTCCCGCGCCAGATCGCATTCATCAACAGGTACGGCATCAAAATCGTCATCCGCCGAATTGATCTTGCCCAAGCGCACCCAAAAACCTCGCGCTGCGAAGTTTGACCAAAAGGCCAAGCCTTGATCGTGCTAGACACCAATGTGGTGTCCGAGTTAATGCGCGCACAACCCGACCCTTCAGTGTTGCGCTGGATGGATGCGCAATCGCCCTCCGCCTTGTGGTTGAACAGCGTGGTGGTGTCTGAGTTGCTCTATGGTGTGGCGAAATTGCCCAAGGGCAAACGCAAAGAACAATTGATCACGGCCGTGGCTGCGATGGTGGATGAAGATTTTGCAGGGCGCGTGTTGTCTTTCGATGTCGATGCCGCCGCCCAATACGCCAGCCTTGTTGTTATGCGCGAAAATGCGGGTTTGTCGGTGTCAATGGCTGACGCGCAAATCGCGGCCATCTGCTTAGCGCGCGGCGCATCTTTGGCCACACGCAACACCAAACACTTTGAAGGACTGGGCCTCACCTTGATCAACCCTTGGCGTCACACATGATCGTTCTCGCACCCATGGAGGGGTTGCTCGACTTCGTGCTGCGCGATGTGCTGACACGCGTGGGCGGGGTGGACCGTTGCGTGTCTGAGTTCATTCGCGTCACCAACAACTTGTTGCCCGAGCGCGCGTTTTACCGTGTGGTGCCTGAGTTGCGCAACGGTGGCAAAACTTTGTCGGGTGTGCCAGTGCGTCCGCAGTTGTTGGGCTCTGATCCGCATTGCTTGGCCGACAACGCTGCGCGTGTGGCGAGCTTGGGTGCCGATGGGGTGGATTTGAATTTCGGTTGTCCAGCCAAACAAGTCAACCGGCACGGGGGTGGCGCGGCGTTGTTGCAAGACCCCGAGGTGTTGTTCAAGATCACGCAAGCGGTGCGACGCGCGGTGCCTGCGCACCAAGTGGTGTCCGCCAAAATGCGTTTGGGTTTTGATCACGACCAAGATGCTGAAGCCTGCGCGCAAGCGCTCGAAGCAGGTGGTGCGTCTGAAATTGTGGTGCATGCGCGCACCAAAGCCGATGGCTATCGCCCACCCGCGTATTGGCCACGCATTGAAGACATTCGTCGCGTGGTGAAAGTGCCCATCATTGCCAATGGTGAAATTTGGAATGTGCAAGACGCGCTGCAAGCACGTAAGGCATCAGGCTGTCATGACTTGATGATTGGCAGAGGCATGATCACCTTCCCAGGTTTGGGGTTGGCCATCCAACAGTTTGATGCTTTGCAAGGCGATTCTGCAAATCACCTCGCATCACATCAACCACAACCCATCACATGGCAAGAACTGCAAACCCACATTGCTGTGTTTTGGAGTCATGTGCGGCAACACATTTCACGCCGTCACCAAGCGGGACGTTTGAAGCAGTGGTTGAATTTTTTGCGCAAACATTACCCCGAGGCGCAAGAGGCCTACATGCAATTACGCCTCACCAACAACCCTGATGATTTTGACCGTTGGCTCAACCATGCTTACCTCGAGCATCAACACCTCTACCAAGCCCTGCGTCAGCAACCCAACGCCACGCAAGAATTGATACACGACGAGGAAGACCAAAACATGCTCGAACAGGTTTGCGCGTGAAGCATGCAAAGGACCAAGCCCATGAAAGTACTTTCATGAAAACCAACACGCTACAACCTTGGCAAGTCACTCTCGGTGGCATTTGCGGTTTGGTGCTCACCATTGGTTTGGCGCGTTTTGCTTACACACCTTTGTTGCCCAGTTTGCAGTTGCAAACCGGTTTGACCGATGCGGGCGCGGGTGCTTTGGCCGCGGTGAATTACGCGGGTTACATGACAGGCGCATTGGCTGCGGCATGGATGGACGATGTGCGTTGGCGACATCGCTTCTACAGCATGGGTTTGTGGATGGCCTTGCTCACCACCGCAGCCATGGCACTCTCTGCATGGATGCCTGGTTGGATGGTGTTGCGTTACATCGGTGGTTTGTGCGGTGCAACTGGTATGTTGCTTGGCTCGGGTTTGGTGTTGGGTTGGTTGATGCGCCACGGCCATCGCCCCGAATTGGGTTTGCATTTCATAGGCATTGGCTTGGGCATTGTGGTGTCTGCCATGGGTGCGTGGGGTTTGTCGCAGGTGTGGAGCGATTGGGCTTCTCAATGGTTGGCCATGGCCGTTGTAGGCGTTGTGTTTTTCATACCTGCATGGTGGTGGCGTCCGCCTGTGCCACCGCCTGTCAATGCACAACAAATCACTGATTCAGACAACAGCGTTTCTAAGCGTTGGTTGTTCACCATGATTGGCAGTTACTTTGCTGCAGGGTGGGGCTTTGTGATCAGCGCCACTTTCACTGTGGCCATCGTCGAGCGCGAACCGGGTTTGGCAGGGCAGGGTGCATGGGCTTGGGCACTCGTTGGGTTGGCGGCCATACCTGCGGTGTTTGTGTGGGACCGCGTGGCACGCAAATTGGGTGACACGCGCGCGTTGCTGTTGGCGTTTGCTTTGCAAACCGCGTCGGTTTTGTTGCCTGCAATCTCTGGTTCGTTAGAGGCTGCGTTGTTTGGTGCCGTTGGTTATGGCGCGACCTTCATTGGCATTGTGAGTTTGACACTCGCCTTGGTGGGTCGGCGTTCACCCAAAAACCCGGGCAAAGCGATGGCACGGCTCACGCTGAGTTATGGCTTGGCACAAATGGTGGCACCTGTGGTGTCGGGTTACATGGCCCAACACAGTGGCAATTTCAAAAGCGCGTTGTGGTTGACCGCTGCTGTGATGGCTGTGGGTATGGTGTTGTTGGCTACATTGCCAGACGAGTCCACAGTTACAAAATAGACTTCCATTTTCTACTTTCAGCTTTTAGTTAATGTCATCAGCTAACAAGTTCTTTAGTTAATGCTTTTGCGACTGCAATGCAGCGGAAGCAGGCTTAGCGAAACTTAGGCAAGACCGCCACTAACATGTAATTGTTCGACCGATTGCTGCCTACGCAGTGCACAAGCGGCTGTCTAAATCGCCGCAGGAACTCGCCCAGGAACAAGATTCCCGCTTGGTCCTAAATAAACCTTCTCAACAAATTCACGCAAATTTTTGAGGCACGCATCATCAAGAGGAATGTCTCGTAGCAACTTTGCGACAAATTTTGGCCCATGCAAACCAACTTCGCGGCAGAAGTTTTCAATCTCGCCTTCAGAAATGAGATAGATGCCGATCTTCTCCAAATGGTCACGCAATGTACGGTAGTCGGTTTGCGCTTGCCCTGATGGAATTCCACTCTCGCCATAGCGCTTGATGTGGTTCCATGAAGCACCTTGTTTTATAGCTTCAATTATTTCACTTTTTGGCACTTTACCCTGCCCTGATGAAGTGACAATATTGACAATATCTTTCTTTATTTCATCAGGTTCTTTCGGCTTAATTCCCTCACGAACTTCAGCATCAACTCGCTTCCAAAAAGGCTCAATGACACTCCAGTCGCCTCCAAAAGCTTCCACGGTCAATTCAACAAGGTTACGCTCAGATAGGAAATCAATATCAAAGACGGCTTTCACTGGAACTCCAATTTTCCGAAGCACTGATGCAACCTTTGGAATACCATGTTTTCCACCGGTCGGAACGAACGCCGTATCTGGCCAATGTGTAGAAGTGAGCCCACCGAGATAATCTCCAATTGAATTGAATACTCGACAATCGCTATCGTCTTCGCAAATTATGGTTTGTTCATGAAATATCCCATCCAAAGCATTGGAATATCGTAGCTCAGGCCTATCCCAGAGTTGGCGAATTGTTTCAGTCGATGTTTCTGTAATATTGTTTTTGTTGCCATCTCGGGTAATCCGAAGAATGCGAACCGAACCCTTCGTCCCCTCGAGGAAACCTTTCATAATATCGCTGCTGTGGGTTGCGACGATGAGTTGCCCTGTAACTTCTGATGCGAGAGTTTCACCTAGTCGACGCATTTGCGGCGGGTGCAAGAAGGCCTCCGGTTCATCGATCAGTGTTACAGCCACTTCAGAGGCAATTGCCTCAAACAAGATCCCAGCGTATCCTTTAATTCCATCGCCTTGCTGATCTAAAAGTGGGTTCTGGGTAACCATAGCTACATATTGGTCGCTTGCTCTATCAACCAGACCGGGCACTTTAGGAATTTGCCCCACATGTATAGGAAGCTTGCTGCCACCTCGAAAGTTGAACATCAGATCTTTGCCGAAAGCATTCCGAAAGAGGCCGCTAATCTTCAACATTAGTGCATCGTCGTTATACAGCACATGTTGCGGACGAGTTTTGGGATCGCCAGGCGCTATGCTCGATTGTTGGGCGCAAATATGCAGTCGCTCCTCAGCAGAAATGTTTCGTATGAAACCATCCGCTAAACCATGAATAAGAAAGTCATCTCCCCAGAATAGAACATGACTCTCTGGAAGTGACCAGTTTCGATAACGATATTGGTTTTCCTTGAATTCGGCCTTTTCTTCCAAGAAAGATTTCAGATCATCAATCGTTCCTTCTTTTGATAAACCAAGTCCTATAACTACAGGGGTGCGACCCTTAAGCCCATTCCGAAAAATATCTAGGATGTCTCGAAGTGCCTGCGACTTCCCGCTATTGTTAGGACCGACCAAAATGACTTTTTCGTTCGAACCAAAAGTAATAGAGGTGCCGCTAGAGAATGTGACCGAGGTTATCGATACAGATGGTTTGATTGGTGATTGGGGTTCTTCTATTAGATCTGCTGAGGTCGTTTGTGTGTTGGTCATCACATTTCTTTCATTGCATTCGTGTGCTACTAGATCAGCATAACAACATTCCCTGCACATTTGGTAAGTGACTATCGATAAGAACATAAAGCGCCCAGTCTATAAATGGGCCGAAATGCAAACACAAATCAAACAAATTGATCACACCCAACAAGCTTTGAGAGTCTGCTTCCATAGTGGGCGCCATTAGCAGAGCATTGTTGTTTTTAGGGTGTATGCCCAAGGGCTGCTACTTGCCTAAAGCCGTCATTCACCCTGACTTATGTAGAAATAGCGTTTTAACAATAATTGCGAAAATTCACTTACACGAATTCTGGTGTTTTGACGGTATTTACGAAACCCTACAAACGTTAAAGCCCCAAGCTCTCTAAGGTCACCAAACCTTTGGGCGTTTGAAGTGTCGCCACCAAATTGGCAGCGCCTTCATGCATGCACACACCTTGCAAGCCAATAGCTTCATAAGCGGCTTTCAACTTCTCAGCGCTGGGGTGATGCACTTCTAAACTTTGCAAACTCACACCTGAGCGGGGCAGGGTGTTGCGCGGGTGCAATTTCAAAGGCTCAGTCGCATCAGGTTTGCCCCATTGAATGAGGGTGGGCAATGCGCCGTCAAACAAACGCGCACCATCGGCACGCACACTGATTTGCCAATGCAACATGCCTTTGGGTGTTTTGCGACTCGCATGCACCGCAGGGCCGCGGTCAATGCCTTGCATGCGCCAAGCCATGCGCGCTGCTTTGATGTCGGGGGTGTTCACCACAAAGTGCACCAAGCGTGGTGATTTGGCGATGGCTGTTTGAAGTGCAACATCGTCCATGTCAAACCAGCGTTTGCTTTGTGTTTTTTTCGGACGCGTAGCGTTGGGGTTGATGGCAATGATTTCGAAATACGCCATGCCGAACATCGGTGTGGCGATTTTGAAAATGCGGTTGTGGGTGGCGTAGTTGTCGTGTTCGCCGCCTGCGGTGGGAGTGATCCCCAATGTGTTTTCGCACCAAAGCACACCTTCTTCTAGGGTGCGTGCGACAACAACGAGATGGTCTAGCTGCGCTTTAGTTGGCGCTGCTGTCATAGCCCTTGGCGTTTGGAACGCGGCGTGCACCGGTGAAACGGTGTGCCCAATAGGCTTCGCGCATGTCTTCGACTTGAATTTTTTTGCCCGAGCGGGGTGAGTGAATGAACTTGTTGTCACCCACATAAATGCCGACATGGCTGAAGGTTTTTCGCATGGTGTTGAAGAACACCAAGTCGCCCGGTTGCAAATCTTGCTTGTCGATTTTTTCGGTCACCGCTGCTTGATCACTTGCACGGTGGGGCAGCACCAAGCCCACGGTTTGCTCGAACATGGCGCGCACAAAACCGCTGCAATCAAAACCTGTTTCAGAGCTAGAGCCACCACGGCGATAGGGCACACCCAAAAAACCCATGGCGTTGACCACCAAGTCAGACGCGGTGTCACCCACGCGCGAGCGCATCTCTTCCACCTGCGCCAACACACCGCGGTCGGCCAAGTATTTTTCGATGTCGTCAGCCGCGAGCTTTTTGGCCGGTGCGGCATAGGCACTGGCCAAACTGGCAACGCAGCAAACGATGAGAAGCGCTTTTTTAAGCATAGCCCTCCAGTATATTCGACACTTAAACTCAAGTAAAGGGGGTAAGTGTTTGATTTTCCTAGGGTTAATCGCTATCAAGTTTTGCCAACGGCTGAATCGTCGATACTTGCGCCATCCTTTTTGAGCACAGAAATTTCCCATGTTGTTAGACGAACAAGAATCTCAGTTGGTGCTGGTTGACTACCAAGCCCGTTTGATGCCCGCCATTTTTGAGGGTGACGCCGTGCTGACCAATGCCATGCGTTTGGCGCAAGCGGCGCAGTTGATGGGCGTGCCCGCATGGGGCACCGAGCAAAACCCCGACAAACTTGGCACCAATCCGGAAGCCATGCGTGCCCTGTGCCAGCGCACCTTGCCCAAGATGAGTTTCAGCGCCTGCCACGAAGGGCTGATCGAAGTGTTGCGGCCAGTAGCCAAGGTGCCTGCAGGCAATGCACGCAGCCTGCCCAAGCATTTGCAAAAGGCCGTGCCCCAAACACCGAGCCGTCAAACCATTGTGTTGGCGGGCGTGGAGGCGCATGTGTGCTTGCTGCAAACCGCTTTGGAATTGCTCGAGGAAGAGTTCGATGTGGTGGTGGTGACCGACGCCTGCGGCTCGCGCACCGAGCGCAACCGCGACGCCGCGTTTGACCGTTTGGCAGGGGCAGGGGCCGAGCTGGTGACCACCGAGATGGTGCTGTTTGAGTGGCTGCGCAGCGCCGATGCGCCAGAGTTCAAGTCGGTGCAGGCGCTGATTAAATAAAAGGCCGCTGCTTTTTTTCGCTCACACTTGAGGTCGCCCCAGTGCTGCAGCGGCGTGAGTCAGCTTGCTGCAAGTCCAGTCTTCTCATAATTATGAATTCAGGAATGACATCATTGAGGAGACTCCGGCATGGTTGCTTATGCAGATTTTCACCGTCGCTCGATTGAAGACCGCGACGCTTTTTGGGCCGAACAAACCAAGTTGATCGATTGGCAAACACAACCCCAACAAATTTGCGATTACAGCAACCCGCCGTTTGCAAAATGGTTTGTCGGTGGCACCACCAATTTGTGTCACAACGCGGTTGATCGACATTTGAAAGATCGCGCCGATCAAGCGGCGTTGATTTTTGTGTCGACCGAAACCGATCAAGAAAAAACATACACCTTCCGCGACTTGCATGCCGAAGTGCAACGCATGGCCGCCATCTTGAAAGACTTGGGCGTGACCAAGGGCGACCGTGTGCTGATTTACATGCCCATGATTGCCGAGGCTGCGTTTGCGATGTTGGCCTGCGCGCGCATTGGTGCGATTCACTCGGTGGTGTTTGGTGGTTTTGCTTCGCATTCGTTGGCCACGCGCATTGAAGATGCGTCACCCAAAGTCATCATCAGCGCTGACGCTGGTTCGCGTGGTGGCAAGGGCGTGCCGTACAAACCTTTGTTAGACGAAGCCATCAACTTGTCGAGCCACAAACCCACCAGCGTGGTGATGGTTGACCGCAAGTTGGCAGCCTTCACGCCTGTGGCGGGCCGCGATGTGGACTACGCCACTGCACGCGCCAAGCACATGGACACGCAAGTGCCTTGCGAGTGGGTGGAGTCCACACACCCCAGCTACACGCTCTACACATCTGGCACCACAGGCAAGCCCAAAGGCGTGCAGCGTGACACCGGTGGTTACACCGTGGCCTTGGCGTCGAGCATTCCCAACATTTACATGGGCAAGCCTGGCGACACTTTCTTTTGCACCAGCGACATCGGTTGGGTGGTGGGGCACAGCTACATCATTTATGGCCCATTGATTGGCGGCATGGCCACCATCATGTACGAAGGTTTGCCCATTCGTCCAGACGGCGGTATTTGGTGGAGCTTGGTGGAGAAATACAAAGTCACCACCATGTTCAGCGCACCCACCGCGATTCGCGTGTTGAAAAAGCAAGACCCTGCGTTGCTGACCAAATACAACTTGTCTACTTTGAAGGCCTTGTTCTTGGCGGGTGAGCCGTTGGACGAACCCACAGCCAAGTGGATTTCGGAAGGCTTGGGCGGCAAAGCCATCATCGACAACTATTGGCAAACCGAAACCGGCTGGCCCATCTTGACCATCTGCAATGGCGTTGAAAAAGCGCCGAGCAAATTTGGTTCACCAGGCAAAGCGGTGTATGGCTACAACGTGAAATTGGTGGACGACCAAACCGGCGAAGAGCTCACCGGCGCCAACCAAAAAGGCGTGTTGACCATCGAAGGCCCATTGCCACCCGGCAATTTGCAAACCGTGTGGGGCGACGATCAGCGCTTCATCAACACCTATTGGAAAACGGTGCCCAACAAGTTGGTCTACAGCACCTTCGATTGGGCGGTGCGTGACGAAGACGGTTACTTCTTCATCTTGGGTCGCACCGACGATGTGATCAATGTGGCGGGCCACCGCTTGGGCACCCGCGAAATTGAAGAGAGCATTTCCAGCCATCCCAACATTGCCGAAGTGGCGGTGGTGGGCGTGGCCGATCAGCTCAAAGGCCAAGTGGCGATGGCGTTTGCCATTGTGAAAGACACTTCGGGGTTGACCGATGACGCGGCGCGTCTCAAGCTCGAAGGCGAAGTCATGAAGGTGGTGGACTCACAACTCGGTGCGGTCGCGCGTCCTGCGCGCGTGCTGTTTGTGACCGCGTTGCCCAAAACACGCAGCGGCAAATTGCTGCGCCGTGCCATTCAAGCGGTGTGTGAAAAACGCGATCCGGGTGACCTCACCACGATCGACGATCCCACCGCTTTGAAGCAGATTCAGGATCAAATCGCTTGATCTCAGCTGACGCCAAACTGAATCCTGCACCTATAAAAAAAGTAAGAGCGAGTCATATCGGTGGCACAATAGCGGATGTACTAGGCCCTTCCCAGCCACAGTCGCATCCGCTAACCGGTTAAGCCGTGTCGCGGAAGGTATCTTTAACCAACTAATGTTTCCTGAAGGGAAACGGAGGTCAGCGCAATGAGTGAGACAACTGTCTATCAAGCCTATTCAGGCAATACGTATCTGTTTGGGGGCAATGCTCCGTATGTCGAAGAGATGTACGAGAACTATTTGGCCAACCCCGGCAGTGTTCCCGATTCTTGGCGTGAGTATTTCGACGCTTTGCAGCATGTGCCGGCAGTAGATGGCACCAATGCCAAAGATGTGCCGCATTTGCCCGTCATCAATGCCTTTGCTGAGCGCGCCAAAGCAGGTGGTACCAAGGTCGTCATGGCCAGTGCCGATGCTGAAATGGGCCGCAAGCGCACTGCAGCACAACAACTCATTGCGGCTTACCGCAACGTCGGTCAGCGTTGGGCTGACCTCGACCCTCTGAAGCGCACCGAGCGCCCCAATATTCCTGATCTCGATCCTGCTTTCTACGGCTTCACCGATGCCGACCAAGAAACCGTGTTCGACACCAGCAACACATTTTTTGGCAAGCCCAATATGTCGTTGCGCGAATTGCTCAATGCATTGCGCGAAACCTACTGCGGCACCTTGGGTGCTGAGTACATGTACACCACCGAGCAAGCTGAAAAGCGTTGGTGGCAACAAAAGTTGGAAAGCATTCGCAGCAAACCCAACTTTGGCACTGATAAGAAAAAACACATCCTTGATCGCTTGACCGCTGCTGAAGGCCTTGAGCGTTATTTGCACACCAAGTATGTGGGCCAAAAACGTTTCTCACTCGAAGGTGGCGAAAGCTTCATCGCAGCGATGGACGAGTTGATTCAATCCGCTGGTGCACAAGGCGTGCAAGAAGTGGTGATAGGCATGGCCCACCGTGGCCGTTTGAATGTGTTGGTGAACACACTGGGCAAAAAGCCTGGTGATTTGTTTGCTGAGTTTGACCACACCGCGCCCGAAGATTTGCCAGCAGGCGATGTGAAGTATCACCAAGGTTTCAGCTCTGATGTGACGAGCCCTGGCGGCCCTGTGCATTTGTCCTTGGCCTTTAACCCATCGCATTTGGAAATTGTGAACCCCGTGGTTGAAGGCTCTGTGCGCGCACGGATGGACCGCCGTGGTGACCCCACTGGTAGCCAAGTGTTGCCCGTGTTGGTGCACGGTGACTCGGCCTTCGGTGGCCAAGGCGTGAACCAAGAAACATTGGCATTGGCCCAAACCCGCGGTTACACCACCGGCGGTACGGTGCACATCATCATCAACAACCAAATTGGTTTCACCACCTCTGACCCACGCGATATGCGCTCGACCGTGTATTGCACCGACATCGTGAAGATGGTGGAAGCACCCGTGTTGCATGTCAATGGTGACGATCCAGAAACCGTGGTGTTGGCAACGCAGTTGGCACTCGAATACCGCATGACATTCCGCAAGGATGTGGTGCTCGACATCGTTTGTTTCCGCAAACTCGGCCACAACGAGCAAGACACACCTGCATTGACCCAACCGTTGATGTACAAAAAAATCGCCTCACACCCAGGCACTCGCAAACTGTTTGCCGACAAGTTGGCCACACAAGGTTTGGGTGAAGGTTTGGGCGACGAAATGGTCAAGGCCTATCGCGCTGCGATGGACGCTGGCAAACACACATCTGATCCTGTGTTGACCAACTTCAAAACCAAGTTCACGGTGGACTGGTCACCCTTCATGGGCAAGAAGTGGACCGATGCAGGTGAGACTGGCATTCCCATGGCTGAGTGGAAACGCTTGGCTGAAAAAATCACCACCATTCCTGAGTCGGTCACCCCCCACCAATTGGTGAAGAAGGTGTACGACGATCGCGCTGCGATGGGTCGTGGCGAAACGCCGGTCGATTGGGGCATGGGCGAACACATGGCGTTTGCTTCGTTGGTGGCCAGTGGCTACCCCGTGCGCTTGTCGGGCGAAGACTGCGGTCGCGGCACCTTCACGCACCGTCACGCTGTGATTCACGATCAAAAGCGTGAAAAGTGGGACACCGGTACCTATGTGGCTTTGCAAAATGTGACGGACAACCAAGCACCTTTTGTGGTGATCGATTCGATCTTGTCAGAAGAAGCGGTGTTGGCTTATGAATACGGCTACGCTTCGAACGACCCCAACACTTTGGTGATTTGGGAAGCGCAGTTCGGCGACTTTGCCAACGGTGCGCAAGTGGTGATCGACCAGTTCATTGCTTCAGGTGAAGTGAAGTGGGGCCGTGTGAACGGCATCACCTTGATGTTGCCTCACGGCTATGAAGGCCAAGGCCCTGAGCACAGCTCAGCGCGTTTGGAGCGCTTCATGCAATTGGCAGCTGACACCAACATGCAGATCGTGCAGCCCACCACGGCCAGCCAAATCTTCCATGTGTTGCGCCGTCAAATGGTGCGCGATTTGCGCAAGCCTTTGGTCATCTTCACACCCAAATCGTTGTTGCGCAACAAAGACGCGACATCGCCAGTGTCGGAGTTCACCAAAGGTTCATTCCAAACCGTGATTCCTGAAAACAAAGCGCTCAAGGCCGACAAGGTCAAACGCGTGTTGGTGTGCTCAGGCAAGGTTTACTACGACTTGGTGAAAAAGCGTGAAGAGTTGGGTGCTGACGATGTCGCCATCCTGCGCGTTGAGCAGCTCTATCCCTTCCCACACAAGGCCTTTGGCGCTGAACTCAAGAAGTACCCCAACGCCACTGAATTGGTGTGGACACAAGACGAGCCACAAAACCAAGGCGCATGGTTCTTCGTGCAGCACTACATCCACGAAAACATGTCGAGCGGTCAAAAGCTCGGCTACTCAGGCCGCGCAGCCTCTGCGTCACCTGCGGTGGGTTATTCACACCTGCACCAAGAGCAACAAAAGGCCTTGGTGGAAGGCGCGTTCGGCAAGCTCAAGGGCTTTGTGCTGACCAAGTAAACATTGTTTTAAAACACAGAATCACATACAGAAAGAATTGTTATGGCTATCGTAGAAGTCAAAGTTCCTCAGCTGTCAGAATCCGTGGCCGAGGCCACCATGTTGCAATGGAAAAAGAAGGTTGGCGAAGCCGTTGCTGCCGACGAAATCTTGATCGACATCGAGACCGACAAAGTGGTGCTCGAAGTGCCTGCACCCTCAGCCGGTGTGTTGGCCGAAATCGTGGTGGCCGATGGTGGCACCGTGGTGGCTGATCAGCTGATCGCGCGCATCGACACTGAAGGCAAAGCCGGTGCAGCTGCACCCGCCGCCGCAGCGGCTCCTGCTGCAGCGCCCGCTGCCGCTCCTGTGGCTGCTACCGCTGCAGCATCCGCCAGCAAAGCCGGTGTGGCCATGCCTGCCGCTGCCAAGTTGATGGCTGACAACAACCTCGCCGCAGGTTCTGTCTCTGGTACAGGCAAAGATGGTCGTGTGACCAAGGGTGATGTGTTGAGCGCAGTTGCGGGTGGTGTGAAGTCCACCGCAGCGGTTATTCCTACTGGTGCACCTACCACCGCATTGCCCCAAGTGTCAGGCCCTGCCGTCAACTTGGGCGACCGTCCCGAACAACGCGTGCCCATGACACGCTTGCGTGCACGTGTGGCCGAGCGTTTGTTGCAATCGCAATCGACCAACGCGATCTTGACCACCTTCAACGAAATCAACATGGCACCCGTCATGGAAATGCGCAAGCGCATGCAAGAGAAGTTCGAAAAAGAGCACGGCGTGAAGCTGGGCTTCATGAGCTTCTTTGTCAAAGCGGCGGTGCATGCCTTGAAGAAGTTCCCCGTGTTGAACGCCTCGGTGGACGGCAACGACATCGTCTATCACGGCTACTTTGACATCGGTATTGCCGTGGGTTCACCCCGTGGTTTGGTGGTGCCTATTTTGCGCAACGCTGACCAAATGAGCTTTGCAGACATCGAGAAAAAGATTGCCGAATTTGGTGTGAAAGCACGCGACGGCAAGCTGGGCATTGAAGAGATGACCGGCGGTACTTTCTCGATCTCCAACGGCGGTACTTTCGGTTCGATGATGTCGACACCGATCATCAACCCACCTCAGTCTGCGATTTTGGGCGTGCATGCAACCAAAGACCGTGCGATGGTTGAAAACGGCCAAGTGGTGGTGCGCCCCATGAACTACTTTGCGATGTCGTATGACCATCGCATCATTGACGGCCGCGAAGCTGTTTTGGGCTTGGTGGCGATGAAAGAAGCGCTGGAAGATCCAGCGCGTTTGTTGTTCGACATTTAATTCACCTGTTTGCAATGCCCCCTTTTTGGGGGCGTTGTCTATCTAAGAGAAATTCATATGAGTAAACAATTCGACGTCGTCGTCATCGGCGGTGGCCCTGGTGGCTACATTGCAGCGATCCGTGCTGCACAACTCGGCTTCCAGGTCGCCTGCATTGACGAATGGAAAAACGCAGCAGGTGGTCCCGCGCCTGGCGGCACTTGTACCAATGTGGGGTGCATTCCTTCGAAAGCGCTGTTGCAGTCGAGCGAACATTTTGAACACGCCAACCATCACTTTGCCGACCACGGCATCAGCGTCAAAGATGTGAAGATGGATGTCGCCAAAATGATCGCCCGCAAAGACAATGTGGTGAAGCAAAACAACGATGGCATCTTGTATTTGTTCAAGAAAAACAAGGTCACTTTCTTCCACGGCCGCGGCAGTTTTGCGGGCAAAGCCGAAGGCGGTTACACCATCAATGTGGCTGGCAAAACCGAAGAGGCGATCACCGCCAAGCAAGTCATCATTGCCACCGGTTCTAACGCACGTGCGTTGCCTGGCACACCGTTTGACGAAGAAACCGTGTTGTCCAACGACGGTGCTTTACGCGTCGGCGCGGTGCCGAAAAAATTGGCACTCATTGGTTCGGGCGTGATTGGTTTGGAAATGGGCTCTGTGTGGCGCCGTTTGGGTTCAGACGTGACCATCCTCGAAGGCTTGCCCACATTCTTGGGCGCTGTAGATGAGCAAATCGCCAAAGAAGCCAAGAAAGCGTTTGACAAACAAGGTTTGAAGATCGAACTCGGCGTGAAAGTCGGCGACATCAAAACCACCAAGAAGGGCGTGAGCATTGCTTACACCAACGCCAAAGGCGAAGCCCAAACTTTGGATGCGGACAAACTGATTGTGTCGATCGGCCGCGTGCCCAACACCATCGGTTTGAATGCCGAAGCCATTGGCTTGCAACTCGACGAGCGCGGCGCGATTGTGGTGGACGGTGACTGCCGCACCAATGTGCCCAGCGTGTGGGCGGTGGGCGATGTGGTGCGTGGCCCTATGTTGGCGCACAAAGCCGAAGAAGAGGGCGTTGCTGTGGCCGAGCGCATTGCGGGCCAACACGGTCATGTCAACTTCAACACCATTCCTTGGGTGATTTACACCAGTCCTGAAATTGCATGGGTCGGTCGCACCGAACAGCAATTGAAGGCCGATGGCGTGGCTTACAAAGCCGGTACCTTCCCGTTCCTCGCGAACGGACGTGCCCGCGCTTTGGGCGACACCACCGGCATGGTGAAGTTTTTGGCTGATGCCACAACTGACGAAATTTTGGGCGTGCACATTGTGGGCCCGATGGCGTCTGAGTTGATTTCTGAAGCCGTGGTGGCGATGGAATTCAAGGCCTCGGCCGAAGACATCGCACGCATTTGCCATGCACACCCCTCGCTGTCAGAGGCGACCAAAGAAGCCGCTTTGGCGGTGGACAAACGCACGCTGAATTTCTGATTTTTGGCTGCCTCATACAAAAAGCCCGCTGTCGCCAGCGGGCTTTTTTGTAGGTGGGTTGGAAGCGCACCAAGGCACAATACATGGCTGTGATGTCCGTCAAAGAAAACTACCAAAAAGAATTGCAAGTCAGGGGCTTTCAAAGCGACCCTGCACAACTGCGCGCGATCGACGCGCTCGAGCGTTGCGCCAACGAGTGGGCGGCTTATAAAGAGAAACGTTCCAACAAACTCAAAAAGCTCATCAACCGTCCCCCCATTCCGCGTGGTGTGTACATGTATGGTGGGGTAGGCCGTGGCAAAAGTTTTTTGATGGATTGTTTTTTTGACGCGGTGCCCATTCAACGCAAAACGCGTTTGCACTTTCACGAATTCATGCGCGAAGTGCACCGGGAGTTGCGTGAGTTGCAAGGCACAGTGAACCCACTTGATGTGTTGGGCAAGCAAATTTCAGAGCGCTACAAACTGATTTGCTTTGACGAATTTCATGTGGCGGATATCACTGACGCCATGATCTTGCATCGTTTGCTCGACGCTTTGTTTGACAACGGCGTGGGCTTTGTCACCACGTCCAACTTCAAGCCTGACGATTTGTACCCCAACGGCATGCACCGCGACCGCATCATGCCGGCCATTGCTTTGCTCAACCAAGAGCTGGATGTGATCAATGTCGACAACGGCACCGACTACCGCCGCCGCACGCTCGAGCAGGTTGATTTGTATCACTGCCCCATGGGCGAGCAAGCTGATGCCGCGATGACCGATGCCTTCAACCGCTTGGCCGAGTGCCCCGATGAAAATCCTGTGTTGCACATCGAGGCGCGCGAAATCAAAGCGCGCCGCCGTGCGGGTGGTGTGGTGTGGTTTGACTTCAAAGAAATTTGTGGTGGTCCACGTTCGCAAAACGATTACCTCGAAATTGCCACGCAGTTTCACACCGTGTTGTTGAGCGATGTGCCTTACATGCCCGTCAGACGCGCGGCTGAAGCGCGCAGGTTCACTTGGTTGATCGATGTGTTGTATGACCGCCGTGTCAAACTGATTTTGTCAGCCGAAGTGGCGCCCGAAGCCTTGTACACCGAAGGCCCCATGGCGCATGAATTTCCGCGCACCGTGTCGCGTTTGAATGAAATGCAGTCGGCTGAGTTTTTGGCGCTCGAGAGGCGCACTGTGGACACGACACTCACATGAAGTTTCTCAAAATCTACAGCAAGGTGTTCAGCAAAATGTTCAATGCGCTGAACTTGTTGCTGTGCTTCTCTGCTGTGCCAGCGCTCGCGCAAACCGAGCAGCTTCAAGCAAGACGCGCTGCCATGGAGCAAGCGTATCAGCAAGACATGGCCGTGTGCTACCAACGCTTCGATGTGGTCAGTTGTCGCAATGAGGCGCGTGAGAAGCGCATCGCTACCAACGCAGCATTGCGCAAGGACGAGTTGGCGCACAACGCACGCGAACGCCAACGCGCTGCGGATGAAGCGCAACGTCGCGCGGATGAAAAGCAGCGCGATGCGAAAGAGAAGGCGGTGGAAGCAAGCTCGCGAGAAACCATTCCCAACACTTCTCCAAAATCACCGCCCAGCCAGGACAGCAGCCAACGCGCCGCCTACGAACAAAAGCAGCGCGAAGCCGCTGAGCGACGCAGCAACATCGACAAGCGATTGCGTGAGCGCGACAAAGCGCCTGCGGCACCCTTGCCATTACCCGAGGCCGCCAAGTGACGCAAATCAATCTCCATTCCCCAGAGCGTCAACTCATCGAGTTGCGCATGGAACATGCCGACCTCGACGCCAGCATTGACCAGTTGAGTTTGACCGCACCCGTCGATGAATTGATGCTGCGCCGTTTGAAAAAACGCCGTTTGGCTTTGCGCGATCAAATCAACCAACTCGAACGCGCCCTCGACCCCAAAGAGCCCGCTTGATGCACGAGCTGGATCGTCATCATGTGACAGGGCAAGAGCTACGCGATGTGGTGCAAGAGGCGTTTGCGCCCATGGGTTTGCTCGAACGCGCCACCGAACACTTTCAACCCCGACAAGGTCAAACCGACATGGCTTTGGCGGTGGCCGATGTGGTCTCGAATGGTGGCAGCTTGGTGGTCGAAGCGGGTACTGGCGTAGGTAAAACCTTTGCGTATTTGGTACCAGCGCTCTTGAGCGGCGAACGCGTGTTGCTCTCCACAGCCACCAAGGCTTTGCAAGACCAACTGTTTGCGCGCGACTTGCCGCGTTTGATTCAAGCGTTGAACTTGCCCATTCGATTGGCCTTGCTCAAAGGCCGCAGCAGTTATTTGTGCACGCATCGCATGGAGATGGCGCGCCGCGACAGCACCCTGCCTGACAAGCACACGGTGCATTTGTTGGCTCGCGTTGAAACCTGGTCACAAAGCACACGCAGCGGCGACTTGGCAGAGCTGCCAGGTTTAGACGAACGCTCGCCTTTGATACCCCTCATTACCAGCAACCGTGAAAACTGTTTGGGCTCGCAATGCCCGCAGTTCAAAACCTGCCATGTCAACGCAGCACGGCGCGAAGCCTTGGGTGCGGATGTGGTGGTCATCAACCACCATTTGTTTTTTGCAGACATGGCAGTGCGCGAAACAGGCATGGCCGAGTTGTTGCCATCGGTGCGCGTGGTGGTGTTTGATGAAGCGCATCAGCTCAACGAAACCGGTGTTCAATTTTTAGGACAACAACTCAGCACGGCGCAGCTGTTGGATGTCACGCGTGATCTGTTGGCCACCGGCTTGCAACTGGCGCGCGGTTTGGCAGAGTGGCAAGCGGTGGCTTCTTCCCTTGAAATGGCCACCCGTGAATTGCGTTTGATCGGAGGTAAACGCAACAGCGCCACCAAGCTGCGTTGGACCGATGAGGCGCCTGAGGGCATTCATGCCAATGCTTGGGCGCAATGTTTGTATGACCTCGGCGCAGCTTGCGCCAAAGCCTTGCAAGCCCTCGACACCGTCAGCGAAATTGCGCCTGACTTTGTGCGCCTGTATGACCGCATCGGTGAGGTGGCCAAACAAGTCGATGCCTTTTTACAACCTGCCGCCACCGATGCCGTGCGTTGGGTCGACATCAGTGCCTCGCAAATGCGCTTGATGGAAGCGCCTTTGGACATTGCACAAACCGTGCGCGACAAACTGCTCAATGCCAAACGCACACAAGTCGCCAGCGATGACGACAACGAAGCATCACACAGCAATTTTCCAGAGCATCACATCGACCCACGCCCACGCACTTGGGTGTTTACCTCGGCCACTTTGGGGGACGATGACAAGCTGTCGTGGTTCACCGAACCCTGCGGGCTCGACAACGCGCAGGTGCTGCGTGTCAGCAGCCCGTTCGATTACCCACAACAAGCCGCCTTGTATGTGCCAAGAAATATCGTGCGACCCAACGATCCGTCGCACAGCGCACAGGTTGCAAAGTTGGCCAGCAAGGCCACACGCATCATGGGCGGGCGCACCTTGGTGTTGACCACCACCTTGCGCGCACTGCGTGCCATTGGTGAGTTGATGAAGCAACAACTCGAAGGCAGCGACATCGATGTGTTGGTGCAAGGCGAATGGCCAAAGCGTTATTTGATGGACCGCTTTCGTGCCGGTGCAGACACTTCGGAAAAAGGGTGCGTCTTGGTGGCCTCTGCCAGCTTCTGGGAAGGCTTTGATGTGCCAGGGGACGCACTTCAATTGGTCATCATCGACAAACTGCCTTTTCCGCCGCCCAATGACCCGCTGGTCGAAGCACGCAGCAAGCGTTTAGAAGCGCAAGGGCGCAGTTCATTCAATGATTATTTTGTGCCCGAAGCCGTGGTGGCTTTGAAGCAAGGGGCAGGGCGATTGATTCGACGCGAAACCGACGAAGGTGTGTTGGTGGTGTGTGACAACCGATTGGTCACCACCGGTTATGGCCGGCGTTTGCTCAATGGTTTGCCGCCGATGCGACGCTTAGATGCGGATGAAGCTTTGTGGCAAGCCTTGTCTGACATCAGCGCGAACCATAGAAACGAACATTGAAGCGAAACCTAAACAAGGAGCGCTAACGCGCTGACTTGCCTAGAACTACCAAAGTTTCCACCACGATTTTTTGCTGGCATTTTGGGGATACAGCAATGCACTGTTGGGGTAGTTTTTCTCGAGAATCCGACGGGTGTCGTCGCGCAGTTGGTCCAAGCCCAAGCGGTCATAAGACTGGTACAAAATAAACAAGGCTTCTTCAACGGCAGGCACTTCACGGTACTCCTCAATCGCTGCTTGCGCACGGTTGACGGCTGCTACATAGGCGCCTTTGTTGAAATAAAAACGCGCCACATATAAATCAGAACGAGCCAAAGAATTGCGGATGTAGGCCATGCGCAACTTTGAGTCAGGTGCGTACTTAGATTCTGGAAAGCGCGCTACCAGTTCGCGAAATGCTTCGAATGACTCCTTAGCTTGTTTTGGATCGCGCTCCGCCAGATCTTGCTGCGCAAAGGTTGAGAACAGTCCCAAGGTGTCATTGAAATTGACCAAACCCTTCAAATACAAAGCGTAGTCCAATGCGGGGCTGGCAGGGTGCAGCTTGATAAAACGATCGAGTGTGGCAATGGCCTGAATGGGTTCGTTGGTTTTGTACTGCGCCCAAGCTTTGTCAAGCTGCGCTTGCTGAGCCAAGGGTGTGCCTGCTGCACGGCCTTCTAATTTTTCGTAGTAACCAATGGCTTTGTCGTAAGCGCCGGCGGCCATTTCGTCTTTGGCTTCCTCGTACAGTTTTTGTACTGTCCAGGCTGTGGTGGGATCGTTGTTGCTCGCGCAACCGAAGAGAAAGATCAAACAGGTCAATCCAATGGTTCTGCATACCGCCGATAATTTGGGACGTAACAACACGGGCTACCTTCTTGAAGCAAAGACAAAACATTCTATCGGCTCCATCCACTGAACTGCCAGACCCCATTGAACTGGTAGAGGAAGCCGATGTCGAAGCCGATGTGGAGTTGCGTGAGGTTGACATCTCCAGCGAACTGCACGGCGAACGCATGGACCGCGCTTTGGCTCTTTTGTTGCCCGAGTTTTCGCGCAGTTTTGCGCAACAGCTGTTGACAGAGCAAAGTGTGACCCGGCTGTTGCCACAAATAGCCGTGGTGACCAAAGCCTCCACCAAAGTACGCTTGGGCGAACGCTACAGCGTGAGTTTGCGTCCCACCCCGCAAAGTCAGGCCTTCCAACCCGAAGCCATGCCCCTGCAAGTGGTGCACGAAGACGCAGATTTGCGCGTGATCCACAAACCTGCTGGCTTGGTGGTGCATCCTGCCCCAGGCAATTGGCGTGGCACCTTGCTCAATGGCCTGTTGGCCCTCGACCCGCAAGCCGTCATGCTGCCGCGCGCAGGCATCGTACATCGCTTGGACAAAGACACCAGTGGACTGATGGTCGTGGCCCGCACCCGACGCGCCATGGACGCTTTGGTGGCCATGATTGCCGCGCGAGAGGTGCATCGTGAGTATTTGGCGGTGGGCTATCGGGCTTGGAATGGTCCGGTGCAACGTGAGGTCGAGGCTGCCATTGGGCGCGATACCCGCAACCGCTTGCGCATGGCCGTGGTCGACTTGACCCGACAAAGCGGCAAAGAAGCGCAAACCACTTTCCAAAAATTGGCCAGCCAAGAAAACGCCTGCTTGGTGCAATGCACCTTGCACACGGGGCGTACCCACCAAATTCGGGTGCACATGGCTCACATCGGGCACCCTTTGCTGGGCGATGCCCTGTATGCCGGCCCCATGCAGCTGGGCATTGAGCGGCAGGCCTTGCATGCTTTTCGCCTCAGTTTTGCCCATCCCGTCACCGGTCAGGCCCTCAAGTTTGAGGCGCCGCTGCCGCCAGACATGGCGCAATTGCTGGCCGATTTGAAGCTGGACGGGGTGACACCAAATGAGGGGTCCCTCGGTTAGAATGAGGGCTACGCTTGTGAAAGCGTTTTCTGCCTGAGGCCCAGCCCTCGTCGCCAGTTGTTGGCACCCAACCTCGACCCTTGACCCGGAATATTCGCACGATGAACACCGTGGATGCCAAGCGTGTCCTTGAGACCGCCCTGATTTGCTCTCACCAACCCTTGCAAGTGCGCGATTTGCGCGTGCTGTTTCAAGACGCCTTGGGTGCAGACACCATCAAAACTTTACTCGAAGAATTGCAACTCGACTGGACCCAACGCGGCGTTGAGTTGGTGCAAGTTGCCTCTGGTTGGCGCTTTCAAAGCCGCCCCCAGATGCGCGAATTTTTAGACCGACTCAACCCCGAAAAACCGCCCAAATACACCCGTGCGGCCATGGAAACCTTGGCCATCATTGCTTACCGCCAGCCTGTCACTCGCGGTGACATGGAAGACATTCGCGGCGTCACCATCAATTCGCTGGTGCTCAAGCAACTCGAAGACCGCGGTTGGGTCGAAGTCATTGGCCACCGTGAAACCGTGGGCCGTCCCTCTTTGTATGCCACCACGCGCCAGTTTTTAGACGACCTGGGTCTGGCCTCGCTCGACCAATTGCCCGTGTATGACTCCGCGCAAGCTCAGGCCAACGCCTTTGCGGCTTTGGGCGAAGAAGCTGCGCCTCAACTGACCATGGCTTTGGAGGGCGAAGTGCAAGCTGGCACTGAGGCCGACACTTCTGCTGAGGCTGAAGGCGACATCTCTGCAAGTTCACAGGGCGAAGTGCCAGCTGAAGCCTCACCAGAAACCTCTGCAGCAGAACAAGAAACCGCCGAGACCCCTCAGCCACCCACCGCCGAGCCCGGCACCGAAGAACCGCATGTCCACTGAACCCCAAGGCGGCGACATGCCGCTCGAGCCCAAAGTCGCTAACGAGCCAGCGCAGCCTGACGAGGCGGTGATTGACTTTGCCGATGTGGTCTCGGGTGAGTTCGACATCGAAGCCATTCGCGAAGACGCCACACCCGCCAAGCGTGTATTGTTGCCGCAACCTGAATCGCCCAAACTGCACAAGGTGTTGGCGCAAGCGGGTTTGGGTTCGCGCATCGAGATGGAGCAGTTGATCGTGGAAGGCCGCGTGTCGGTCAACAACGAGCCAGCCCATGTGGGGCAACGCATTCAGTATGGCGACCAAGTCAAGGTCAACGGCAAGTTGCTGCGTGTGCGCATTGCACCACCGCCGCCCCGCGTGATTGCGTATCACAAGCCCGCGGGTGAAGTGGTGACGCACGATGACCCACAAAACCGTCCCACCGTGTTTCGCCGTTTGCCCCGCTTGCACCATGGCAAATGGCAGTCGGTCGGGCGTTTGGACTTGAACACCGAAGGTTTGTTGCTGTTCACCAGCTCGGGCGAACTCGCCAACAACCTGATGCACCCGCGCTTTGGCTTGGAGCGTGAATACGCTGTGCGTTCGCTCGGCAAACTCAGCAACGAACAAAAACAACAGCTCATCAACGGCATTCAACTTGAAGACGGCATGGCCCAATTTGGTTCGATCGAAGAGGGCGGTGGAGAAGGCTCCAACTGCTGGTACCGCGTGACCATTTCAGAAGGCCGCAACCGCGAAGTGCGCCGCATGTTTGAAGCGGTGGGCCATGCGGTCAGCCGTTTGATCCGCATTCGCTACGGTGCCATGTTGCTGCCGCGCGGTTTGAAGCGCGGTGCCTTTGTGGAGTTGGGTGAACGCGACATTCGCGCCTTGATGGAGGCCGCCGGTGCGACTGCGCCCCTGCAAAGCGGGCCTTCGCACAACAACCGCACCGAACGCGCCAACAGCCGCCGCCGGGGCAACAGTGTGGGGCCTCGCCCTTCGTACCCACGCGCCCCCGAGGAGCGCTCGCAAGGCCCCGAGCGCTTGGTGCGCACCGAACGCAAGCGCGGTGGCGACAAGCCCGCCCGCAGTCAACAGCCCGACCCTTTGAAAACCTCGGTGGGCTACATCGGTGCTGACAGCTTGGCCAACGAGCGCGCTCGTAAAAAAGCGGGTCAAAAAGCCTTTAAGGCCGGCTTGGTGGTGGGCGGCAAGCCCACCGCTGCAGGACGGCGTGCGGGTGGCGGCAGTGGCGGTTACGGTGGATTTGGCGGCGGCAAGGGTGGCAACCGTGGCCGAGGCGGCCCGCGTTAAGCACAAGTCGCGTCATTTGAGCTCATTGATCTAAGGGAATTCCCTTTGGCAGGTTAAAATGAGCGGCTTCGCATGCAGGGCGCTCTGAGCGCATGGCGTGCAGACATTTTTCAAAAACGAACTCTCCAACTTAGGAAAACAACATGAGCATCGAACGCACCCTCTCCATCATCAAGCCTGACGCTGTGGCCAAGAATGTCATCGGTCAAATCTATGCGCGTTTCGAAGGCGCTGGTTTGAAAGTGGTTGCCGCTCGCATGGCCCATTTGTCACGCGGCGAAGCCGAAGCTTTCTACGGCGTGCACAAAGAGCGTCCTTTCTTCAAAGACCTGGTTGACTTCATGATCTCCGGCCCCGTCATGATCCAAGTTTTGGAAGGCGAAGGCGCTATTTTGAAAAACCGTGACCTGATGGGTGCCACAGACCCCAAGAAAGCCGCCGCTGGCACCATCCGCGCTGACTTCGCTGACAGCATCGATGCCAACGCTGTGCATGGTTCTGACGGTCCTGACACCGCCAAAGTGGAAATCGCTTTCTTCTTTGCCGGCATGAACGTTTACGGTCACTAAGCCCATCGGCGTTGCGTCCTGCAACGTCGGCGCAAAACATGACGGCCAACCTGCTTGATTTCGATCTCGACGGTTTGGCCGTTTTTTGTGACCAACTCGGGGAGAAGCGTTTCCGAGCCACCCAGCTGTTTCGCTGGATCCACCAAAAAGGCGCGCAAGACTTCGACCAAATGACCGATTTGGCCAAGTCGCTGCGCGAAAAGCTCAAAACCTGCGCGCAGGTTCTGCCCCTCACACCCATCTCGCGTCACGACTCGGCTGACGGCACCATCAAGTGGTTGTTCGATGTGGGTGACGGCAATGCGGTGGAAACCGTGTTCATTCCCGAAGACGATCGCGGCACTTTGTGTGTGTCGTCGCAAGCAGGTTGTGCAGTAGGTTGTCGTTTTTGCTCCACCGGCCACCAAGGTTTCAGCCGCAATTTGACGACCAGTGAAATTTTGTCGCAGCTGTGGTTTGCCGAACATTTTTTGCGTCAACACCTCAACACCCAAGAGCGCGTTATTTCGAATGTGGTGATGATGGGCATGGGCGAGCCCTTGCAAAACTACACGGCCTTGGTGCCTGCTTTGCGTGCCATGCTCGACGACCATGGCTACGGCTTGTCGCGCCGCCGCGTGACGGTGTCGACCTCGGGTGTGGTGCCCATGATGGACCGTTTGGGTGACGATTGCCCCGTGGCGATGGCCGTGTCCTTGCACGCGCCCACAGACGCCTTGCGCGACAACTTGGTCCCGCTCAACAAAAAATACCCCTTGCATGAATTGATGGATGCGTGTCGCCGCTACTTGGCGCATGCCCCACGCGACTTCATCACCTTTGAATATTGCATGCTCGACGGTGTGAACGACCAGCCCGAACATGCGCAAGCACTGATCGATTTGGTCAAGCCCAAACGCGGCATGGGCGAACCCGTGCCTTGCAAATTCAACCTCATTCCGTTCAACCCGTTTCCTGCTTCGGGCCTCACACGCTCGAGCGCCGCACGCGTGAAAGCTTTTGCCGAACAACTGAGTGGCGCAGGCATTGTCACCACGGTGCGCAAAACGCGCGGGGACGACATCGATGCCGCCTGCGGTCAGTTGGCAGGCGATGTGAAAGACCGCACGCAAGTGCAAACGCGTATCGCCAAGCAACGCGTGATTTCTCTCACGCAAGTGAATTGAGGCTCGGCCATGCAAAGCTCACGCTGTACCTCTTCAAACATGCGCAATTTTTGGTTGTATGCCTGTGCGTGGCTGATGGTTAGCCTGTTGCTGGGCAGTTTGATGGCCTGTGCCTCACCGTATGCCAGCAGTCAGTTCAACGAACTCACACCTGTCGAATTGAATGCCACACAAGAGCGTGCGCAGCGCCGTTTGGTGTTGGCCTTGGCTTATTTCGAGCAAGGTCAAAACGATGTGGCTTTGCAAGAAGTGCGTGCGGCTTTGAAGATCGATCCGCAAAATGCCAGCGCCTACAACCTGTTGGGATTGATCCATCAGCGCAACAACGCCCCCGCCTTGGCGCAACAAAGTTTTGAGACATCGGCGTATTGGGCCAAGCAAACGGACAACAGCGTTGACCTGGCAGATGCGCAACACAATTTGGGTTGGTTGCTGTGCGAGCAAACGCAATACCCAAAAGCCCAAGCGCAATTTGAGCAAGCCCTGTTGCAAACTCACTACCGCCAGCAAAGCAAAACGCAAATGGCGTCGGGTATTTGCCATTTACGCGCCGGCCAAGTGGATGCGGCGCGTCAGAGCTGGCAGCTGTCACTGACCAATGACCCGCATAACGCCATGGTGCGATACCAATTGGCGCTGCTCGACTGGCAAACGCAACCAGCCATGGCCAACACCTTGTTGGCGCCTCTGAACGCGCAACAACTCGGTTCGGCCGAAAGTTTGTGGTTGGGCGTGCGCGTGGCTCGTGCGCTCAACAATACGCTTGACATGCAGCAGTTGGGGCAACAATTGCTTCAACGTTATCCCGAGTCAGTGCAAGCACAGGCTTGGATTCAGCGAAAATTCGAAGAACAATGAACAACAACCCCATCACCGAAGACACCTTGCCCAACGCGGCGCCGACCACCACTGCAGGCGCTGTGTTGCGTGGCTACCGCCTGGCCCACGGCGTTGAGCTAGATGCCATGGCCAAAGCCTTGCGTGTGTCGGCGGCCAAGTTGAGCGCGCTCGAAAATGACCAGCTTGACGCCTTGCCCGACGCGATGTTTGCGCGTGCGCTGAGTTTGGCGGTGTGCCGTCACCTCAAAACCGATGCCAACCCCGTGCTGGCTTTGTTGCCCGAGAAAGATGCCAACCGCTTGGCCACCAAGAGCGAGCGTGGTTTGGACTTTCCGCTGGAACGCCCCTCTTTGTTGCCGCAGTCTAGTTTTGTGGTGATCGAGCGTTTTTTCACGCCCATGCGTTGGGCAGCTTTGTTGGTTTTCTTGCTGGCAGTGGCCCTGGCGGTGTGGCCCGACTTGCAGCCTTGGTTGGTGTTCAAAGACGATGCGCAACCCGCCTCGGTGGTGGTCACGCCGGTTGAAACCACCACAGTGACACCCCTCAGTCAATCTACTTTGCCTGTTGACGAGAGCAGCAAGCAAGACACACAAACGACCAACATGGTGGTGATGCCCGTTTATTCACCTGCGGTGAATGCACAGCAGTCAGCACCATCGCCTGTGGAAGGAGCCAGTGGCCATGGCAAGTGACCGCACGACCGACCATTCGAATCAAATTATGGAAAAGCAAGGCGTAAAACCGCCTTGTGTTGACACACAAGGCATCGCGATGTCACAACCCAAAGCGCGGCGCAGTTTGCAAGCGCGCGTGCGCTGGCTCGACCATGTGGTGACTGTTGGTGGCAACGCACCGGTGCGCGTGCAATCGATGACCAACACCGACACCGTCGATGCGATTGGCACTGCCATTCAAGTCAAAGAGTTGGCCTTGGCCGGCTCTGAGTTGGTTCGCATCACGGTCAACACGCCAGAAGCAGCGCAAGCCGTGCCGCACATTCGTGAACAACTCGATCGCATGGACATCCATGTGCCGCTGGTAGGTGACTTTCACTACAACGGCCACCGTTTGCTGACCGATTACCCCGAATGTGCCAAAGCCTTGTCGAAGTACCGCATCAACCCAGGCAATGTCGGCAAGGGTGACAAGCACGACAAGCAGTTTGGCCAAATGATCGAAGCCGCCATGCGTTACGACAAGGCCGTGCGCATTGGTGTGAATTGGGGCAGCTTAGACCAAGAGTTGTTGGCCAAGTTGATGGATGACAACGCCAAGCGTGCAGAGCCATTCGACGCCAAACAAGTGATGTACGAAGCGCTCATCACCTCAGCCATTGACTCAGCCCAATTGGCCGAGCGCATGGGCATGGCGCCTGAGCAAATTTTGCTCAGTTGCAAAGTGAGCGGCGTGCAAGATTTGATCGCGGTGTATCGCGAGCTGGCACAACGTTGTCAGTACCCGTTGCATTTGGGTTTGACCGAAGCAGGCATGGGCACACGCGGCACCGTGGCTTCTGCTACTGCGTTGTCCATCTTATTGCAAGAGGGCATTGGCGACACTATTCGTGTTTCGCTCACGCCGCAACCCGGTGAAGCACGCACACAAGAAGTGGTGATTGCGTCTGAAATTTTGCAAGCCCTGGGGCTGCGCAGTTTTGTGCCCAGCGTGACCGCTTGCCCAGGCTGCGGACGCACCACCAGCACCACATTTCAAGAATTGGCCAAAGAAATTGACGACTACTTGCGTGCGCAAATGCCTGTTTGGAAAAGCCAATATCCTGGTGTTGAAAAACTCAAAGTGGCGGTCATGGGCTGCATCGTCAATGGCCCCGGTGAAAGCAAACACGCCGACATCGGCATCAGCTTGCCCGGCAGTGGCGAGGCACCTGCCGCGCCCGTGTTCATTGATGGCGAAAAAGCCATGACCTTGCGGGGCGACAACATCGCGCAAGAGTTTCACCACATTGTGGACACCTACATTCAAAAACGTTTTGGTTGATGCACTTGCATTGACCCGCGAGCAACGGAAAAAACTGTGACGACCGATAACAAAAAAAGCAAAACGCAAGCCTTGACAGCCGTGAAGGGCATGAACGATTTATTGCCACCGCAATCGGCCAGCTGGGAGTGGTTGGAAGAAAAAGTGCGCCACCTCATGGCGCGTCACGCATACCGCAATTTGCGCACGCCCATCGTCGAGCCCACAGCTTTGTTTGTGCGTGGTTTGGGTGAAGTGACCGACATCGTTGAAAAAGAAATGTATTCGTTTGAAGACCGCTTGAACGGAGAGCAACTCACCTTGCGACCCGAAGCCACTGCAGGTGTGGTGCGTGCGGTGGTCGAGCACAACATGTTGTACGAAGGTGGCAAGCGGCTGTATTACATGGGCCCCATGTTTCGCCACGAGCGTCCGCAGCGCGGGCGTTACCGTCAGTTCCACCAAATCGGCGCAGAGGCTTTGGGCTTTCCTGGCGCCGAGGTGGATGCCGAGTTGATTTTGCTGGCGCACACGCTGTGGCAAGAACTCGGTTTGCAAGATGTGCGTTTGGAGCTCAACAGTTTGGGTCAACCCAACGAGCGTGCGGCACACCGTGCGGCCTTGATTGCGTTTTTGGAACAACACCTCGATGTGTTGGACGAAGAAGCCAAGCGCCGATTGCACAGCAACCCCTTGCGCATTTTGGACACCAAAAACCCAGCCATGCAAGCGGTGGTGGAAGCCGCGCCGAAGTTGATCGACTTTTTGGGTGAAGCTTCATTGGCCCACTTCAATGCGGTGCGCGCCATCTTGGATGCCAGCGGTGTGAGCTATCGCATCAACCCGCGTTTGGTGCGTGGCATGGACTACTACAACCTGACAGTGTTTGAGTTTGTGACCGACCGTTTGGGCTCGCAAGGCACCATTTGTGGGGGTGGGCGCTACGACTACTTGATCGAGCAAGTGGGGGGCAAACCTGCACCTGCAGTGGGTTGGGCCTTAGGGGTAGAGCGCGTGCTGGAGTTGTTGAAAGAAATCAACGCATTGCCAGAACCTGTGGGCCCAGATATTTACGCCATCGTGCCCGATGCGTCCGCTTTGCCGGTGGTGTTTGCCACTTTGCAAAGCTTGCGTTCGCAAGGCGTGTCGGTGCAAATGCATGCGGGCACAGGCGAGGGCATGGGTAGCATGAAATCGCAGTTCAAGAAAGCCGATGGCAGCGGCGCCCGTTTCGCCCTTATTTTTGGAGGCGACGAACTGGCGCGAGGAGAGGTCACCTTCAAAGCTCTGCGCGATGGCGAAGGTGCCCAAGCAAGTACGCCACTCGAAGGTTTAAGCCACTATGTGACCCAACGCCTGGCTGAAAAAGCCTGAAAAAGCCGTCCACAGCCTCAACGCAATCGCAAAACCCAAGGCCCCTACAATTCAACCCACTTTTCACCTAGAGCAAACCAACCATGGCCTCGCATCTCGATCTCGAAGAACAAGAACAACTGGACGAACTCAAGCACTTTTGGAAGCGCTGGGGTGACCTCATTTCGTGGGTGTTGATTGCGGTCTTGGCAGCTTATGCTGCGTGGACGGGTTGGCAATACTGGTCCAACAAACAGGCCGTGCAATCGTCGGCGATGTATGACACCGTAGAACGCGCTGCGCAAGCTGGCGACATGGCCATGTTGGACCGATCGGTGGCTGACATCAAAGACAAATTTGCCTCGACCAGTTATGCCCAACAGGCGGTGTTGTTGGCGGCGCGTGTTTACCAAGACAAAGACCGCGCAACAGACGCCAAAACCCAACTCAGTTGGGTGGTCGACAAAGCCGGTGACCCTGGCTACCAAGCGCTGGCGCGTTTGCGTTTAGCGGCGCTGTTGATTGAAGAAAAAGCCTACGACCAAGCGCGTCAACAACTCGCGGTCAAAGCACCCACATCGTTCGAGCCCTTGTTCGCTGACCGACTCGGTGACATCGACATGTTGCAAGGCAAGTCAGCTGACGCTGTGAAGCAGTATCAAAAAGCCTGGAAAGGCCTCGAGCCGAGCGCGGAATACCGCCGCTTGGTGGCCGTGAAGTTGGCAGCCTTGGGTGCTGACCCTGAAGATGCAACGACACAGGAGACCAAGAAGTGATGAAACCCTTCTTTCACCATTCGATCCTCAAGCCGATCGCCCTGATGGGCGTTTGTCTTTTGGTGGCCGCCTGCTCAGGACCTTCGCGCCCCAAACCAGCGGATATTCCTGCGGTGCAAGTGTTGCAAGACATTCGACTCAAATGGACTGCTGATGTCGGCGCCATCGATTACCCCTTGGTGTTGAATGTGCAAAGCAATCGCGTTGCCTTTGCCAATGCCAAAGGGCAGGTGAGTTTGCTCGATGCACAAACCGGCAAAGACCTCTGGCGTGTGGCGCTGAATACACCTGTGTCGGCTGGCGTAGGCACCGATGGTCAACAAGTGGCCTTGGTCACCCGAGACAACCAACTGGTTGCAATGAAAGACGGTCAAGTGATGTGGCGTCAAACCTTGCCCGCGCAATCGTTCACTGCACCACTGGTGGCTGGTGCGCGCGTGTTTGTGTTGACTGCTGATCGTGTGGTGATGGCGTTTGACGGTGCGACTGGTCGACCCTTGTGGACACAGCAGCGCACGGGGGAGCCTTTGGTGCTCAAGCAAGCCGGCGTGTTGATGGCTTTCAAAAACACCTTGCTGGTGGGGCTCTCGGGCCGTTTGGTGGCGTTGAACCCAGACACCGGCGTGGTGCGTTGGGAAAACGCTGTGGCCACACCCCGTGGTGTGAACGATATGGAGCGTTTGGTGGACATGGTGGCACCTGCTAGCCGTGCAGGCGATGTGGTGTGCGTGCGTGCCTTCCAATCGCAAGTGGGTTGTGTCAATGCTGAAAAAGGCCAACTCATGTGGAACCGCCCTGCACCTGGCGAGCGAGGCATCAGCGGCAACGACACATTGATGGTGTCCAACTTGGCCAACGGTGTGGTGCAAGCTTGGAACCGAGCCAATGGCGACCGACTGTGGGAATCCGAGCGTTTGAAATACCGTGTGCTGAGTGCTCCGTTGGTCACGCCGCGAGGTATTTTGGTGGCTGACAACGGTGGCTTTTTGTACCTGTTGTCTTTGGCCGATGGCGCTTTGCTCAACCGCGTGAAGTTGGCGGGCGATGAACTCGCTGCTGCGCCTTTGGCGGCCGATAAACTGGTGGTGACGGTCACCAAAGAAGGTCGCGTGAGCGGCTACGAATTGCCCTGAGGTTGATGTTTTGAAACCTGTACTGGCGCTCGTCGGTCGTCCCAATGTGGGCAAGTCCACATTGTTCAACCGCCTTACCAAAACGCGTGATGCGATCGTGGCGGATTACGCCGGTCTCACGCGTGATCGCCATTACGGCAAGGCTAAGTTTGGCAAACACGAATTCATCGTCATCGACACCGGTGGTTTCGAACCCGATGCCCACGATGGCATTTACAAAGAAATGGCCAAGCAAACACAGCAAGCCGTGGCTGAGGCCGATGTGGTGGTGTTTGTGGTTGACGCTCGTGGCGGCTTGTCAGCGCAAGACCATGACATTGCCAACTACTTGCGCCGTTTGAGCAAACCCACTTTGTTGGTGGCCAACAAAGCCGAAGGCATGCAAGAAGGTTTGCAGTTGGTTGAGTTTTATGAACTCGGTTTGGGCGAAGTGTTTCCAGTCTCTGCTGCGCACGGCCAAGGCATTCGCAGCATGGTGGAGTTGGCACTTGAGCCTTTGCATTTGCCAGACATCGATGACGATGCCGAAGCCGTGGACGACGGCACCATCAAGCTCGCCGTGGCGGGTCGCCCCAATGTGGGTAAATCCACCCTCATCAACACTTGGTTGGGTGAAGAGCGCTTGGTGGCATTCGACATGCCTGGCACCACGCGGGACGCCATCAGTGTGCCGTTCGAGCGCAACGGGCAAAAGTTTGAACTCATCGACACCGCAGGTTTGCGTCGCAAAGGCAAAGTGTTTGAGGCCATCGAAAAGTTTTCGGTGGTCAAAACCTTGCAAGCGATTGAATCGGCCAATGTGGTGTTGCTGTTGCTCGATGCCACCCAAGGCGTGACCGACCAAGACGCGCACATTGCGGGCTATGTGTTGGAGAGCGGTCGCGCCGTGGTGTTGGCGGTTAACAAATGGGATGCGGTCGACGCTTACCAGCGCGAAATGTTGCAACGCTCTATCGAAACCCGTTTGGCGTTTTTGAAGTTTGCAGCTTTGCATTTCATCTCTGCCAAAAAACGCCAAGGTTTGGGCCCACTGTGGGGCGCGATTGCTCAAGCCCACAAAGCAGCGATGTGCAAGATGTCCACGCCTGTGCTCACCCGCTTGTTGCTCGAAGCGGTCCAGTTTCAGTCGCCCAAGCGTGCGGGCATGTTCCGTCCCAAATTGCGCTACGCGCACCAAGGGGGCATGAACCCGCCGGTCATCGTGGTGCATGGCAACTCACTTGAACATGTGACCGATGCCTACAAACGCTTTTTGGAAGGGCGTTTTCGCAAGGCGTTTGCACTTGAGGGCACGCCTTTGCGGATTGAAATGAAGACATCTCACAACCCTTATACCGACAAAGATGGGTGATTTCGTCAGGTTAATTCGGGCTGTGGTAAGGTGTGGATTCTGACCAACCAACTGAAACACGGAGAATATCGTGAACACCGACAACTCAAAAAACAAAGGCCAGCTGTTGCAAGACCCCTTCCTCAACATCCTCCGCCGCGAGCATGTGCCTGTGTCCATTTACCTGGTCAACGGCATCAAGCTACAAGGCCAGATTGAATCGTTTGACCAATATGTCGTGTTGCTGCGCAACACCGTCACACAAATGGTTTACAAACACGCCATTTCAACCATCGTGCCCGGACGCGCTGTGAACTTCAACGCAGCCGACGGCACGGGTAGCTCACCTGAGGCTTAATTCCTCTGATGGGTTTGAAAAAAGGGCTGTCGAAGCCCTTTTTTTATGTGATCGCGGCACCATCTACTTTGAGACTGATGTTGATTCGCAACCTCTACACATTTTTCAAGCACAGCCATTCGTTGGTTGCCATTGACCCAAAGTATTTTTCTTTTGACCCAAGATCACCCCTCTGAACAATCTGCTGCAAAAGGCAGCAAAGACATCACTGCGCCCACCATTTTGGTGGGGGTTGATTTTGGTTTGCCCCATTTCGATGGTGAGCTCGAAGAGCTGGGTTTGTTGGCACAAACCGCAGGCCTCACGCCTGTGGCGCGAATTACGTGCAAACGCAAAGCGCCTGATGCGGCATTGTTTGTGGGCAGCGGCAAGGCTGATGAGATCAAAGAGTTGGCTGTGTTGCACGGCGCGCAAGAAATTTTGTTTGACCAATCGTTGAGTCCTGCGCAGCAACGCAATTTAGAGCGGCACATGGGCTTGGCGGTGAACGATCGCACCTTGCTCATCTTAGAAATTTTTGCGCAACGCGCGCGCAGCCACGAAGGCAAGTTGCAAGTGGAGTTGGCGCGTTTGCAATACCTGAGCACGCGACTGGTCAGACGCTGGTCGCACTTGGAACGTCAAAGCGGTGGCATTGGCATGCGCGGTGGCCCAGGTGAAACGCAAATCGAATTGGACCGACGCATGATTGGGGAGTCGATCAAACGCACCCGCGAACGGCTTGAGAAGGTCAAACGCCAACGCAGCACACAGCGCAGACAACGTAACCGGCGTGATGCGTTCACGATTTCTTTGGTGGGCTACACCAATGCGGGCAAATCAACATTGTTCAATGCGATGGTCAAAGCGCGCGCGTATGCCGCCGATCAATTGTTTGCCACCTTAGACACCACCACCCGACAGCTGTATTTGGGTGGCAAAGAGGGATTGGGGCGCTCGGTGTCGCTGTCTGACACGGTGGGTTTCATTCGCGATTTGCCACACGGTTTGATTGACGCTTTTCAAGCCACCTTGCAAGAAGCGGCCGATGCCACTTTGCTGATGCATGTGGTGGATGCCTCTAACCCCAACTTTCCTGAGCAAATGGACGAGGTGCAAAAAGTGCTGGCCGAGATTGGTGCTGCTGATGTGCCTCAGGTGTTGGTGTTCAACAAACTAGATGCTATGGCGGCAGAAAACAAGCCCATCAGCATGCAAGACCAATACATTGTGGAGGGGCGCGTGGTGCCGCGTTTTTTCGTCAGCGCCCACACGGGGGAGGGGCTGCCGGCTTTGCGCGACTTTTTGGCGCACGAAGCATTGCAAGACGCGCCACAACAGCCGTGGGAGGCTGATCTAGACCATGACCTTACCAATGATCCGGCCTTGAAATGAGGGTTTTGCATTTAGGCACAATGGAGGCTTCAGGGAAAAACGACCATGCGTATTCAATTCAATTCTTCTAATGCCACGCCTCGTTCGTGGCGCGCGCGTTTGCTGGGCATGTTCAACCTCAACGATGGCCGTTGGGGACGCGACGGTGAGGGCGGTGCCAAGTCAGACCCCCATGGCAGTTCCCCCAACGACAAGCCGCCACCGAGCGGTAACCGCCCCGGTGCGGGTGGCCCCCCCGACTTGGACGAGTTGTGGCGTGAATTCAACCGCAAGCTAGGCGGATTGTTCGGTGGCAAAGGCTCTGGCGGTTCCGAGCCCCCCCCGAATGGTGCACCTCAAGGCCCTTTCGGCCCTGACTTCAAAGGTGCCAAGGTGGGCTTGGGTGTGGTGGCCGCTGTGGTCATTGCGATTTGGGCCAGCACTGGTTTTTTCATTGTGCAAGAAGGTCAACAAGCGGTCATCACGCAATTTGGCCGTTACCACTCGACAGTGGGTGCGGGTTTCAACTGGCGTTTGCCTTACCCCTTCCAACGCCATGAACTGGTGTTTGTGACGCAGATTCGCTCGGTCGATGTGGGGCGCGACAACATCATCAAGTCCACGGGCTTGCGTGAGTCGGCCATGTTGACCGAAGACGAAAACATTTTGGAAATCAAATTTGCCGTGCAATACCGTTTGACCGACGCACGCGCATATTTGTTTGAAACCAAAAACCCAACCGACACGGTGGTGCAAGCCGCCGAAACGGCGGTGCGCGAAGTGGTGGGTAAAATGAAAATGGATGCCGCCATGTCTGACGAGCGTGACCAAATTGGCCCACGCATTCGCACGCTGATGCAACACATCTTGGACCGCTACAACGTGGGCATTGAAGTGGTGGGCATCAACTTGCAACAAGGTGGTGTGCGTCCGCCAGAGCAAGTGCAAGCGGCGTTTGACGATGTGCTCAAAGCCGGTCAAGAACGCGAGCGTGCCAAGAACGAGGCTGAGGCCTATGCCAACGATGTGGTGCCCCGTGCCGTGGGTGCTGCGTCGCGTTTGAAAGAAGAGGCCGATGGTTACAAAGCACGCATCGTGGCGCAGGCCCAAGGTGATGCACAGCGCTTCAAATCGATTTATGCCGAGTACCAAAAAGCACCGCAAGTCATGCGCGATCGTTTGTACATCGACACCATGCAACAGATTTACAGCAATGTAACCAAGGTGTTGGTGGACTCTCGCCAAGGCTCAAACCTGCTGTATTTACCACTCGACAAAATCATTCAGCAAACAGGTCAAGCCAATGCGCCTGCGGTGACCACAACGCCTAACGCAAACGACGGTTTGGCTTCTGGCAACTTGAATGGCAGCACACAAAACGCACCGATCGATGCGCGTGCCCGCGATGGCCGCACCCGCGACCGTGATGCGCGTTGAGTAGGGGAGAAGAACATGCAAAACAACAAAATCGGTTTTTATATTTCCTCTGCACTGGTTGGTTTGATGGTGTTGAGTTCGATGCTCTTCGTGGTCGATCAACGACAGTTTGGTGTGGTGTATTCGTTTGGTCAAATCAAAAATGTGATCACTGAACCTGGCTTGAATGTCAAGTTGCCGCCACCGTTTCAAAATGTGACTTACATCGACAAACGCTTGTTGACCTTGGACAACGCCGACACCGAGCCCATGCTCACCGCTGAAAAGCAACGTGTGGTGATTGACTGGTATGCGCGTTGGCGCATCACCGATCCGCAGGAATACATCCGCAATGTGGGTCTCGATGAAAACGCCGGTGCGGTGCAACTCAGCCGTGTGGTGCGCAATGCGTTCCAAGAAGAAATCAACAAGCGCACGGTGAAAGAATTGCTTTCGCTCAAACGCGAAGCGCTGATGGAAGATGTGAAAAAAGAAGTGCTGGCCGCTGTGAAAGGTGCCAAGCCTTGGGGCGTGGATGTGGTCGATGTGCGCATCACGCGCGCTGATTATGTGGACGCCATCACCGAGTCGGTGTATCGCCGAATGGAGGCTGAGCGCAAACGCGTGGCCAACGAATTGCGTTCGATGGGTGCAGCGGAAGGCGAAAAAATCCGCGCCGATGCCGACCGTCAACGCGAAGTGACGGTGGCCAATGCGTACCGCGAAGCGCAAAAAATCAAAGGTGAGGGCGATGCAGAAGCTGCGCGCTTGTATGCCGATGCGTTTGGGCGCGATGCATCGTTTGCACAGTTCTACCGCAGCTTGGAAGCCTACAAGTCGACCTTCAACAAAAAGGGCGATGTGATGGTGGTGGACCCCTCGACCGATTTCTTCCGCGCCTACCGTGGCAGCGGTGGCGGCTCGGCACCTCCTGCTAAGAAATAAGGTAACACCATGGGTTTGGACAGCGACACGCTGCTGGCAGCGTTTGGCTTGATGTTGGTGTTTGAGGGCTTGTTTCCCTTTGTGTCACCCGAAGGGTGGCGCAACAAAATGGCGCAAATCTTGAGCTTAGAGGCCGGTCAAATTCGTTTTTTTGGCTTGGTCTGTGTGTTGGCGGGGCTGGGCATCATTTGGTTTTTGGGTTGAGCGGGTTGTCAGAAAAACGGGGGCATAACCCCGTAAAATCTCATTTTTAACAGCCCACCCTAATTCACATGTCCGCTTGGGTCCTGCCGGATCACATCGCCGATGTTTTGCCTTCCGAGGCCCGGCACATCGAAGAGCTCCGCCGTTTGTATCTCGACACCGCCCGTGGCTATGGCTACGAGCTCGTGATGCCGCCGATGCTGGAGTATCTTGACTCGCTGCTCTCGGGCACGGGTCGTTCACTCAATCTCAAAACTTTCAAACTGGTCGATCAGTTGTCTGGTCGCACCTTGGGCTTGCGCGCCGACACCACCCCGCAGGTGGCGCGCATCGATGCACATTTGCTCAACCGCGCTGGCGTGACACGCTTGTGCTACTGCGGCCCTGTGCTGCACACCTTGTCAGACAAACCCTTTGCCACCCGTGAACCTTTGCAGTTTGGCGCTGAAATTTATGGCCATGCCGGGCTCGAAGCCGACTTGGAAGTGTTGCAGTTGGCGCTCGATAGCTTGCAAGCGGTGTCGCTCACCGATGTGTCGGTCGATTTGAGCGATGCGCGCATCGTGCCCGCCTTGTTGCGCGGCGTGAGTGTGTCGCAAGACGAACATGATGCTTTGCACAACGCCTTGGCTGCGAAAGACACCAGTGGTGTTCGCACCTTGACGCAAAGTTTGCCTGCGAATGTGCGCGATGCTTTGGTGGCTTTGGTGCAAATGTATGGCGATGCGTCGGTGTTGCAGCATGCTGAAAAAACGTTTGCGGCGTGGCCTGATGTGTTGACCGCCATCAGTGAACTGCGCCACATGGCAGGTGCTTTGCAAAATGTGCGCGTGACATTTGACTTGGCTGATTTGCGTGGCTATGGCTATTACAGCGGTGTGCGTTTTGCCATTTATGTGCCCGGTGGCAACGATGCCTTGGTACGCGGTGGCCGTTACGACGAAGTCGGTGCCGTGTTTGGTCGCAAACGCCCTGCAGCAGGCTTTAGCCTCGATTTGAAAGAGTTGGTGGGCGTGGTGCCCGAGGTGGCCCTCAAGGCCGCCATTCGCGCCCCTTGGGGTTCTGCCAAAGGGTTGCGTGAAGCGATTGCCACCTTGCGTGCGCGCGGCGAAACCGTGGTGTGTGTCATGCCCGGTCACGAAAGCGAAGTCGATGAGTTTGACTGCGACCGCGAATTGGTCGATGTGTCAGGCCAATGGGTGGTCAAAGCCCTCTGAACAAATTAATTGAAACACATTTAGATAGCGATTGAAGTTGATATGAGCACAAGCAAAGGACAAACCACGCACGCCACCAAAGGCCGCAATGTTGTGGTCGTGGGCACGCAGTGGGGTGACGAGGGCAAAGGCAAGCTGGTCGATTGGTTGACCGAAACCGCCACCGGCGTGGTGCGTTTTCAAGGCGGTCACAATGCAGGTCACACCTTGGTGATCAATGGTGTGAAAACCGCGTTGCACCTCATTCCCAGTGGCATCATGCGCCCCGGTGTGAAGTGTTACATCGGCAATGGTGTGGTGTTGTCTGCCACCAAGTTGTTAGAAGAAATTGCAGGGCTCGAAAAAGCCGGTGTGGAAGTGCGTTCGCGCCTGCGCATCAGCGAAGCGTGTCCATTGATCTTGCCTTACCACGCGGCCATTGATGTGGCCCGTGAAGCCGCCAAAGAAAAAGCCGGCGCTGCCAAGATTGGCACCACTGGTCGCGGCATTGGCCCCGCTTACGAAGACAAAATTGCACGCCGTGCCTTGCGTGTGCAAGACCTCAAGCACCCCGAGCGCTTTGCTGCCAAGTTGCGCGACAACTTGGCACTGCATAACCATGTGCTGACCGAAATTTTGCATGCACCTGCGGTCGATTACGACACCGTGTACAACGAAGCCATGGCCTATGCGAAAGACATTTTGCCCATGGTGGCCGATGTGTCACGCGAGTTGAACGAAGCACATCAACAAGGTGCCAACCTGTTGTTTGAAGGCGCACAAGGCACCTTGCTCGATGTGGACCACGGCACATATCCGTTTGTGACATCTAGCAACTGCGTGGCGGGTAACGCTGCAGCAGGTGCGGGTGTGGGCCCTGGTTTGTTGCATTACATCTTGGGCATCACCAAAGCCTATTGCACCCGTGTGGGCGGTGGTCCATTCCCCACCGAACTCGATTGGGAAACCGAAGGCACCCCCGGCTACCACATGGCCACGGTAGGAGCAGAGAAGGGCACCACCACCGGTCGTGCGCGCCGCTGCGGTTGGTTCGATGCGGCGTTGCTCAAGCGCAGCGCGCAGGTGAATGGCTTGACGGGTTTGTGCATCACCAAACTCGATGTGCTCGATGGTTTGAAAGAATTGTTGTTGTGCGTGGGTTATGAACTCGATGGCGAAAAAATCGACATCTTGCCCATGGGCGCAGACGAAATTGCGCGTTGCAAACCGATTTACGAAACCATTCCCGGTTGGAGCGATAGCACTGTGGGTGTGACCGACTATGCCAAGCTGCCCAAGGCGGCGCAGCATTACCTCAACCGCATTGCTGAAACCACAGGGGTGCCGATTCACATGGTGTCGACCAGCCCCGACCGCGACCACACGATTTTGTTGCACCACCCCTATGTGGCGTGACCTTTCTTTCACGACTTCACATTCACTACTTAAAGGACCCGAGACATGTTGACTGAAGACGGCAAACACCTTTACGTGTCGTACGACGAGTACCACAACCTGATTGAAAAACTCGCCATCAAGGTGCACCAATCGGGTTGGGAGTTTGACACCATCTTGTGTTTGGCGCGTGGCGGCATGCGTCCTGGCGACATCTTGTCGCGCGTGTTTGACAAGCCTTTGGCTATCATGTCGACCAGTTCATACCGTGCCGATGCAGGCACCGTGCAAGGTCACTTAGACATAGCGCGTTTCATCACCACACCCAAAGGTGAAATTGCAGGTCGCGTTTTGTTGGTCGACGATTTGGCTGACACAGGCCACACTTTGAAGGCCGTGGTGGATCAGTTGCGCAACAACTACAAGCCCATCACCGAGTTGCGTACCGCTGTGATTTGGACCAAAGGCGTGTCGAGCTTTGCGCCCGATTATTCGGTGGACTATTTGCCCACCAACCCTTGGATTCACCAGCCGTTTGAGCCCTATGACGCCATGCGTCCTCAGGCTTTGATGGAGAAGTGGAAGATTTAAGGCTTGCTGATTGATCAGCTTGTCATGAAAGTTTGACTTGAACGCCGCCTTGTGCGGCGTTTTTTTATGGCCATTCAGTTCGGTGCTTATTGGATCTTTGATGCTTCGGTAGCTTAAGTGGATTGAGTGGATTGAGTGCCTTGCGTTTGTGCCATCGCGCTGGCGTTGTTAATATCCACACATGACACGCAGCACCTCATTGATTCACCACGCTTACCAACCCCCCGCAGAGTTTGATGCACCGCAGGTGGCGGTGCACAAGGCCTCAACGGTGTTTTTTCCGAATGTCGCGGCCATGCGCACGCGCGAATGGTTGGACAAGTCGGCTTACACCTACGGTTTGCATGGCACGCCCACCACCTTCACCTTAGAAGAGCGCTTGGCCACACTCGAAGGTGGCACGCATTGCATTTTGGTGCCCAGTGGTTTGGCAGCCATTGCGCATGTCAACATCGCTTTGTTGAAAGCAGGTGACGAGGTGCTGATACCCGACAACGCGTATGCACCCAACAAATCGTTTGCTGAAAGTGAGTTAAAGCAATGGGGCATCACCCATCAGGTGTATGACCCATTGGATGTGCAAGATTTGGCCCGCAAGATCACCGCTAAAACACGCTTGGTGTGGCTCGAAGCGGCAGGCTCGGTGACGATGGAGTTTCCTGACCTCATCAGCATGGTGCGCGTGTGTCGCGAGCGCGGTGTGTGTTGCGTGTTGGACAACACCTGGGGCGCAGGTTTGGCCTTCAACGCCTTTGATTTAACGCCTGGACAGGGCACTTTGAGTGTGGACCTGACCATCCATGCGCTCACCAAATACCCCAGCGGTGGGGGTGATGTGTTGATGGGCAGCATCATCACCCGCGATGACGCGTTGGCACGCACCTTGAAGCTCAGCCACATGCGCATGGGCACGGGTGTGGGTGCCAATGATGCGGAGTTGTTGCTGCGCTCGTTGCCCACTTTGACGATGCGCTATGAGGCGCAAGACAAGGCCGCGCGTGAACTTGCGCAATGGTGTTTGCAACAAACGCCGTTCGTGCAAGTGCTGCACCCCGCGTTGCCCGATGCACCTGGGCATGCGCATTGGCAACAACTGTGTGTGACATCCGACAACCCCAAGGGTTTGGCCGCCGGTATTTTCAGTGTGGTGATGGATGCGCGCTACAGCCGCGAGCAAGTAGACAACTTTTGCGATGCCTTGAAATTGTTCAAGCTCGGTTACAGCTGGGGCGGGCCGTTCAGTTTGGTGGTGCCGTATCACATGCGGCATCACCGACAACTTCAATCTCACCATTTGAAGTCTGACTGTGTGGTCCGTTTTTGCATTGGGCTTGAATCGGTTGAAGACTTGAAGCAAGATATTGCCCAAGCGCTGTTGCAAATGGCCTAAAAGGACTTCGATGTCAGAGCCTCAGTCACATTCATCAACTGAGCTAACACCAGACGAGGTGCATGCGCAGTACCAAATACAAACGTTGTCGCTTGCTTCACCATTTCGTTGGTTGCGTTTAGGTTGGCATGACATGCTGGCTCACCCGGGCATTGCACTCTTTTATGGTGTGAGTTTTTGCGTGATGGCTTGGGTGTTGAAAACGGTTTTTCACAACAGCCCCGAATACACCTTGTCAGCCATATCCGGCTGTTTGTTGGTGGGCCCTTTTTTGGCCATGGGTTTGTACGATGTGAGCATGCGCCGCGCGCAAGGTGAGACGCCGAGCTTGACGGCCTCCTTGGTGTGTTGGAAGTCACACACGCGCACCATGGGCATGTTGGTGATGGTGATGATCGTGCTTGAGCTCTTGTGGGGGCGCGCTTCCTTGGTGGTGTTTGCGGTGTTTTTCAACACCGGCTTGCCTAACACTGCCAGCGTATTGGAGGCTGTGTTCAATCCGCAAAATTGGGAGTTTGTGATGGCCTATGTTTTTGTGGGTGGTTTTTTTGCAGGCTTGGTGTTTGCCAGCATGATGGTGGCCATTCCGATGATCTTGCATCATGACACTGACGCCATCACCGCGTGCGTCACAAGCTTGCGTGTGTTCGTGACACAAACTGGGCCTTGCATGGTGTGGGCGCTGATCATTTTTGCGCTGGTGATGTTGGCCATGATGCCTTGGGCGCTGGGCTTGATGGTGGTGGGCCCTTGGTTAGGTTTTGCCACTTGGTATGCCTATCGCGACGCTGTGTTGCAAGTGGACTTAGCTCAGTCGTGATTGCTAAGCAACTGATGGGCTATCCTTTTCAAACTGTTTTCACTGCGGTCATCAGCTGCAAGCACTCGCATGGCAACACTTGATGTGAAGTTGCGTTTCATAGACGATGCATAGGTGGGGTCGTAATGCACTTGCAACAGTTCACGCACCACTTGCTCGGTCTGTCCTTGTTGCACATGTTGTTGCCATGCGTGGACCAACTCTTTGCCCCGCAGGGTAATCAACGCAGCGAGACGATGGCAAAACAAATCTGCGTCGTTCACGAAAAAGGGGTAGTCCTCCATCAGCAACGCCACGCGTTCGTCTAAGCTGAGCTGCAGCTCGAAGCAGGGGCTGTCGCGCATGGCCAGCATGAGCGATTGTGGAATGGCCACATTGCCCACCTTGCGGCTTTCAGACTCCACAAACACAGGGCGGTTGGCGTCAAAGCTGCGCAGTTTTTGCCACACCAGTGTGTCAAAGCGTTTTTGGCTGGGTTGCGGTTGTCCTGGCAAATGGCCGAGCACCGAGCTGCGGTGTTGCGCCAAATCTTCGAGATCGAGCACTTGGGCACCTTGGTTGGCCAGCACATGCAACAAACGCGTTTTACCCGAACCTGTGGGGCCAGAGATCACACGAAACTGCAAGCGTGACACGCATTGCACGGTGTCTTGCATCACCGCTGCACGAAAGGCTTTGTAACCCCCTTCGATCAAATGCACTTTGAAGCCAATTTGTCCCAACACCATCGAGAGTGAGCCGCTGCGTTTGCCTCCTCGCCAGCAATAAATGAGCGGTTGCCAATGTTTGGGCAGGTCTAACACTTCGCGTTCGATGTGACGCGCGATGTTGGCCGCGACCAACGCTGCACCATGTTTTTGCGCTTCAAAGGCACTCACTTGTTTGTACATGGTGCCGATGCGAATGCGCTCTTCGTTGTTGAGAGAAGGCCAGTTGACGGCACCTGGCAAATGGTCGAGTGCGTATTCGTTTTCGCTGCGCGCATCGATGATGGCACTGAAACCGCCGGCGCTTCCAAGAGGCATGGCCATGCGTTGTATGGCGTCTTGCGCTGAAATGTGATGAACGCTCACTTATAAATTCTTTTTGATTTCAGGCCACACATTGGCCAGCATGCGGGGGTGTGCTTCTGCTTTGGGGTGAATGCGGTCAGCTTGAAACCATTGCGCAGCATCCGGCCCATCGGCAATGCCTTTCAAAAAGAAAGGCACCAAACCGGTTTTGTATTTTTTCGCCACATTGGCAAACATGACGCTGAATTTGGCGCTGTAGTCAGGCCCGTAGTTGGGCGGTATTTGCATGCCGACCAACACCACGCGCGCATTGACAGCGCGACAGGCTTCGACCATCGCTTCTAAATTGTTTTGCGTGCTTTGCAGATCAAGACCACGCAGGGCATCGTTGCCCCCCAGCTCGATGACCACCAACACGGGGCGCACTTGGTTGAGCATGCCTGGCAAACGCGAGCGCCCCCCTGCGGTGGTGTCGCCGCTGATGCTGGCGTTGATGACATTCACATCAGGACGCTCGGCTTGCAGTTTGGCGCTGAGCAAAGCTACCCAACCTTTCCCACGGGCAATGCCATATTCGGCGCTGAGCGAGTCGCCCAACACCAAAATACTGGCGGCAGGCAATGTGCCTGGTGCAGAGCCTGGTGGAGGTGCTTGAAGGTCTTGTGGAGCCTGACCACGGTGCCGCTTGGGTTGCGTGGTGATGATTTCACCTTGCATGCCCTGACCGGTCGAGGTGATCACTTGTTGTTGTGCGTTGGCAGAGCCGCTGCGCCACAGCATAGAAAGACCGCCCAGTCCTGCGCTTATTGCACTCAAGGTAAAGTGTCGTCTCAACATTGCATGGTCTTTCATGAACTCGTCTGTTTCGTCTTCTGCCGTCGCCGCTAGCACTTCACATCACTTGATGGAGGTGTCACACATTTTCAAGTCGGTGCCCGATGCGGGCGGTACCCTGCACATTCTCCGCGATATTGACTTTTCAATCGGCGCGCAACAGTCGTTGGCGATTGTGGGCGCGTCTGGCTCGGGCAAAAGCACTTTGTTGTCCATCATGGCAGGCTTGGACACGCCCAGCCAAGGCGCAGTGATTTTGGAGGGGCAAGATTTGTTTGCCCTCGATGAGGACCAACGCGCTGCGTGGCGTGCGCGTCACATTGGGTTTGTGTTTCAAAGCTTTCAGTTGTTGGGCAACATGACCGCCATTGAAAATGTGATGCTGCCCCTCGAGTTGGCGGGCTTGCCCCATGCCCGCCAAGCCGCGCATGACATGCTGGTGCGTGTGGGTTTGGGTGAGCGCTTGAACCACTACCCCAAAGTGCTGTCAGGTGGTGAACAACAGCGTGTGGCCTTGGCGCGTGCGTTTGTGGTCAAGCCTGCTTTGTTGCTGGCCGACGAACCCACCGGCAGCTTGGACCATGCCAGCGGTGCGCGCATCATGGACCTCATGTTTGAACTCAACCAAGAGTTGGGCACCACCTTGGTGTTGGTCACCCACGACCCCAAACTGGCGGCGCGATGCGACCGCATGCTGACCATTCAAGCGGGGCAAATCGCGCCATCGGTGGCTTGAGCGGGGCAGGGGATAATCGGGGCATGTCATCCAGTCCCAAAGTGTTGTTCGGCTTTCATGCCGTGGGTGTGCGCTTGAAAACAGCGCCGCAGTCGATCATTGAAATTTATTTTGAACCCACGCGCCGTGATGCGCGTATGCGTCAGTTCATCGAGCGTGCCAAAGAAGCCGGTGCGCGTTTGATCGAAGCCGACGCCTTGCGCATCGCCAAACTCGCAGGCAGCCACGGTCACCAAGGTGTTGCTGCGCGTGTGAACCCGATTGAAGTGGTGCGCTCGCTCGACGATTTGTTAGACCAAGTCGAGGGCATTGAATCGCCGCTGATTTTGGTGCTCGATGGTGTGACCGACCCGCACAACTTAGGGGCCTGTTTGCGTGTGGCCGATGGTGCCGGTGCGCATGCGGTCATTGCCCCCAAAGACCATGCGGTGGGCATCAACGCCACGGTGGCCAAAGTGGCCAGCGGTGCCGCTGAAACCGTGCCTTATTTCATGGTGACCAATTTGGCGCGCACCTTGAACGAATTGAAAGAACGCAATATTTGGGTGATCGGTACCAGCGACGACGCACCCAAAACCTTGTATCAAGTCGATTTGAAAGGCCCCACCGCCTTGGTGCTCGGTGCCGAGGGCGATGGCATGCGTCAACTCACACGCAAAACTTGCGATGAGTTGGTGAGCATCCCCATGCAAGGCGCGGTGGAAAGTTTGAACGTGTCAGTGGCCAGCGGCGTGTGTTTGTATGAGGCTCGCCGTCAGCGGAGTTGATGCGTCATAAGCATCAACTGCTTTAAGCTTTTCAATCAGCGTTTTAAATCCACCCCAAACCACCCAGCAACGCACCAAACGCCAACAGCAACAACAGGTGTGTTTTGCTTTTCCAAACGATCAAGGTCGTGGCCGCTGTCAGTGCCCACATGGGCCAATCTCTGAGGGGCTGCTCATGGTCACCAGTGAGCAACCAACCTGTGGCAATCAACAGCGCAATCACCAGCGGTGCCATGCCTGCTTTAAAAGCTTTGACGGCCTGCAACTCGCGGTTGCGGTGCGCCCACTGTGTGGTGACATAGGTAAGCGTGGCCGAGGGCAACATGATGCCTACCATCGTGATCAGCACCCCCAACAAGGCCATGCCCACAGCGGGACCGCCCGCTGACAAACCGCCACCTGCGTTGAGCCCTACATTCCAACCCATGAGGGCGATGCACATCACATTCGGCCCTGGTGCGCCTTGCGCCAAAGCGATGGAGGAGGTGAACTGCGTGTCGGTCAACCAATGCTGTTCGTCAACCAAATAGCGGTGGATGTCGGGCACGGTGGTGATGGCGCCACCCACTGCCAACAAGGACAGTGACATGAAATGCACCAAGAGCGACAACCAATCGGCAACCGTGAGTGTGAGGTTCATGCGGCGTCCTTCAACTGCTCGCGTTTGCCAATGCAATGCCACGCATACACACAAGACAACAGTCCCAAGCTCAACAACACCCATGCCAATGGCAAGCGCAACAAACCAATGGCAATGAAAGTGAGCGCCGCAACCAGTAGGCAACTCATCTGCCCCATTGGGTTGTTTTTCAAAGCGGTGATGAGCTTGATGCCGGTGGCCGCAATCAAACCAGCAGACACCGCGCCCATGCCGCGCAACATGCCTTGTGCGGCTTGTGTGTCTGCAATGCCGGCAAATGCAGCGGCGATCATCAACACCAACACGGTGGGAACCGTCAAAATGCCAGCCAACGCCGCCAAAGCACCCGTCAATCCAAAGTGACGGCTGCCAATCATGATGCACAGGTTCACCACATTGGGGCCAGGCAATATTTGTGCAACCGCCCAGTCTTCGACAAACTCATCGAGCGTGAGCCATTTTTTCTTCTCTACCAATTCGCGTTGCACCACGGCCAACACACCTCCGAACCCTTGCAATGCAAGCAAGGTGAACGAGACAAACAAATCGGTTTTGTTTTTGGGAGCGTGGCGTTCAATCACCGTGTCGGTCATACCGTCATACCGCCTGAAACTTCAAGCACCGCACCGTTGACATAGGCGGCTTCGTCACTTGCCAAAAAGGCATACACATTGGCAATGTCTTCGGCTTTGCCTAAGCGCTTCAAGGGCACGCGGGCCACCATGTCGTCGATCACTTTTTCGGGCATGGTGGCCAAAATGGGTGTGGCGATGAAGCCCGGTGCCACCGCGTTCACCCGAATGCCTTTGGGGCCGAGTTCGCGGCTCCAGGTTTTGGTGAAACCAATCACACCAAACTTGGTGGCGGCGTAGTTGGTTTGACCAAAGTTGCCATAAATGCCCACCACAGACGAGGCATTCAAAATCACGCCGCTGCCTTGGGCCACCATGGTGTCGGTCACGGCTTGGGCGCAATGGAATACGCCGCGTAGGTTGACATCGATCACTCGGTCAAATTGCTCAAGCGTCATTTTTTGCAAACGTGCATCTTGCGTGATGCCTGCGTTGTTGACCAACACATCGATGCGGCCAAATTTTTCGAGCACGGTTTTCACCATCGCATCGACCATGGTGCGTTGGGTGACATCGACCACCAAACCGATGGCTTGTGCGCCGGTAGCCAGGCATTGCTGAACGGCGTCATCCACAGCGGCTTGTTTGACATCGCACACCACCACGATGGCGCCTTCGTGTGCAAATTTCAACGCGGTGGCCAAACCAATGCCTTGCGCTGCGCCGGTGATGATGCTGACTTTGTTCTGTAAACGGGGGGCAGATGTGTTCATGTCCCAAGTTTAATGAAGCTGACCAGCGAATTGCCTTGGGTACGGCACGAGCTTGTAACATTGGCAGCATGACCCGCACCAACCCCGCCAAACCCTTTGAACACGCCATTGGTGTGTTTGATTCTGGTGTGGGCGGCTTGTCGGTGTTGCGCGCCATTCGCGCGGCCTTGCCCCATGAAAACCTGGTGTATGTGGCTGATTCGGGCCACGCGCCCTATGGCGACCAAACCGAAGCGCACATCACCCAACGCACCTTGACGGTGGGCGCCTGGTTGGCCGAGATGGGGGTCAAGGGCATCACCATCGCTTGCAACACGGCCACAGTGGTAGCAGCGCGCACTTTGCGCGAACAAACGCATTTGCCGGTGGTGGCGATTGAGCCCGCCATCAAACCCGCTGTGGCGCTCACGAAAAGTGGTGTGGTGGGCGTGTTGGCCACGCGCCAAACCGTGCAAAGCGAAAGCGTGGCGCGTTTGTGTGCTTTGCATGGCGGCGACAAGCGCATCATTTTGCAAGCTTGCTCGGGATGGGTGGAGCAAGTGGAGCAGGCCGATTTGCACAGCGCGCAAACCGAGGCCTTGCTGCGCCAGCATGTCGAGCCTGTGTTGGCGCAAGGTGCAGACATTTTGGTGTTGGGCTGCACCCATTACCCGTTTTTGCGCGACACGATTCAACGCATTGCGGGCGAGGGTGTGACCTTGATCGACCCCGCTGAGGCGGTGGCGCGTGAGTTGGTGCGGCGTTTGTCAGAGCTGCATGGTGGTGATGTGTTGCAGGCTCAGGCCACATCCCAAGGCACGGTACGATTTTTCACCTCAGGCGATGTGCCGCATGTGCAGGCGGTGGTGTCGCACCTGTGGGGCGAAGCTGCCACGGTTGAGCCTTTGGTGTCAGCTTGAGTCATTGTTTGCCTTTACAGTTCTGCTTTTCCAAAAAAATATGATTTCTCACGAGCAGCACTGACAAGGAGACAATGTGCAATTAGGAATGATCGGCTTGGGTCGCATGGGCGGCAATATCGTGCGCCGTTTGATGAAGCATGGCCACACCTCGGTGGTGTACGACGCCAACCCCGACAGCGTGGCGCAATTGGCCAAAGAAGGGGCCACCCCCAGCCATGACTTGGCTTCGTTGGTGGCGCAGTTGGACAAACCGCGCGCCGTGTGGGTCATGTTGCCTGCGGGTGAAATCACCGCCGCCACCATTCACACCTTGAGCACCTTGTTAGAGGCCGGCGACATTTTGATTGACGGCGGCAATTCGAATTTTCAAGACGATGTGCGCCACGCGCAGATGTTGCAAGCCAAAGGCATTCGCTACCTCGATGTAGGCACCAGCGGCGGCGTGTGGGGTTTGGAGCGCGGCTATTGCATGATGATCGGCGGCGACGCGACGGCGGCCAAACACCTCGACCCTATTTTCAAAACCTTGGCCCCTGGGGTAGGCACCATCCCCAAAACACCGGGCAGAGAAGGGCGTCAATCGACCGCCGAAGAGGGCTACCTCTACACCGGTCCTGCAGGCAGCGGGCATTTTGTGAAGATGATTCACAACGGCATCGAATACGGTTTGATGCAGGCCTACGCTGAAGGCATGGACATCTTGAAAGGTGCTGCGCAAGACAGCGTGCCCGCCGAGCGTCGGTACGACTTGGATTTGGCCGACATCACCGAGCTGTGGAGACGCGGCAGCGTAGTGTCGTCGTGGTTGCTCGATTTGACGGCCATTTCTTTGGCCGAAGACCCCGAGCTCAAGGCCTATTCGGGCCATGTGCAAGACTCGGGCGAGGGGCGCTGGACGATCAACGCCGCTATCGAAGAGGCGGTGCCGGTGCCCGTGTTGTCGGCGGCTTTGTTTGCGCGCTTTCGCTCGCGCCAAGTCAGCACCTTCGCCGACAAAATGCTGTCTGCCATGCGCAAGCAGTTTGGCGGGCACCAAGAGCCAGCGAAGAAGTAAACGGCGGTTGCAGCGGCTTGACGCGCTAGACCGATGCTGACGGCTGGCGTGCCTCGCAGGTCGACCAGCCGCAATGTCCTTCGACAAGCACTTGAATAGGGGCTGCACTTACACTTGTGGCCTGCCATGAGTGCCTACGCCGACGTTTCTTTTTTCCCGCGCAATGCAAAGCCGCTGACCAGTTACCGCAAGTTCTGGGCGGCTCGTTTTGGCACGGCTCCGTTTTTGCCGATGAGCCGCGAAGAAATGACGCAACTCGGCTGGGACAGCTGCGACATCATCATCGTTACCGGTGATGCGTATGTCGATCACCCCAGCTTTGGCATGGCGGTGATTGGTCGTATGCTCGAAGCGCAGGGCTTTCGGGTGGGCATCATCGCGCAACCTGAGTGGCACAGCGCTGACCCTTTCAAAGTGTTGGGCAAACCCAATTTGTTTTTCGGCGTGACAGCGGGCAACATGGACTCGATGATCAACCGTTACACGGCTGATCGCAAAATTCGCAGCGACGACGCTTACACCCCCGGCGATGAGGGCGGCAAACGCCCCGACCGTGCGGCCTTGGTGTACAGCCAGCGGTGTCGCGAAGCATTCAACGATGTGCCCATTGTGTTGGGCGGCATTGAAGGTTCGTTGCGTCGCATCGCGCATTACGACTATTGGTCAGACAAAGTGCGTCGCTCCATCGTGGTCGACAGCAAATGCGACTTGCTTTTGTATGGCAACGCAGAGCGTGCGATTGTGGAAATCGCACATCGTCTCGCCGCCAAAGAACCCGTTCAGCACATCACCGATGTGCGTGGCACCGCCTTTGTGCGCCGCGAAACGCCTGATGGTTGGTACGAAATTGATTCCACCGACATCGATGCGCCGGGCAGGGTAGAGGCGCATGTCAACCCGTATTTGATGGTCAGCGACCAGGCAAAGGCGCAAGGCGAAACATGTGCGCGTGAGGAAGAAGCGCAAGCTGTGGCCGACGCAACCAATGCAGAGAGCGCGGCTAAAGCCATTGCAACCGCCGCAAAGTCTTCTGCCGCAAGTGTGTCTTCCATCAAGCCTTTGACCTTTGTGCCAAGCGCCGCCATGCCCGCCTTGCAAGGTAAAGGCAAACTCAAAGTGCCACCTCGCGAGCGCAGTGTCATTCGCTTGCCAAGCTATGAGCAAGTCAAGTCAGACCCTGTGTTGTACGCCCACGCCAACCGCGTGTTGCATTTGGAAACCAACCCCGGCAACGCACGCTGTTTGGTGCAAGCGCATGGCGAGGGCCACACCGCACGCGATGTGTGGGTCAACCCGCCGCCGATTCCGCTCACCACCGCTGAGATGGACCATGTGTTTGACTTGCCCTACGCACGCAGTCCGCATCCCACCTACGCCGATGAGAATGGCAGCCACGATGGTGCCACCAAAATTCCTGCGTGGGAGATGATCCGCTTCAGCGTCAACATCATGCGCGGTTGTTTTGGGGGCTGTACTTTTTGCTCGATCACCGAGCACGAAGGGCGCATCATCCAAAGCCGTTCGGAAGATTCGATCATTCGCGAAATCGAAGACATTCGCGACAAAGTGCCTGGCTTCACAGGCGTTATTTCCGACTTGGGTGGGCCCACGGCCAACATGTATCGCATCGGTTGCAAGAGCCCCGAGATTGAAGCTGCGTGTCGCAAACCGAGCTGTGTGTATCCGGGCATTTGTCAAAACCTCAACACCGATCACAGCTCGCTCATTCACATGTACCGCCGTGCGCGTGCACTCAAAGGTGTGAAGAAAATTTTGATTGGCTCGGGCCTGCGCTACGACCTCGCGGTCAAGTCGCCCGAATATGTGAAAGAGTTGGTCACTCACCATGTGGGTGGTTATTTGAAAATTGCGCCTGAGCACACCGAAGGCGGGCCGCTTACAAAAATGATGAAGCCTGGCATTGGCAGCTACGACAAGTTCAAACAGATGTTTGACAAGTACAGCGCCGAAGCTGGCAAAAAACAATTTCTCATTCCCTATTTCATCGCAGCCCACCCCGGCACCAGCGATGAGGACATGATGAATTTGGCGCTTTGGCTCAAACGCAACGGCTTTCGTGCGGACCAAGTACAAACCTTTTACCCAAGCCCCATGGCGACAGCTACGGCGATGTATCACTCGGGCAAAAACCCTTTGGGGCGTGTCACCCGTCAAAGCGAAGCGGTGGACATCGTGCGCGGCGAGCGCCGTCGCCGTTTGCACAAAGCGTTTTTGCGTTACCACGATGCCAACAACTGGCCCTTGTTACGCGAAGCCCTCAAAGCCATGGGCCGTGCTGATTTGATCGGCAATGGCAAGCACCATTTGATTCCAACCTTTCAGCCGCTCACCGACGGCAGTTACACCAGTGCGCGGCGCAAGAACAGCACGCCACTGGGCAGCAAGACCGTCAATACAACCGGTGCCAAGCGCGCAACGCAACCTCGCGCAGGACAAGTGCTAACTCAGCACACCGGCTTGCCGCCGCGCAAAAAGAAATAAGCGTCAACCTCAGCGGTTGCGTGACTTCATCGCCCGCTCCACCTCGCGCTTGCCTTCGCGGTCTTTGATGGTGTCGCGCTTGTCGTGCTCGGCCTTGCCTTTGGCCAGTGCGATTTCGCATTTGATTTTGCCGTTTTTCCAATGCAAGTTGATGGGTACCAAGGTGTAGCCCTTTTGCTCGACCTTGCCGATCAGACGTTTGATCTCGTCTTTCTTCATCAACAACTTCTTGGTGCGCACCGAATCAGGACGCACATGGCTAGAGGCTGTGTGCAAGGGGTTGATTTGGCAGCCAATGACAAACAATTCGCCATCGCGAATCACCACATAGCCGTCGGTCAGTTGCACCTTGCCTTCGCGGGCAGATTTGACTTCCCAGCCTTCCAGCACCATGCCTGCCTCGAATTTTTCTTCGAAGAAATAGTTGAACGCTGCCTTTTTGTTGTCGGCAATGCGTGTTTGGAGAGCGGGTTTTTTGGTAGCCATGAAGCAGATGTGGGGGCGGTCAGCCTTCTTACAATGTGCACCATTCTATGAAAACCATTCACAAGTCCGTTTTGATCTGGTTCAGCGCTGAAGAAATGTATGCGTTGGTGACCGATGTACCCCGGTACCCCGAGTTTTTGCCTTGGTGTGAGCGCGGTACGGTGCAAGAAAAACACGACAACGGCATGGTGGCCGAAATTGGCATGTCCTTGGGTGGCTTTCGCAAAAGCTTCACCACCCGCAATGTGCATGTGCCCGGTCGACAGGTCAAACTCGAGTTGGTCAATGGCCCGTTCAAGCAGTTGCACGGCACCTGGGACTTTCATCCGCTGACCAACCCCAACACGCAAGAAGCACAACGCGCTTGCCGCATTGAGCTCACCTTGAACTACGAATTTGAAAGCATGTTTGGCAGCTTGGTGGGGCCCTTGTTCGACAAAATTGCCAGCACCTTGGTCGATGCCTTTGTGAAACGCGCAGAGCAGGTGTACTCGGCGTGACAAACCTTCTCTCCGCGCACGATGCAGTAACGCCCACCGATGTGTTGCATGTCACGCTCGTGTATTCGCCCGCGCCGCGACAAGTGACACAACATGAACTGCGGTTACCCAAAGGCACCACCGTAGCCCAAGCGATTGAACAATCGGGTTTGTTGCAAAAATGTCCCGACATCAATTTGCGCGATCACAACGCTTTTGGGGTGGGCATTTGGGGCCGCAAAACCACGCTCAACCATGTGTTGCGTGATTTAGACCGTGTGGAAATTTATCGCCCTTTGTTGGTCGACCCCAAAGTGGCACGGCGCGAGCGGTTTCAAAAGCAGGGCACGAGAGGTGCGGGCTTGTTTGCCAAACGCAGGCCGGGGGCCAAGCCGGGGTATTGAAGCCCTGGTTTTTTATAAGCCTGCGCTGTTTCAAAACGAATCAGGGTCGCTCAGGTCCCGCGACCGACTTGAACAAAAACACAGCGCGAGTGATGTCAGTCACCCACACCAAGCCATCACCAATTTGTCCAATCTGTGCCGTGTTGACAATCAAATCGACGATGCTTTCGCACACTTCGTCGGGCGACACAATTTCGATGCGCACCTTCGGTGTGTAGTCGGTCAACTCTTCTTGTAAGTTGCTGGGCGTGTGCACACTCGGCGCAGAGCAGCCTTGCGCTTGGCTCACGGTCATGCCCGGAAAGCCTGGCAGGGCGCGTAACTTTTCTCTCAGCATGGGTAGCTTAGAAGGACGAATGATGGCTTTGATTTCTTTCATGCGTTACTCCCGTCAGGCTTCAATTTCTTTTTCATCAAACCAGTGGTAAATCGTGGGCACCACCACCAGGGTGAGCAAGGTGCAGGTGAACAAACCGCCGATCACCACAATCGCCAAGGGGCGTTGTACTTCAGAGCCTGGCCCATCTGAAATCAGGAAGGGAATAAGACCCAGCATGGCTACCGTGGCGGTCATCATGACAGGGCGAAAACGTTGTTTGGCGCCTTCTACAACAGCTTGCTGCACTGACATGCCGTTCTCACGCAAACCACGAATGCATGACACCAACACCACGCCATTGAGCACCGCGATGCCCCACAGTGCAATGAAGCCCACGGAAGCCGGCACAGATAAATACTCGCCCGACACAAACAATCCCACAATGCCACCCATCGATGCGAATGGCAGCACCGTGATGATGAGCGTGGCAAATTTCACCGAATTGAACAGCAAGAACAACAAAAAGAAAATCGCTGCCACGGTGATGGGCACAATGATTTTCAAATGTCCCAACGCGCGTTCCATGTTTTGGAACTGACCGCCCCATTCCAGGTAATAGCCTTCAGGCAGTTTGATCTTTTCAGCCACCTTGGTTTGCAATTCAGCCACGAAACTGCCCAAGTCGCGGTCTTTCACATTGATGCCCACCACAATGCGGCGCTTGGCCATTTCGCGAGAAATTTGTGCAGGGCCATCCAGCACATTGATCTCCGCCACATCGCTCAACCGAGCGACCGCACCGTTGCCTGAACTCAAAATGATGTTGGAGATGGCTTCTATGTTGTTGCGGAAATTTTCTGGTAATCGCACCACCGCAGAAAAGCGCCTTTCGCCTTCAAACACCTCTGAGGCCACCTTGCCACCGATGGCGGTTTCAATGATGTCGTTCACATCCGACACATTCAAACCCATGCGCGCAATGTCTTGTCGGTTGATGTCGATCTGCAAATACTGCTGACCCGAAATGCGTTCCACACGCAAGTCTTGTGCACCTTGAATGCCTTGCGCGACTTTGGCAATTTGATTGGCCACGCGTTTGAGTTCATCCAAATCGTCGCCAAACACTTTCACCGCAATGTCTGAGCGCACACCGGTGACCATTTCATCCACCCGGTCAGAGATGGGCTGCGCCATCACAATTTGGACCCCGGGCAAGACTTTGAGTTTGTCGCGCATGGCTTGGGCGATGTCGTCTTGATCCCAACCTGAAGGCCATTGATCGCGCGGTAACAAACTCACAATAGGTGTTGACTCGTTGGGGCTTTGTGGGTCAGCAGGTGATTCGCCTCGGCCCAAACCAGAGATGGCTGATTTCACGCCCGGCACCGACATCACCAACTTCATGGCCTGCATTTCCATCTTGATCGACTCTTCAAGCGAAATATTGGGCACGCGGTTGATACCTGGCACCACCGAGCCTTCTTTCATTTCAGGAATGAACGCCGTGCCCAAAAAAGGCACCAATGCAATCGCCAGCACAAACGCACCAACAGATGCAGCGAGGGTCCGCTTTTGGTTGGACATGGCTGCATCGAGCAAGCGCAAGTAGCGGGATTTCAAAACGCGAATGAGCTTGGTGTCATGGTCGCCATCGCCTTGCGGTGGCTTGAGCAAGTAAGACGACAACACCGGAGACAGCGTCATGGACAGCACCAATGACACCGCCAATGCAATGGCAATGGTGTAGGCCAAGGGCGCAAACATCTTGCCCTCCATGCCTTGCAATGTCATCAGCGGCAAGAACACCAAAATGATGATGCCCACACCGAAAATGACTGGCGTGGCCACTTCTGTGACCGCGTTCAAAATGCCACGCACTTTGCTCTCACCCAACTCAGCAGCGCGGCCCAAACGCGCGTAGGCGTTTTCTACCACCACCACCGAGCCATCGACCATCAAACCAATGGCAATGGCCAAACCACCGAGTGACATCAGGTTGGCTGAGATGCCCAGTTTGTTCATGGCCATGAAGGTGAGCAGTGGCGTCAACACCAAGGTGGCCACAACGATCAGTGAAGAACGCACATCACCTAAGAACAAAAACAGCACGATCACCACCAACACCACGCCTTCGATCAACACTTTGGTGACGGTCCACAAAGCGGCATCGACCAATTCAGAGCGGTCGTAGTAGGGCGTGACTTTCAAACCACCGGGCAGCATGTCGCGGTCATTGATTTCTTTCACACGCGCTTTGATGCGGGACACCACCTCTTTGGCGTTGCCACCGGTCATCATCATCACGATGCCACCCACGGCTTCGGTGTCCCCATTTTTGATCACGGCACCTTGACGCACTTCGTGGCCAAATTTAATTTCCGCCACATCGCGCATGTAAACAGGCGTGCCGTTGGTTTCTTTCAAAACGATTTGTCCTAAATCGCTCAGGCCATTGACCAAACCTACGCCTCGAATCAAATATTGCTCAGCGGCTTGTGGCAACACGCCACCGCCTGAGTTGGCGTTGTTGCGTGACACGGCGTCATACACATCGGCCAAACGAATTTTGTAATGGCGCAAACGCTCGGGGTTGACCAGCACATGGTATTGCTTGACATAACCACCTTGTGAGTTGATTTCAGCCACGCCTGGAATAGAGCGCAACAAAGGCCGAAGCACCCAGTCTTGCACCACGCGCCGTTGGGTCAATTCTTCTTGCGAGAGTTCTCGCTTGCCATCGTTGGGATGTTCAAGTGTGTATTGGTACACCTCACCTAAACCAGATGACACAGGGCCCAACACGGGGGTGATGCCCGCAGGCAAACGGGTGCTGACCTCCATCAACCGTTCCATCACCAACTGGCGCGCGAAGTACACATTGGTGGCATCGGTGAACACCAAGGTGATCAGCGACAAGCCCGGCTTGTTGAGTGAACGCAATTCGGTCAAACCGGGCAAACCCGTCATGGCCACTTCAATGGGTACGGTGGCAAACCGTTCCACTTCTTCAGGAGAGCGTCCCGGTGCTTCGGTGGCAATTTGCACCTGCACATTGGTCACATCAGGAAATGCATCGACCGACAATTTGTTGGCAGCGTTCAAACCAAAAAACAGCAACACCACGGCAATGACAGTCACCACCAAGCGCTGTTTGAGTGCGCTTCTTACCAATGCGGTCAACATGGCTTAGCCTCCGCTTACCATTTGATTGAGGTTGCGCTGGTTGTTTAAATGAAACGCGCCTTCAGAGACCACACGCATGCCGGTTTTGATGCCCTCTAACACCACCCGTTGGTTGTTTTGTTCTGCCGCCAGTTTGACGGGTGTGAGGCGAAACTTGCCATCGCTTTGCTCAACAAACACATGGTCCGCATCGTCTTGACGCACCACGGCAGAGGAGGGCACCACCACACGCGGCATGGGTGCAGACTCGATCAACATGGTGGCCAACATGGAGGGTTTGAGACGACCGCCCTTGTTGTCGAGTTCGGTTCTGACCAACACCGTGCGTGTTTCGGGGTTGACCGTTTGCCCCACATAAATCAACTTACCCAATATTTTTTCGTGTGCCAAGGCGGGAACCTCAATGTGCACCGCTTGTCCCGCTTTCACTTGAGACACCTGTTGCTCTGGCACTTGCGCGACCGCCCACACACGGTTGAGGTTGGCCACCACAAACATCACATCGGAGGGTTGCACCACTTGCCCAGTCGCTACTTTGCGCTCGACCACCACACCTTGAATGGTGGACACCACACTCGAGCCCGAATCGATCGCACCGCTGCTGGCCAAGCGTTCAATCGCTTGTGGGCTCACGCCCAACACGCGCAATTGGTCTTGAGCCGCGCGTGTTTCGGCTGAGGCGATTTCAAATTCATTTTCACGGCGCTGCAATTCGGCGGCGCTGATCACATCTGAAGCAAACAATGTTTTGGCGCGTTCCACATTACGTCGGTGCAATTCTTTTTCAGAGCGAGCTTTCAAATACGCCAACTGCGAGCTAGACAACTCGCTGCTGTTGATGGTAGCCAACACATCGCCTTTGTTCACCACAGCGCCAAGTGGAGCTTGAATATGTGTGACCCGTCCGGTCACACTTGCGCCAATGCGCGTCAACGACTGCTCATCGAAATCAATTTGCCCTGCCACGCGCAAGGTGTCTGACAACTCGCTGTAAATAACTTCTGTCACTTTGAGTTGTGACAGCATGTTGGCGTCAGCTTGCACCACATTGGCGTCGACTTCCATCGGACCGTTTTTTTCAGTTTTACCCTTTTGGCAAGCTGTCAAACACAGTGCAGCTGCGATGGTGAAAGCGTAAAGATATGTCGATTTGAAGCGTGGTGTCATAGCTTAGGTTGTGGTTGCCGTCACGGAGGGTTGGGAGTTATTGCGCGAATGCGCTCAATTTCGGTCCAGGCGCTCGCGAGTTCGAAGCGGGCGGTTATCAATTCGTTGCGTGCAGCGCGAAAGGCGCGTTGGGCGTCTAACACTTCTAAGAATCCTTTTTCGCCCGCTTTGTAAGCCACCTCAGCAATACGCAACGCATTGGCTGTTTGACGCACGATGCCTGATTCCAAAGCCACCATTTGCGCTTGGGCAATGCCAAACTGTTGGTAGGCGGCGTCGAGTTCTTGAAGCAATGAAAACTCTTGGTAAACCAACATTTCGCTGGTTTGCGTGAGACGCGCAGCAGCTTCACCTACGGGGCCGCTGCGCCAATTCCACAAAGGCACCTCTAGCGCCAAACCCACACGCTTGCTGGTGTAGTCGGGGTCTTGGTCTTGCTCGGCACGCAAAGCGAGTTTGGGCAAACGCAAGGCCTTCTCTTCGCTCAGTTTTTTCTCTAGCTGCAAACGCTCAGCACGGGTGCGCGCAATTTCAGGGTTGGTCGACAAAATTTCGGCTTGCACTTGTTTGAGAGGTGGGGGCGCGGGCAAACTGCGGTCCAGGTCCACCACCTCAAAGGTGGCGGGCAACTCGGGGCCCACCAATGCACGCAAAGCCACGCGCGACTGATGCACACGCAACTCTGCCGATTGCGCCAGCTTTTGCGCATTTAACATTTCGGCATCTGCTTTGACCAATTCAAAACGCGGTGCTTCACCGGTCTCCACCATCAACGCAATGCGCGAGCGAATGCCTTCCATCAAGGCACTGTCTTCGCGACCCGCACGGCTCTCTGCTTGACGGCGTAGCAAATCAAAATAACGCACACGCAATTTGGCACGCATGTCATTCACAAACGACTGCTGATTGGCTTGTGCGGCACTGAACCCTGCCTCGGCGCCATCGACGCGCGGAAAGCGGTGCCATGGCATGTCCAAATCTTGCGTGAGGCTGATCGACTTGACTTGTCTGTTGGGGTCAGGCGCGCCTGAGCGTGCTAAGCGTGTGCCCTTGAGCGATTCAATTTGCGGATTGGGAAAAGCACGCGCCGTGTCCACCGCAGAACGCGCAGCATCCACCTCGCTCGCGGCTGCGCGCAGCGAAGGGCTGTTTTTCATCATCAGCGCCTCGAGTTCGTCGTAGCCATAGGTGACCGGATTGGCCAATGCAGCCAACGGCATGGCTGACAAACACAGCCACGACAGCGATTTAACGAGAGAAATGTTTTTGAAATGCAGCATGTCAATCAACGATGGAATGAATTGTTAGAAAAAATGAAATTCATTGTTTTTATTGTGCTCTTTTGAATTTCTGATGATGGCCTTATTTTCGACCCTTCAAGACTGTATACACCCGTAGTTTCCACATTCCCTAGAATTCTTTTTTTGGAGCTCTCACATGCGCCTACTCGGCAAAGCCCTCACCTTCGACGATGTGTTGCTGGTGCCAGCCTACTCTCAAGTCCTGCCCAAGGACACTTCGCTCGCCACGCGTTTCTCACGCAACATCCAACTCAATTTGCCTTTGGTGTCTGCCGCAATGGACACCGTGACTGAAGCTCGCTTGGCCATTGCCATCGCCCAAGAAGGTGGCATGGGCATCGTGCACAAAAACCTCACCGCACAAGAACAAGCTGCGCAAGTGGCCAAGGTCAAGCGCTACGAGAGTGGTGTGTTGCGTGACCCGGTGGTCATCACCCCCAACACCACCGTGCGCCAAGTCATGGCTTTGTCTGACGAATTAGGTGTCTCAGGCTTTCCGGTGTGCGAAGGCAAACAAGTGGTGGGCATCGTCACTGGGCGCGATTTGCGCTTTGAAACACGCTACGACCAAAAGGTGAGCGAGATCATGACGCCGCGCGCGCGTTTGGTGACTGTGCCCGAGGGCACCACCCCCGAGCAAGCCAAGGCCTTGCTCAACAAACACAAGCTCGAGCGTTTGTTGGTCATCAACGATGCGTTTGAACTCAAAGGTTTGATCACGGTGAAAGACATCACCAAACAAACCAGTTTCCCCAATGCCGCACGTGATTCATCCGGCCGTTTGCGCGTGGGCGCAGCAGTGGGCGTGGGCGAGGGCACCGAAGAACGTGTGGAAGCGTTGGTCAAAGCAGGGGTTGACGCCATCGTGGTGGACACTGCGCACGGTCACAGCCACGGTGTGATTGAACGCGTGCGTTGGGTCAAGAAAAACTACCCGCATATCGATGTCGTGGGTGGCAACATCGCTACGGGTGCCGCAGCCTTGGCTTTGGCCGAAGCAGGTGCTGACGCGGTGAAGGTGGGCATTGGCCCCGGCTCGATTTGCACCACCCGTATCGTGGCAGGTGTGGGCGTGCCGCAAATCATGGCGATTGACAATGTGGCCACCGCCCTCAAAGGCTCGGGCATACCGCTCATTGCCGATGGCGGCATTCGCTACAGCGGCGACATTGCCAAAGCCATCGCCGCAGGCGCTTCAAGCGTGATGATGGGCGGCATGTTTGCCGGCACCGAAGAAGCGCCGGGTGAAGTCATCCTCTACCAAGGCCGCAGTTACAAAAGCTACCGTGGCATGGGCAGCATTGGCGCCATGCAACAAGGCAGTGCCGACCGCTATTTTCAAGAGTCAAGCACCGGCAACCCCAACGCCGACAAACTCGTGCCCGAGGGCATTGAAGGCCGCGTGCCCTACAAAGGCTCGATGGTCAGCATCGTCTACCAAATGGCTGGTGGCGTACGCGCCAGCATGGGCTACTGCGGTTGCGCCACCATCGACGAGATGAAAAACAAAGCCGAATTTGTGGAGATCACAGCTGCCGGCATTCGCGAAAGCCATGTGCACGATGTGCAGATCACCAAAGAAGCGCCCAATTACCGGGCAGATTGAGACTGAACCCGCCTGAATTTCCCTGCGAATCAGGCGAGGGCAGGGCAATTTGCCCTCATAAATTTGCGACAATAGGGCCAGGCCACTGACTGGCCCTTTTTGTTTTATGTCGCACCAAAAAATTCTGATTCTCGACTTCGGCTCCCAGGTCACCCAACTCATCGCCCGCCGCGTGCGCGAGGCCCATGTGTATTGCGAAGTGCATCCTTGTGATGTGACCGACGACTGGGTGCGCGCCTACGCCGCTGATGGCAATTTGAAGGGCGTGATTTTGTCGGGCAGCCACGCTAGCGTGTACGAAGAAAGTACTGACAATGCGCCCCAAGCTGTGTTTGAGCTGGGCGTGCCTGTGTTGGGCATTTGCTATGGCATGCAAACCATGGCGCAACAACTCGGTGGCAAGGTTGAAAGCGGCCAAACCCGCGAATTTGGTTACGCCGAAGTGCGTGCGCATGGTCACACCGCGTTCTTGAAAGACATTGCCGACTTCACCACACCCGAAGGCCACGGCATGCTCAAAGTGTGGATGAGCCACGGTGACAAAGTGACCCAACTGCCCGAAGGCTTCAAGGTCATGGCCAGCACACCCAGCTGCCCCATCGCCGGCATGGCCGACGAGGCGCGCAAGTTTTACGCGGTGCAGTTTCACCCCGAGGTCACGCACACGGTGCAAGGCCAAGCCATGCTCAACCGTTTTGTGCTCGACATCTGCGGCACCCAGCCCGACTGGATCATGCGCGATCACATTGCTGAAGCGGTTGAGTCGATCCGCCAACAAGTGGGCGATGAAGAAGTCATTTTGGGCCTCTCTGGTGGTGTGGATTCATCCGTCGCCGCTGCGTTGATTCACCGCGCCATTGGCGACAAACTCACTTGCGTGTTTGTGGACCACGGCTTGTTGCGTTTGAACGAAGGCGACATGGTGATGGACATGTTCGTCGGCAAGTTGCACGCCAAAGTGATTCGCGTGGACGCCAGTGAGTTGTTCTTGGGCAAACTCGCCGGTGTGAGCGACCCCGAAGCCAAACGCAAAATCATTGGCGGTTTGTTTGTGGATGTGTTCAAGGCTGAAGCGGCCAAGTTGAAGGCCGGCGGCGCTGACAAAAAAGGCATTGACGGCGGACCCGCCGTCAAAGGCGCCACCTTCCTAGCCCAAGGCACCATTTACCCCGATGTGATTGAAAGCGGCGGTGCGAAAAGCAAAAAAGCAGTCACCATCAAGAGTCACCACAATGTGGGCGGCTTGCCCGAACAGTTGGGCTTGAAACTCTTAGAACCCCTGCGCGATTTGTTCAAAGACGAAGTCCGTGAACTCGGCGTCGCCTTGGGGTTGCCTCATGACATGGTCTATCGCCACCCATTCCCCGGCCCTGGCTTGGGCGTGCGCATTTTGGGCGAAGTCAAAAAAGAATACGCCGACCTGCTGCGCCGAGCAGACGCCATCTTCATCGAAGAGTTGCGCAACTGCAAAGACGAAGCCACCGGTAAATCTTGGTACGACCTCACCAGTCAAGCCTTTACCGTGTTCTTGCCCGTCAAGAGCGTGGGCGTGATGGGCGATGGCCGCACCTACGAATATGTGGTCGCCTTGCGCGCCGTGCAAACCAGCGACTTCATGACCGCCGATTGGGCCGAGTTGCCTTATGCGTTGCTCAAGAAAGTGTCAGGCCGCATCATCAACGAAGTGCGCGGCATCAACCGTGTGACCATGGATGTGTCGAGCAAACCACCCGCGACCATCGAGTGGGAATGACCCAAATCACCCCTAAACGCCCTACAATCAACCCTTTTAGAGAATTTTGAGAATACATGGCCAAAGAAGAAATGCTGGAAATGAAGGGTGTTGTGACCGAAGTCTTGCCAGACTCGCGTTACCGCATCACCTTGGAAAACGGTCACTCGTTGGTGGCCTATACCGCCGGCAAAATGCGTTTGCACCGTATCCGCATCATTGAGGGTGACAAAGTCACCGTCGAGTTGTCACCCTACGACATGACCAAAGCCCGCGTGACCTTCCGTCACATCGAAGGCAAAGCACCCATGGGTGCAGGTGGCCCTGCCACAAAACGCCGTTAAGGCGCTTCTGCGTCAAGCAGCGCAAACCTCGGGGCAGAGCAGATGTATCTACCCGCACAGTTCAAGTCGCAAGACGACACACATGCATGGGCCCTGATGCGGGCCCATCCTTTTGCCCAAATGACCAGCGTGGACGATGCTGGTTTTCCATTTGTCAGCCATTTGCCGATTCACTTAGAGCAAACGGTTGATAAAACTTTGTTGTTAGGCCATGTGGCGCGTGGCAATCCGCATTGGCGTTATTTACAAGCGCGACCTGAAGCACTGGTGGTTTTTACCGGACCGCACGCTTACATGTCGCCGCAGGTTTATCCCGACCTCACGCGTGTGCCCACTTGGAGTTATTTAGCAGTGCATGCGCGTGTGACCACACAGCTACTCGAAGGCGAAGCTGCCAAAGACGCTTTGCTCAAACAACTTATCGGTGACCACGAACCTGCTTATGCCGATCAATGGCGAAATCTTGATGTGTCGTACCAAGAAAAAATGTTGAACGGCATTGTGGCGTTTGAAATGAACATCACCGATTTGCAATGCAAGATCAAACTCAACCAACATCGCCCTGAATCACACCAAGCCATGCACGATGTGTATTTTCATGGCAACGACAACGAAAAGGCTTTGGCGCAGTGGATGGTCACAGTTGGTTTGGTGGACAACGTTGGCGCTCAAAAAGACGTGTGAATGCCAAATGCAAACTCATGAGCCAACGCAGAGACATGACATGTGCCCAAGCCGTAGCATGAGTGAAACATCCCTTGAAGACCTGCATTTCATGCAGCTCGCCCTAGAGCAAGCACACGCAGCAGCGCAAGCGGGCGAGGTGCCTGTGGGCGCGGTGGTGGTCAGGGCAGGGCAGGTGATTGCCGAAGGGCAAAACTCTCCCGTGACGAACAGCGACCCCACCGCGCACGCCGAAGTCAATGCCATGCGCGCAGCGGCCAAGGTGTTGGGCAACTACCGTTTAGACGATTGCACTTTGTATGTCACCCTCGAGCCCTGTGTCATGTGCAGCGGCGCTTTGTTGCATGCACGTTTCAAGCGCGTGGTGTTTGGTGCCACCGAGCCCAAAACAGGTGCTGTCACATCGGTGGTGCAGTTGTTAGATAACCCGCAACTTAACCATCAAACCCAATGGCACGGCGGTGTGTTGGCGAACGAATGTGCGAGTGTGTTGCAAGATTTTTTTGAACAACGCCGTCAATCGCAACAGCAAAACAAAACGCCATTGCGTGAAGACGCTCTGCGCCCCAGCGAACACATTTGGTCCACACATGCTTTGCCCAAAGAATGGTCACGGTTCGAAAGCAAATGGCCTTCGCTGAACGGTCTGAGATTGCATTGGTTTGACAACCGCGCGCCTGACGCTTGCAACACGCCTGTGACGATTTATTTGCACGGTTTGAACAACTGGAGTGCGTCATACCTTTCGCACTTGCAAACCAACGCAAATGCAGTGGCACTCGATTTGCCAGGCTTTGGTTTGTCAGACAAACCCAAAAAAGAATCGGCCCACACTTTGGCTTGGCATGTGCAAGTGCTGAATGATTTTCTGAATCACATTTCAATGAACGCAAAAGCTTCAGCGCATCATTTGATGGCCTCGCCAGACATGCACCCTTTGATGGCTCTATTGCAACAAGCCTTGCCAGAGTTGCGCATTAGTTATGCAACATCGGTTTCACCTTCAAGCAAAGAGGGCGAGGCTTTGTTGAACGCGCCGTACCCTGACCGTGGTCATTTGGCGGGGCCGCGTGTGCTTGCCGCATGGCTGAAGCAAACAGAGCCAGCATTAGACCTGTAACATTCACCCATGGCACACATCTACATTTACTCTCCCAGCGGCGCAGTGCGCGACAAAGCAGCCTTCAAGCGCGGCGTGGCCCGATTGAAAAAGTTAGGCCACGAAGTGGAGCTAGATGCCAATGCGCTCAACCGCCAAACCCGTTTTGCGGGGGACGACGCCACACGTTTGTCGGCCATTCAACGCGCGGCGGCCAGTGGTGCCGATGTGGCCATGATTTCTCGCGGTGGTTATGGTTTGACCCGCATCTTGCCGGACCTGCCCTACAAAGCGCTGGCCAAAGCGATTGACAAGGGCACGCAGTTTGTGGGCTTGAGTGATTTCACGGCTTTTCAAAATGCGCTGTTGGCCAAAACCGGTGCTGTGACTTGGGCCGGGCCTGCCTTGGGCGAAGACTTTGGTGCCGAGCAACCCGATGACATCATGGAAGCTTGTTTTGACGACATGCTCAGCGGCCAAGGGGAGGGCGCAGGTTGGCGCTTGTCAGCAGCGTGCGTTAAAGCGCAAACCAGAGCCGATGGTGTGTGGGCGCGCGATGCTTTGCTGTGGGGCGGCAACTTGACCGTTTTGTGCAGTTTGTTGGGCACGCCGTTTTTTCCGCAAGTCAAGCAGGGCGTTTTGTTTTTAGAAGATGTGGGCGAACACCCCTACCGCATTGAGCGCATGCTGACGCAGTTGTTGCATGCTGGCGTTTTGGCGCAGCAAAAAGTCATTGTGCTGGGGCAGTTCACGCAATACAAACTCACACCCCACGACCAAGGCTTTCACATGCAAAGCGTGGTGAACTGGTTGAGGTCGCACACCAAGGTGCCTGTGTTGACCGATTTGCCCTTTGGTCATGTGCCCACCAAAGTTTGCCTGCCTGTGGGCCAGCGGGTCAGTTTGTTGGTGGAGAACCGTGATGC